>CAYTRH010000161.1:0-6330 GCA_964440155.1 uncultured Thiobacillus sp. | reverse complement strand
CGCAGCAGCGCCAGCGCCAGCGGGTTGACCACGGCGATGGCCAGCATGCCCTGGGCGTGCGCCCAATCCACCAGCGCATCCACTGGTTCCAGCACGCCGAAGAAATTGGGCTGCGGCACCACCAGCGCGGCGGCACCGGAGGCAGCCAGCGCGTCCAGCGCCTCCAAGCGGGTATGTCCGCGTTGCGGGCACCACGGCACGCTGACCAGTTCGATACCCTGATGGCGCACGGTGGCGCGCGCCACTGCGACATAGCGCGGATGCACGCTGGCCGGCACCAGCACGCGGCGGCGTCCAGCCTTGTCGGCGCGCACCGCCATCAGCACGGCCTCGGCCAGCGCGGTCGCACCGTCGTACAACGAGGCGTTGGCGATATCCAGAGCGGTGAGCCCGACCATCATGCTCTGGAATTCGTACAGCAGTTGCAGCGTGCCCTGGCTGGCCTCGGCCTGGTAAGGCGTATAGGCGGAGTAGAACTCGCCGCGGGTGACGATCTGCCAGACTGCGGCCGGGATGTGGTGCTCATAGGCACCGGCGCCGACGAAGCAGGTGTAATGGCCATCACGCCCGGCGCGCTCCTGCGCCAGACGGGTCACCGCCATCTCCGTCAGGCCGGCGGGCAGTCCGGGCAGGCCGGCGCACATCAGTTCGGCCGGTATCTCGTCGAACAGCGCATCGATCGAAGGCGCGCCGATGCTCGCCAGCATGGCGTCGATGTCCGCCTGGGTATGGGGAATGAAAGGCATGGGACGGCAATCAGTGATGGCGGGCGATGGACGGGGAACGGCCGGCAGCGGCCCGCCGTGGCGCGCTCCGGTCAGTGGGCTTCGGCAGCGACGAAAGCCTGGTAGGCATCGGCATCCATCAGATTGTCGAGCTCGGCAACGTCGTCGGGCTTCACCCGGAACATCCAGGCGGCGTAGGCGTCCTGGTTGATGATTTCCGGCGCGCTCTCCACTTCGGCGTTGCTCGCCACCACCTCACCGGCGATGGGCGCGTACACGTCCGAGGCAGCCTTGACCGACTCCACCACGGCGCACTCCTCGCCGGCCGCGAGCCTGCGCCCGACCGTCGGGTTCTCCACGAACACCATGTCGCCCAGCAATTCCTGGGCGTGATGGGTGATGCCGACGGTGACGCTGCCGTCAGCCTCCAGGCGCGCCCATTCATGGCTCTTGGCGTAGCGCAGATCGGCGGGGATATTGGACATCGTGGGTACTCCTGTGGCGATACGGTGAAGTTGGGAGGGAAGTGCGCCGACTTTACACCAGCGCGCGGCCGTGGCGCGCGAACGGCGGCTTGACCACGGCGGCCTCGAGCCGCCGCCCGCGGATCTCCACCTGCACGGTATCGCCCGGCGCCACGCCGGCGGGCAAACGCGCGAAGGCGATGGAGGCATTCAACGTCGGCGCGAAGCCGCCGCTGGTGATCTCGCCCTCACCCAGACGGGTGAATACCGGCTGATGCGCACGCAGCACGCCGCGTTCGAGCAGCTTGAGCCCCACCAGGTCGCGCGCACGCGGCAGGCGCAGCAGCGCGTCACGACCGATGAAGTCGCGCTCGCCGGCGAGCGCGACGGTCCAGCCCAGACCGGATTCAAACGGGGTGGTGGATTCGTCCATGTCCTGGCCGTACAGGTTCATGCCGGCCTCCAGGCGCAGCGTATCGCGTGCGCCCAGACCGCACGGGCGCACGCCGGCCTCCAGCAGCGCCTGCCAGAAGTAGGGTGCGGGCTTGGCCGGCAGCATGATCTCGAAACCATCCTCGCCGGTGTAGCCGGTGCGCGCCACCAGCATCTCGCCCACCACCACCGCGTTGAACGGCTTGAGCGGCTCGGCCAGCTGGCGCGTGCCGGGCATGGCCTGCCACAGGCGCGCCGGCGCCTGCGGCCCCTGCACCGCGATCATGGCCAGATCGCGCCGCGGCAACACCTGCAAGTCGGGTGCGAGCCGGTCACGCCAGGTTTCGATCCAGGCCAGATCCTTGTCGGCGCAGCCGGCATTGAGCACCAGCCGGAACCATGACTCGTGCAGGAAATAGACGATCAGGTCGTCGATCACGCCGCCGCCCTCGTGCAACATGCAGGAATACAGCGCACGTCCGCTGGTCTTCAGCTTGTCGACGTCATTGGCCAGAAGGCGCGACAGGAAGGCACGCGCACCCTCGCCACGCAGGTCCACCGGCAACATGTGCGATACGTCGAACATGCCGGCGTCGTTGCGCACCGCGTGATGCTCATCGAGTTGCGAACCATAGTGCAGCGGCATCTCCCAGCCGGAGAAATCGACCAGCCTGGCATGGGCCTCGCGGTGACGCGCGTTGAGCGGGGTTTGTTTCAGTTCAGCCATGCCTTTGCACCTCGTCGGCGTGATAGGAACTGCGCACCAGCGGCCCGGCCTTGACCCAGGTGAAGCCCATGGCGCGCGCTTCGTGTTCGTAGGCAGCGAATACCTGCGGCGGCAGATATTCCACCACCGGCAGACTGTCCAGACCGGGACGCAGATACTGGCCCAGCACCAGCCGGCTCACGCCCACGGCGCGCAGATCCGCCAGCGTGGCCAGCACCTCGGCGCGCGTCTCGCCCAAACCCAGCATCAGCGCCGACTTGGCCTCGACGCCGGGCTGGCGCGCTGCCAGTCCCAACAGGTCCAGCGAGCGCTGGTAGCGCGCCCCTTTGCGCGCGCTGCGGTACAGGCGCGGCACGGTTTCGACATTGTGGCCCCAGATCAGGTCGCGCCGCGCCGTGGCCGGCAGTTCGGCCAGCGTGGCGGCGAACAAACCGGCGGCAGCGTCCTGCACGCCGCGAAAATCCGGGGTGAGAAACTCGACGCCGATGTCGGCGCGCCGCGTACGCAACGCACGCAGGCAGGCGGCGAAGGCGCCGGCGCCGCCGTCGTCGAGATCATCGCGATTGACCGAGGTCAGCACCACGAAATCCAGGCCGAGATCGATGCAAGCCTGGGCGACGCGCCGCGGCTCGTCGGCATCCACCGGCGCCGGCCGGCCGGTCCGTACCGAGCAGAAGGCGCAGGCGCGCGTGCAGGTGTCGCCCAGCAACATGAAGGTCGCGGTGCCGCGGCTCCAGCATTCGCCGCGATTGGGGCAGCGGGCCTCCTCGCACACGGTGTGCAGGCGATGGCCATGCACGGCGCGCGCGGTGGACGGGAAATGCGCATCGCGCCCCAGATTCTGACGAATCCACACGGGCATGCGGGTGACGTTGCGGGTTGCGGCGTGCATGGGGCGGCGAATCGATGGTTGCTCGGCACGCGGCGTCGACACGCCGCGTTTCACCCCTCCGTCCCGGTACCTGAGAGATTTGCCCCATCGGTGGCCGCGTCCGCGGCGCTCTCCAGAGTTGCCCGATCCCCGCGGTCCTGGGTGCCTGAGCGGTATTGGGTGGCTTGCGCCTTCGGCGGTTCCGCACTAGCGGAACGCTCTCCCACGGGGACGATGGCGGCCGGGACTATACCCGGCACACGCATGCCGGACAACCATGCGAGCCGTGTGGGCACATTCCACGCCGCAGGCACGGGGTCAGGAAAAACGCACGTCCTCGTACAGATCGTCGAGCGACAACGCGATGGCGAGCGCACCGCAGCGAAAGGTGACCACTTCGTCTTCGTCCATGACCCCCTGCCGCCAGGCGCCGGTTTCGTCGCGCTGGTAGTACTCGACCGCACGCCGTTCGGCATCCACCAGCAGATAGGCGGCGAGGCTGGGCAGTTGGCGATAGGCCAGCCACTTCTCGCGCCGGTCGATGGCAACGGTGGAGGGCGACAGCACCTCCACCAGGATGCACGGCGCGCGCTTGTACAACGGGTGGTCGTCGTCCGCCTGGCAGGCCATCATCACGTCGGGATAGTAGAAACTGTTGCTGGCGTCGACGCGCAGCTTCATGTCGGCGATGTAGACGCCGCAGGTGCCGCCGCGCGCTGCGGCGCGCAGATGAAATGCGGCGTTCAGGGCGATGCGGTTGTGGCGCTCGCTGGCACCGGACACGGCGTAGACCTCGCCATCCAGGTATTCGTGCTTGACGCTGGCGGCGGTCTCCATGTCCAGGTATTCCGCGGCGCTCAGGCGAGGCGTGCGCTGTGCAAGTGTCATGGCGTTGCTTCCCGTGCGTGCCGGAGCGATTCTAGCGCGCCGCCTGCGCCATGCGCGCCAGCTTGACCGGCAGGTAGTCGCGGGTGGCGGCATAGCCGGTCTGGTACAGACGGTTCTTCTGTTCCAGGGTCATGTGGAATTCCAGCGGCGACATACCCTCGGTCTCGATCAGCACAGTGTTGAGCCAAAGCGCTTCGCTCAGATACTCGCGCGACAATGTGGTCATGAAGGTGCGGATCAGCATGAACAGATAATCGGCCAGCGGCAGCACCCGGCGCGCGGGATGCTCGTTGGCGATACGGTTGTCGCGCAGCCGGAAGCACACCACCGGCGTGTGATCGCCGGCCCAGTCGCGGAACAGGCCGTCCTCGGCGAGGATGCTGCCATCCACCAGCACGTGACGGTCGTGATGGTGGAACGGGAACAGCAGCGGTATGGAGATGGAATACAGCACCGCGCGCGCCACCGGCAGGTCGGGGCTGGTGTGACGGTCGAACACCACCGGCTGGGCGGAACGCACATCGGTGGCGACGACGTGCAGATCGACGGGCAGATCGGCGAAACGGGCGCCGCTCAGCTCCTCGTGCAACCAGCGCTCGAACACGCGGCCGTCGGACAGGCCGCCGCGCATCAGCAGGTTGACCAGCGAATGGCCGCGAAAACGGCCGAAGTCGATGTCGCGGAACAACTGGCCCAGCCGTTCGATGCCGACTCCGGCGGCGGCGAGCGAGGCCACCACGCTGCCGCCGGAAACGCCGACCAGGTGACGGTACTGGTAGCCCAGATCGCGCAAGGCGGCGAGCACGCCGACATGGGCCGGCAGACGCGTACCGCCGCCGGCCAACACCGGCACGATGCGGGGGGGCACGACATCGCCGGCGTGGCTGGCCGTGGTCTGATGCATCATGTGGAGGCTCCCCTGCATGGCTATGCGGACGTGGGGCGACGCCGTCGCCCGCGGCACAATGGTAGCACCGCCGCACCCGGACCATCACCGCAGATCATGGAACGGTGTAGAGTAGCCGCATTGACCGGGTCGGGCCGGAATGGGCCAATACCATGCATGAAATGTCCCTCGCCGAGGGCATCCTGGACATCGTCGAGGACACCGCGCGCGCTCAGGGTGCCACCCGCGTGCTGGAGATCACGCTGGAGATCGGCGCGCTGGCTGGCGTCGAGGTGGATGCGTTGAGATTCTGTCTGGACGCGATCCTGCACGACGGCGTCGCGGCCGACGCCCGCGTGTCGATCGAACGCGTACCGGGACGCGGCTGGTGCCTGGCCTGCGCGAACGAGGTCGAGATCGCGCAGCTCTACGACCCCTGCCCGCGCTGTGGCGCCTACCAGGTCACGGCCACCGCCGGCCGGGACATGCGGGTCAAGGACGTGCTGCTGGAATAGTCTTCTGGAAAGGACTTCGTCATGTGTACCGTTTGCGGTTGTGGCCAGGGTGAAACACGCATCGAAGGCGAGGCGCACACGCATGCCCACGAACATGCGCACGAACACGTTCATGAACATGAGCATGAACACGTCCACGCCGACGGCACCGTGCACCGCCATGCCCATGGCCACGTGCACAACCATGCGCACCTCGATCACGATCACGCGCACGATGAACGGGAATTGCACGGCCATGACGCGCATGGCCTGATCCCGGCGCACGATCACGACCATGCCGGCGACCTGCACTACGGGCTGGGTCCGGCCCGCGCGCACGCGCCCGGACTAAGCCAGGAACGCATGGTGCGCATCGAGCGCGACATCCTCGGCAAGAATGATGCCTATGCCGCCGACAACCGGCGCACGCTCGGCGAACGCGGCATCTTCGCCGTCAACCTGGTATCCAGCCCCGGTTCCGGCAAGACCACGCTGCTGGTGCGCACCATCGAGGCGTTGCGCGGCGAACTGCCGATCGCCGTGATCGAGGGCGACCAGCAGACCAGCCAGGACGCCGACCGCATCCGCGCCACCGGCGCGCCGGCCATCCAGGTCAACACCGGCAAGGGCTGCCACCTGGACGCGCACATGGTCGGCCATGCGCTCGAACGCCTGCGGCCGGCGCAGGACAGCCTGCTGATGATCGAGAACGTCGGCAATCTGGTGTGCCCGGCGGCGTTCGACCTGGGCGAGGCGGACAAGGTGGTGATCCTGTCGGTGACGGAAGGCGAGGACAAGCCGCTCAAGTACCCCGACATGTTCCATGCCGCGGACCTCATGATC
>CAYTRH010000160.1:0-6357 GCA_964440155.1 uncultured Thiobacillus sp. | reverse complement strand
GCCAGCCCGCGCGCTGCATCTCGAGCGGAAACTGGTTCTCGGGGTCGAACATTACCCGTACCCGAGTTCCGGACGCAGTCGTCTCGAAGTCGACGCGCGCATGCCGATCGCCGAAGCGGTACTCGAGACTGCGCATGGGCTCGATGCGGGTGTACACCCCTTCGAAATCGAAACCTTGCGAGCCATCGCGCGCCTCCATTCGAAAACAGAACGTGCCGCCTTCGCGCAGATCGGCCTCGGCGCGCGGGCAATGCCAATCGTCCGACGCTGCATTCCACTTCACGATGTCAGTTGGTGAAGTGTAGGAATGCCAGACGGTCTCGAGAGGTGCTGCGATGGACGTCTCTACAGTGATCTTTTGCATGGGTACTCTCCTAATTGAGCTAATGATCTAGACCGCGCTTACGTGCGGGTGTACCGCAACAAAGTGGCCTTGTCGTGATGCAGCACGTCCTCGATTCGAAACGCGGGCAGGGGGTCGGCAAGCTGCTCGAAAAGCCGGCGGCCGCCGCCGAAGAGCACCGGCGCAAGCGCAATCTCCAGTTCGTCCACAACGCCGAGATTCAGGTACTGCTGAATCGTCTCAGCGCCACCGGAGATGCGGATATCACGCCCACCCGCTGCCTCGCGCGCCAAGGCCAGCGCGGCCTCCGGCCCATCGTTCACAAAATGGAAAACGGTGCCGCCTGGGCGCACCCAGGGTTCACGCCTTTGATGCGTGAGCACATAGACCGGCGTGTGGAATGGCGCATCCTCCGGCCAGCCCAGCTCGCCGCCATCGAACATGCGTTTGCCCATGATGTGTGCGCCGGTGCGCTCGAAAGTGTGGCGCACGTGATCATTGATCGGTCCGGTCTCGCCACCTTCGCCGAACTTCAGTTTTTCGCGCAGATAGCGCTGCTCGAGTGCCCATCCCATGAGTGCACCCCATTTGGCGCCCCAGTCCTTGTAGCCGGGGTCGTTGAAATGCTCCATCGTCATGCCCTCGGGCGCCATGAAGCCATCGAGGCTCAGGGCGATGTTCACGAATACCTTGCTCACAGTGTTGTTCTCCTTTTTGAAGTTCGATTCAGGCGGGGCTTGAAAGCTTTAGACCCACGATGCCGGCGATGATGAGACCAACGCTCACGAGCCGCCCCGGATTGACCGGCTCCGCGAACAGGGCGATACCCAGTAACACCGTGCCCACTGCGCCCACACCCACCCAGACCGCGTAGGCCGTGCCCACCGGGAGCGTTCGCATCGCGATACCAAGAAGACCAAGACTCACGATCATCGAGAGAACCGTCCAGATACTGGGCCACAGGCGGGTAAATCCCTCTGCGTACTTCAATCCAATCGCCCATCCAGTCTCAAAGAGCCCCGCGATCAGCAGTGTCAGCCAGGCCATGCTCATTGCGCCAGCCGCTCGACGATGTCCACCCCGATGCCATTGGGGTCGCGCACGGCAAAGTGACGGTCGCCCCAGGGTTCGTCGCGCAGCGGAACTTCGATGGGCACACCGAGCGACGTCAAACGTGCCTGCTCGGCCCGGGCATCCTCGACTTCGATGGCGATCCATACCCCCTGACCGCCGAACGTCGGACGAAAGATAGGCGCTTGACTTTCCAGGCCTGGGCGCATGAAGCCCAGTTCGCTCTCGCCCAGCGCGAGCAGTACGATCCAGCTGTCTTCACCTTCGTAGACAACACGCGCGCCGAACAGGCGCACGTAGAAATCCCGCGAGGCTTCGACGGCTTCGGTGACGACCCCAGTCCACAGTTTCACGGCAATGGCTCCTCAACAAATGGAAAGCCATCATCGTCATCGATCAGCACTTTGCTGTCTTGAAGAAATGCGACATCGCCACGGGCGTATGCGGTGGGCGTGAGCCCGGCAAAGCGCCGGAACTCACGCGTCAGGTGCGACTGATCCGCGTAGCCCGCATATTGCGCCGCAAGGGCCAAAGGTAGGCGGGCGCTGACAAGCCTGGATGCATGGCAGAAGCGGAGGATGTCGGCAAAGGCCTTGGGGGCAAGTCCCACAGTATCGAGAAAATCCCGCTCGAGCTGACGGCGACTCACGCCGAACCGGTGCGCCAGATCGTCGATGCGAAGCCTGCCGTGTGCGGCTTCGAGCGTAGCGACCAGACGATCGATGCGTGACGATTCAGGTTGTACTCGCGCGAGGTGGCGACCTAAGGCTGCGTCCAGGCGGACAATTGCCTCACGCGGGTCACGTGCGTCGAGCACCGGTGCCATGTCCCACCGCACGATGCCATGCCCGTCGAGTGCGCAGTCTGTGAGCACATGCGCCGCAACATCCAGGAAATGGCGCGTGGCCGCTGGGCGGAACTGGACACCGACGTAGCGTGCGCCGGGCGTGAGCGCGAGTGTTGTGCGCGCCGTCACCGAACCGTAGACCGTCACTCGCGTCCGCTGCCAGGTCTGCTCCAACACTACGTCGATGCAGCCCTCGGGAAGCAGCACGGTCGTCGCCTCAGCTGGCCCGAGGTTGAACCAGTAATGAGCGACGTAGGCAGCCAGTGGCGGCGAAGGGGAAACTGCGCCAACCGAAAGTAGCGGATCAACACACGAAGGACACTGGTCAGTTCGCACGCGCACCCAGCCGTTCTTCTACGAAACGGCGCAATGACTCCAGGTGGATGCGCCAACCAGCTCGGTGAGCTTCGGCAAGAGCAAGTGCTTCGGCCCCCAGGGTTAGCCATCCAGAGTGGACGAGCCGCAGATGCGTCGATTGATCTAATGGGTCAAGCGTGATGGAAACCTTCGTGTCGGCCGACCAGTCCTCGTCACGCCACGACAGGACAAGGCTGCTTGGAGGCGTTATGTGGAGTACTCGTCCCGTGGTCGTCACAGTCCGGACGCCGTCGCGCCAGACCTCCGTGAACCAGCCACCTGGTCGCGCGTCGAGCCGCATATGGGGGCCGAACCAGCGCCGAATAGCACGACGGTCAGTCAGGCATGCCCAGACACGTTCAATCGGTGCGGCGATGTGCTCACTGAGCACGACCATCGGCTCGGTCATGATCGCGCCATTCCGATGAACATTCCGTTCATTCGCCGCTAGTCATTCCCGCCGGGTGTTTGTCGGTGACCAGTCGCAGTTCGATGCCATGCTCCAACCAAGCCTTGCAGGCGGAGATGACGAGGTTGAATCCCTCGGTCGAATCGAGCGCCTGGGCCACCTGTTCATCGTCCGTGCCGGTAAAGCCCGAGGCGACGATGGACACGAAGGTGCCATCCTCTCGGGGCGTGAAAGTCCATTCGACGGGCGTTGGCCAGACAATGGCGAGACGGCGGTTGGGCTCCAGGGCCGTGACGGTCACCTCACCCGAAAGGCCATAGTGATCCCAGTACCAGGTCACGGTGGCACCGATCTCAAGGCGGCCGCTGGCGCGCGAGAACCAGAACTTGGTGGTCACGGCCGGATCGACGAAGGCATTGAAGACTTCGGTCACCGGCCGGCGAATGAGCATGGTCGCACGTGCGATCGGAGAGGATGTGAGTGCCATGTTGTCCTCAGGTATCTGTCAGAGCCACCGACGGCTTGGCCGGAGTGAGATGGGTGAGCATGCAGCGCCACTGGCCGTTCTCGCGTCGGTAGATGTCGGTGACGTACTCGTCGGCCGCGATCGGTGCGCCGCGGAAGGTCCCGGTGTTCTGGCCCCGGCCGGTCACCCAGGCGACGTCCCCCGAGACCTAGGCATGGGTGGCGGTTTTTGTCATGGTGGCGTGCGTGAGCATCCCCGAAGCGATGACCTCGAGCAGGCGGCTGCGGGGGATCGGCCCGGCTTCCGGGGTGACCAGGATCCAGTCGTCGGTGATGCAACGCGCAATCTGCTCGACATCATTGGAAACCATGGCCCGGTTGAAGGCCTCCTCGAGTTCGATCAGGAAATCTGGAATGTGCGCGTTCATCGTGCTGTTCCGGCCGAGGTGCGTGGCTCGATCGATCGGATGGTTCGTAAGTGACATCGGCGTTTCCGGGTGATGAAAATGGGTGCCATCGAGTTCGGTAACGAGCCGCGAAGTCCATCCTTCGGTTTCGCGCCACTGCCCGGTGGTCGACACCGTCCGAAGATGCCTGGAATCGACATGCGGTCAACTCAAGTTGGTCGGCGTGCTTTGATCGCCTTGCCGTTTTCGAAGCGCTCGCGCTTTTCCTCCGAGCCGTCGCGGGTGTAGCGCAGCCATTCGCCATGCTTTACGCCGTCCCGGAAGTGGCCGACCTGCCAGAGCTCGCCCGTCTCGCGCCAGAATAGCCATTCGCCCTGCATGACACCGTTGATGGACGTGCCTTCCGCCTTTCTGCGCCCGGTCTTGAAGAACCAAGTCAGTGTTTCGCCATCCTGCCGGAACATGGGCTGGCCGTTAGCGTAGAGAGTCTTGCCCCGCACCCTGCCTCACCCCCGCCTCGCGGCATCGATCGCCGCCACGTCGATCTTGCGCATGGTCATCGTCGCCGCGAAGGCGCGCTCGGCCTCCGCGCCACCGGCCGCCAGCGCCTCGGTCAGCGTGCGCGGGGTGATCTGCCAGTTCACGCCCCAGCGGTCCTTGCACCAGCCGCATTCGCTTTCCTTCCCGCCGTTGCCGACGATGGCGTTCCAGTAGCGGTCGGTTTCCTCCTGCGTGTCGGTGGCGATCTGGAACGAGAACGCCTCGGTATGTGGAAACATCGGCCCGCCGTTGAGCCCGATGCAGGGAATGCCGCAGACCGTGAATCGCACCACCAGCACGTCGCCCGCCTTGTTGCCGGGGTTATCCATCGGCGAACGGATCACCTGCTGCACTTCGCTGTCGGGGAAGACCGAGGCGTAGAAACGCGCCGCCGCCTCGGCTTCGGTGTCGTACCAGACGCAGATGGTGTTCTTGGGTATCACGGGTTCTCTCCTCTTCAGTTGATGATCGGATCGTCGCGCCCCTTCTGATTCGGGGCGCAGTGGGTTCGCGCGGAATCCTCAGGTCGCCCGCGGTTCGACCAAGCCGTCCTGCATGATTCCCCACTTGAGTCCGAAGGGATCCTGCAACAGCCCCCAGTCATCGCCCCAGGGTTGGCGCTCGTAGGGCGCAAGTACGGTGCAGCCGGCAGCGGTGGCTCGCGCCCACCACGCGCGGCCATCGTCGACCACCAGCTGCAGATGCCCGAAATTGGGCTGGATGTGCGCGTTGTCCGCGCCGCCCGGGTTCATGCCGTTGTCGGTCATCATCAGTGCACCGCCGTTGATCAGCACCTGGCCGTGTATCAGGCGTTCGGTTCCGTCGTCGAAGGGCATGCGGCCGATGTCTTCTGCACCGAACGCGCGTGCGTAGAAGTCCATGGCCTCGGCGGTACGGCCGGCCATGAAGAGATAGGGCAGCACGCCTTGCATCGGGTTGGGTGAGGTCATTGATGGCACCTTTCGAACAGAGTAGAGTCTTCACTAAACTTTGATATCAAACTATTGTGGCAAAAAAGGGAACTGTCAAGCTGCTGCCGCGCGAGACGGTGCTTCACGTGCGCGACACCTGCCTGTGCCTGGCGGCGCAGCGTGCGGCGCGCCGGCTGGCGCGGCACTTCGACCAGGCACTCAAACCGACGGGGCTGACCAATGGCCAGTTCTCGCTGTTGATGGCGCTAAACCAGCCCGATCCGCCGCCGATGGGGCAACTGGCCGAGTTCCTGGCGATGGAGCCCTCGACGCTGAGCGCGGCCGCGAAGGTGCTGGAGCGACGTGGGCTCATCACAATGGAACGCGACCCGCTAGATGGCCGCTCGAAGCGGCTGCGCATCTCGTCTTCGGGCGTGGCGTTGATGCGAGAAGCTGTCGGGATCTGGCGCAAGAGTCACGCCCTGCTGGAGGCCCAGCTTCCACCCGGCGCAGGCCGGGCGCTACGTGAAGGGCTGGCGGAGCTCACGACTGCTGCGCTATCCGGCGAGACGGTAGCGTCGCATTCATCGGGCAGCTGATCACACCCAATTGATCGAAAGCACGCCCTCAAGGCCAAGGCGTTACCATCTGGCTCGGATTGCGGACGCGGGTTCGGTTCCGTGTTCCGCCACCAATCACCCAAGGCCAACCCTTATCGGTTGGCCTTATTTCTTGCGCGTTCCCCGTGTGTTGGCGCGGTTTTGCGGCGGGGTCTTGCGGGTGCACCCCTTGCGCGTGGCCTCCCTCGTGGTCTCTCTGGCCTCTCTGTTCTCTACTTTTTGCCCGGTACCCGTGGAGGACTCCTTGGGCCTGTCCTTGCCGTGAGAAGGACTTAGCCGCGCCGGTTGGCGTCGGCAACTGCCCGGAGGTGGCGACCCGGTGTAAGCGTCCACCCCCCCCATCTTCCCACCCTCCCACCACACGGCCACCCTGCGCTGCTTTCACCC
>CAYTRH010000159.1:0-6359 GCA_964440155.1 uncultured Thiobacillus sp. | reverse complement strand
CCATTGTGTCGGCAGCGGCGCCGGCGGGCGTTCGTGCGGGGTGGTGGCGGCGCAGCCGGCCAGCAGCGCCAGTGTCGGCAGCAGGATCGCCTTACGCATCGTCGTTCTCCCGATGTACCCGCGCGTGGCCGGGGAACAGGCGCCGTACCAGCAGGTAGAACACCGGCACCAGGAAGATGGCCAGGAGCGTCGCCGCCAGCATGCCGCCGATGACGCCGGTGCCGATGGCGTGCCGGCTTTCCGCGCCGGCGCCGGTGGAGACGGCCAGCGGGGTGACGCCAGCGATGAAGGCCAACGAGGTCATGACGATGGGGCGCAGACGCAGGCGGCAGGCTTCCAGCACGGCGGCGATGCGCTCGCGGCCCTCGTCTTCCAGGCGACGCGCGAATTCGACGATGAGGATGGCGTTCTTCGCCGCCAGGCCGATGATGGCCACCAGGCCGACCTTGAAGTACACGTCGTTGGGCAGACCGCGCAGTTCCACCGCGACCAGCGCGCCGAAGGCGCCGAGCGGCACCGCCAGCATCACCGCCAGCGGGATGCTCCAGCTCTCGTACAGCGCCGCCAGCACCAGGAACACCACCAGCAGCGACACCGCGAACAACAGCGGCGCCTGTTGGCCGGACAGTTTTTCCTCGTAGGACACACCCGACCATTCGAAGCCGATGCCGGCGGGCAGTTTGCGCGCGATCTCCTCCATGGCGGCGATGGCCTCGCCGCTGGACACGCCGGGCGCCGGCGCGCCGGAGATCTTGGTGGACGGGAAGCCGTTGTAGCGGTCCAGCTTGGCGGCGCCGGCACGCCATTCGGCGCGCGCGAACTCGGACAGGCGCACCATGCGGCCGTCGCGGTTGCGCACGGCCACGCGCATCACCTCGGTTTCACTGGCGCGGGTGGCTTCCTCGGCCTGCATCTGCACGCGCAGCACCCGCCCCTGACGCACGAAATCGTTGATGTAGGCGACGCCCAGCAGCGCTTGCAGCGTTTCGTTCAGATCGGCAGCAGCGATGCCCAGGGTTTCCGCCTTGTCGCGGTCGATGTCGAGGAACAGTTGCGGCGCCGGATCCTGGCCTTCCGGGCGCACGGCGGCCAGGCGCGCATCGGCGGCGGCCATGCCCAGCACCTGGTTGCGCGCTTCCAGCAGGCGCTCGCGGCCGACGCCGCCACGATCCTGCAACCGAAAGTCGAAGCCGCCGGCGGATGCCAGCTCGGGGATGGACGGCGGGTTGATGGCGAACAGCATGGCCTGTTTCATACGGAAGAACTCCATGTTGGCGCGCCGCACCAGGGCGCGGGCACTGTTCTCCTCGCCGCGCCGCTCGTCCCATTCCTTCAGGCGCACGAAGGACAGCGCCATGTTCTGGCCACGGCCGAAGAAGGAGAAGCCGAGCACACCCACCACCTTGTCGACCTGCGGCTGTGCCATGTAGTAGCGCTCCACCGACTCCAGCACCGCCTGCGCGCGCTCGCGCGTGGCGCCCGGCGGCAGTTGCATGGCGGTGATGATGTAGCCCTGGTCCTCCTCGGGAAGGAAGCTGCCCGGCAGCTTGGCATAGGTCCACCCCGCCGCCGCGACGATCACCGCGTACAGCAGCAGTGAGCGTCCCAGGCGGCGCGCCATCCAGCCGGCGCCGGCCACGTAGCCGTGAGTGGTGCGTTCGAACTGGCGGTTGAACCAGCCGTGGAAGCCCCTTTCCGGGCCGTCGTGCAGCTTCTTCAGCAGGCTGGCACACATCGCCGGGGTGAGCGACAGCGCCAGCAGCGCCGAGAAGGCCATGGTCACCGCCAGCGTGACCGCGAACTGGCGGTAGATGGCGCCGGTGGAGCCGCCGAAGAAGGCCATGGGCACGAACACCGCCGACAGCACCAGGGAAATGGCGATGATCGCGCCGGTGATCTCGCGCATCGCCTGGCGCGTCGCCGCGCGCGGTTCCAGGCGGTGCGTGCGCAGATTGCGCTCGACGTTCTCGACCACGACGATGGCGTCGTCGACGACGATGCCGATGGCCAGCACCATGGCGAACAGGGTCAGCACGTTGATGGAGAAGCCGAAGGCGTACAACCCGAGCACGCCGCCCATCAGTGACACCGGCACCACCACTGCCGGAATCAGCGTCACCCGCCAGTTGCCCAGGAACAGCCACATCACCAGTACCACCAGCACGGCGGCTTCCAGCAGCGTCTTCACCACTTCCTTGATGGACAGTTCGATGAAGCGCGTGGTGTCGTAAGGCACCACCCAGTCCATGCCCTCGGGGAAGTAGGGCGCCAGTTCGGCCATCTTGGCGCGCACGCCGCGCGCGGTATCCAGCGCGTTGGCGCCGGGCGTGATGCGGATGGCCATGCCCGCCACCGGCTGGCCGTTGAGGCGGGCGATGCGGCCGTAGTCCTGCGCGCCGAGTTCGACGCGGGCGATGTCTTTGAGACGCACGCTGGAGCCGTCGGGGTTGGCACGCACCACGATCTCGCCGAACTCCGCCGGCGTGGTGAGCCGTCCGCGTGTGGCGATCACCGCGTTCAGCTCCTGCCCCGGCGGCGCCGGCAACTGGCCGACTTCACCCAGCGGCAGCAGCGTGTTCTGCGCGCGCACCGCGCGGCTGACGTCGCCGGGGGTGAGCGCCAGCGCCTCCAGGCGATCCGGCTTGAGCCAGATGCGCATGGAATATTCGGTGCCGAACAGCAGCACTTCGCCCACGCCCGGCACGCGCAGCAGCGGCTCCAGCACGCTGGCAGTGGCGTAGCTGCCCAGATCGATGGCGTCGTAGCGGCCGTCCGGCGAGGCCATGGCCACCACCATGATGAAATTGCGCCCGGCACGCGTCACCGTCACGCCCAGGCGGCGCACCTCGTCGGGCAGACGCGCCTCGACCCGGCGGATGCGGTTCTGCGCCTCCACCGAGGCGAACTGGATATCGGTGCCGGGTTCGAAAGTCAGCGTGACCTGGCCGGTGCCGACCTGCGAGCTGGAATCCATGAACAGCAGGTTCTCGATGCCGTTCATCTCCTGCTCGATCAACTGCACCGCGCTCTGCTCCACCACCTGCGCCGAGGCGCCCGGATAGGTGATGGTGATATCCAGCGCCGGCGGCGCCACCGACGGGTATTGCGTCACCGGCAGCGCGCGCAGCGCCAGCGCGCCGGCGAAGACGATGAGGATGGCGATCACCCAGGCGAACACCGGGCGATCGATGAAGAATTGCGGCATGGCTCAGCCCCCCGCGCCGGCTGCCGGCTTCGACGGGACGGCGCCAGGACCGGGCGGCGCGGCCAGCGGTTTGACGGTGACCGGCGTGCCCGGACGCGCCTTTTGCAGGCCGTTGACGATCAGCGTCTCGCCGCCCTCGAGGCCGTCGCTGACGATGAAGTCGGTCCCGGCCATGCCGGCAGTGCGGATCGGCCGTGGCGCAGCCTTGCCCTCGGCGTCCACCAGCATCACGAACGGACCCTGCGGCCCCGCCTGCACCGCGCGTTGCGGCACGCGGATGGCATCGGCCATCACCGCCTGCGGGAAGCGGATGCGCACGTACATGCCCGGCAGCAGTTCGCGGTCCGGGTTGGGGAATTGCGCGCGCAGATTGACCGCGCCGGTGGACGGCTCCACCGCCAGGTCGGCGAACAGGATGCGGCCGGCATGCGGATACACGCTGCCATCGGCCAGGATCAGCTCGACGCGTGCGGAGTCGCTCGCCTTCAGCCTGCCCGCCTTCAGTGCAGCGCGCAGGCGCAGCAGGTCGGCGCCGGGTTGGGTGAAGTCGGCGTAGATCGGCTCGATCTGTTCGATGGTGGCCAGATGCGTTGCCTCGCCGCGCCCGACCAGCGCGCCTTCGGTGATCAGGGCGCGGCCGATGCGCCCGGCGATGGGCGCGGGCACGCGCGTGTTCTCCAGGTCCAGCTCGGCGCGCGCCAGTTGTGCCTCGGCCTGTTTCAGCCGCGCGCGCGCGGCGTCCACTTCCTGCTGGCTGACCGCCTTGATCTCCAGCAGCGGCGCGTAGCGTTCCAGCACCAGGCGCGCCGCCTCGACGTCGGCGGCGGCGGCGTCACGCGCTGCGCGGTAGGTGCGCGCGTCGATCTGGAACAGCGTCGCGCCGGCCTGGACGTCCGCGCCCTCGGTGAACAGGCGGCGCTCGACGATGCCCTCCACCCGCGCGCGCACCTGGGCCGTGCGCCAGGCCTGCAGACGGCCGGTTAGATCCTGGGTGAGCGTGGCCGTGCCGTGGCCGACGGTGATCACCTCCACCTCGGGAGGCGGCGGGCCGCCGGCGCCCGCGCCGGGACCGCCGGGGGGTTGGTCTTTGCCCGACCCGCAGCCGGCGAGCAGCGCGACGAGGAGCAGTGCGGGGAGGGGAATGCGGGGCATGGGCATGCGCACGTCCTTCTGTTTGTTCTGGCGAATACGCGGGGGATGGTCGTAGGGTGCAGTGGCGTATTGCACCAGAAGTCACGCCGGCATGGTGCGACATGCCGTATACGCTCACACCCGAACGCTCCGGCTTGAGAGTGACGCACGGCCGAAGGGTTCAACCGGTCGTCCCAACGTGTACCGGAAACGTCGACCGCCGGGTGCGTGATCGCCCAGCATATGAGGGTTCGGATTCATCGACACGCAGCGGTGGACAACCTCCTGACTGGGCTCGGGCATGCAGTCTCACATGACTGCGGTCGATGTCGTCGTCGCGGGGGGATGGCGGCGTGGCATGGCCGCCCCGACACATCGGGTGGCGCGTCGTTCAGAACGACGCGCGCAACGCCACGCCGATGCGCAGTCCCCGGTTCAGCCGGTTCTCCAGGCCGTGTACCAGGCCGCTCTCCGGTTGCAACATCTGCACCTGCCAGCCCTTCGCGCCGGCGGCCTGCTTCATCGATTCGGCGCGCCCATGCAGGCGCTCCGGCATGCGCTTCAGGCCGGCGAACAGCCCTTGCGCCGGCGATTCGTCGATCCACGGCAGCCGTTCGCCGGAGGCCATGCCGAAGGCATGGCCGGAGCCGGTGAACGATGCCGTGTCGAAATGGGGCAGGGGTGTCTCCCGCGCAACGGCGTTGGCCGACGCCCCGGACGCCAGGGCCATGCTCATCAGGAACACCCTGCGCTTGATGCGTCGCTTCATGATGCCCTCCGGTCGCCATGCGGGCGCGCGGCCCGCTTGCTTTCGGTATAGCAGGGCGATGCCGGAAGGCCATGATTCGCAATGGATTTGTTGACCGGTCTCAATGGGAGAGAGCACCGATAGCCCGGTGGGGACGCGTGGCAGCGTGACGTCGCCTCAGCCGGTCGCGAACACGTCTTCCATGATGTCGACGAAGCGCCGCGCCTGCGGCGACACGAAGCGGCCACGGCGCAGCACCAGGCCGTAACTGCGCTGCGGGAAGTAGCGGGTGAGCGGGATGCGCGCCAGGGCTTCGCTGCCTTCCAGGCAGATGTCGGTGACGATGGAGATGCCCATGCCCAGACTGACGTACTTCTTGATGACTTCCCAGCCACCGGCTTCCAGCGTGACGGTGAAGGTCAGGTTGTTCTGCTGGAAAACGTACTTGACGATGCGCCAGGTGGACAGGTGGCTTGGGGGCAGGATGAGGCCGTAACGGCTGACGTCCTGCAGGCTGACTTCCCCGCCGGCGGCGGCCTTCTGCGCCAGCGGATGGCCGAGCGGGGTGATCAGCATCGGGTCGTAGTTGACCACCGGCCGGTACTCGATGTCCTCCGGCACCTCCAGCATGGAGCCGACCGCGAAGTCGATCTCGTCGGCGCGCAGCATCTTCAGACCGTCGCGGCCGGTGACGTTGTGCAGCTTGAGCTGCACCTTGGGATAGGCCTCGAAGAAGCGGCGCACCGGCTCCGGCAGGATGTACAGGATGGTGGACTCGCCGGCGCCGATCCTCAGCTCGCCCGATTCCAAACGCCCGAAATGCGCGGCGAAGCTCTCATGCAACTTGTCGATGCCGTCCACCAGCGGTTCCGACAACTGGAACAGCGCCTCGCCCTCGGGCGTGAGCTTGAGGTGCGGGCCGCGACGCTCGAACAGCGTCACTTCCAGTTCGCGTTCCAGTGCCTGGATCTGCAGCGATACCGACGGCTGCGACAGAAACAGCTTCTCGGCGGCTTTGGAAATGCTGCCACAGCGCACCACCTGGTAGAAGGCGCGCAGTTGTTTGAGGCGGTTGTTCTTGTAGTAGAGCTGGGCGTCGGAGGGCATGGCGTGAGGGGCGGGCGCCTAGCGGGAGTCGGGACGACGAAGGTTGCTCCCACCTTTAAACCATTAAAAGAGCCAATGATCAAGATTGAAATTATTGGCCAATCTGAGGGTTGGTAAGCGTCCATCCCCCCCACCTCGACAACGAGGACGGACTCAGGCAGGGGACGT
>CAYTRH010000158.1:247-6392 GCA_964440155.1 uncultured Thiobacillus sp. | reverse complement strand
AACTGCCGACACGCGGATTTTCAGTCCGCTGCTCTACCAACTGAGCTACCTGGCCCGCGGGTCGACCGACGTGCCGGTCGACGAAGCTGCGTATTAAAGCTTGAAGCGACGCCGGCCGTCAAGGCCGGCAGGCGTGACGCCGCCGACAGGTCAGGCTCAGCCATCCAGGCGGAAGCGATTGACTTCCTCGTTCATCGTCCGCGCCAGCACCACCAGTTCCTCGCTGACGCCACGCGTGTGTTCGGCCTCGCTGGCGGTACGTTGGGCGATGCGGCCGATGCTGGCGAGGTTCTGGTCGACGCCGTCGGTCAGGCTCTCCTGGGTCCGAACCGATTCGGCCATGCGCACGTTGAAGGTGCGGATTTCCGCGACCCGGGCGACGATGCGGTCCAGCCCGCCGACCGCGTCTTCCAGGCGCTTGCTGTGCTCGACGGCGCTGTCGCGCGCGTGCTCCATGGTCTGGACCGCGTTGCGCGCTTCGTTGCGCAGTTGGCCGACGATGGATTCGATACTGCGGGTGGATTCGTGTGACAGATTGGCGAGTTTGCGCACCTCGTCCGCGACCACGGCGAAGCCGCGGCCCATCTCGCCCGCGCGCGCGGCTTCGATGGCGGCGTTGAGCGCGAGCAGATTGGTCTGTTCGGCGATGCCCTTGATGATTTCGAGCACGTTGCTGACTTCTTGGCTGCGTTGATCCAGGGCTTCGATGACCTGGACCGCGCCGCGAATCTCCTCGACCAATGCCAGTATGCCGCCGATGGCTTCGCGCGTGACGCGGGTGTTGTTGCCGGCTTCCTGGTCGGCGGCCACGGATGCCTGCGCGGTATTTGCCGCGCCGGCGGCAGCTTCGGCGGCGAAGCTCTTCAGGTGGGTCAGGGATTCGGCCGTCGCTTCGGTCTCGCGCAGTTGTGCGTGTGCCGCTTCGGCAGTGGCAACGGCGACGGTGGCGACCTGTTCCGCCGCGTTCTCCAGTCGGTGGGATGTGGTCCGCACCAGACCGATGCTGGTGGCGAAGCGGGCGAGCATGGCGTCGATGGCTGCTGCCAGCGCGCCGACCTCGTCCCGCGAAGGCAGCGCCAGGCGGCGGCCGAGATCGGAGTCACGTTCGATGAGTGCCATCGTGTCGCGCATGCGCAGCAGCGGCCCGATGACCATGCGGCGGAGCAGTCCGAACACCAGGGTGATGCCGAGCAAGGACAGGCCGGCGTTGATGGCGCCGACCGTCGCCAGGTTGTCGCGCATCTCGCCATCCAGCTCGGCCAGCGAGTAGTCGACACGCACCGCGCCAAGTACGGTGCCCGGGGCGACCTGATGGCAGGACAGGCAATTGGTACCCAGATAGTTCTCGCTGGCCCGCAGCGGCATCAGGAACACGACGCGTCGCCCGTCCGCCTCCGGTTCGATCACGGCGACCTGTTCGCCTTTGATGGCGCGGGCGTCGAGCGCGTCGCGTGGCGGTGCCGTATGGGTACTGACGCCGTCGAGTACCTGCGGGGCGTGCACCACGCGTACCTCGCGCACGCCGGGCAGGGCCAGGAACTTGGCACGCAGGCTTTCGTGCTGGTCCATGGTGCCGGTCAGCATCAGGGTGTTGAGGCCGTCGAAATAGGACTGCGCCAGATCGCGTGCCTTGTCCTCGCCGATACGGGTGGCGAGCGCGTGCTCGTTGCGCGCCGTCGACAGTGTGGCGACCGTCAGCACGGACAGGAAGGCCACGGCCAAAGCCAGGATGATCCTGAACTGGATCGACTGCGTGACGGTTTGGCTCATGACGTGCTCCTGCGACGGCGACTGAGCCGATTATCGGCCGGGACGATGCGGACTTGATGGTCGGTGGGCGCGCACCGCCGGCGGTGTGACGGCCGCCCCGAGCTTACTGCAGCGTCATCTGCATGGCGTTCGCGCACAGCGCGATCAACGGCTGCGGCATCAGCCCCAACAGCAGCACCGCCAGGCCGTTGACCGACAGCAGCGCGCGTGCATCGCCGGCGCTGACGATGACCGGTGCATCGGCGCGCGGCGTGTCGAAGTACATCAGCTTGACCACGCGCAGGTAGTAGTACGCGCCGATCAGCGAGAACAGCACCGCGACCACCGCCAGCCAGACGAAGCCGGCGCCGACCAGGGCCTGCAACACCGCCAGCTTGGCATAGAAGCCGACGAACGGCGGGATGCCGGCCATGGAGAACATCAGGATGGCCATCAGCGCGGCGAGCCAGGGCTGGCGGCTGTTGAGTCCGCGGAAATCCTCGAGGTTCTCGGCTTCGTGCCGGTCGCGCGAGAGATACACCACCAGACCGAACGCGCCCAGGCTCATCAGCACGTAGGCGATGACGTAGAACATGGCGCCGCTGTAACCGGCGAAATTGCCGGCCAGCACGCCCAGCAGCAGGAAGCCCATGTGCGAAATGGTGGAGTACGCCAGCATGCGCTTGATGTTGCTTTGCATGATGGCGGCGAGGTTGCCGATGGCCAGCGACAGCACCGCCATGACCGCCAGCATGCCCTGCCAGTCGGCCACGGCCGGTTGCATGCCGTCGACCAGCAAGCGCATGGTGAAGGCGAAGGCGGCGAGCTTGGGCGCGGAGCTGATGAACAGGGTGACTGCCGACGGCGCGCCCTGGTAGATGTCGGGCACCCACATATGGAACGGTGCGACACCCAGTTTGAAGCCGAGGCCGGCGACCACGAACACCAGCGCGAAGGCCAGCACCAGATCGTCGCCGACGCCGGTCTCCAGCACCCGCGCCAGCGCCGGCAGTTCCAGTGTGCCGGTGAGGCCGTACAGCAACGACATGCCGTACAGCAGCAGGCCGGAGGCGAGTGCGCCGAGCACGAAATACTTCATCGCCGCCTCGGTGGCGCGCGCGGCGTCGCGTTGCAGCGCCACCATGGCGTACAACGCCAGCGACAACAGTTCCAGGCCGATGTACAGGATCAGCAGATGGTTGGCGGAGATCATCACCATCATGCCGAGCAGTGCGAACAGCGCCAGCACAAAGAATTCGCCGCGCCACAGGCCGCGCTCGACCAGATAGCCGCGCGAATACACCACCACCGCGAAGGTGGCGATATATGCCATCAGCTTCAGTGCGTCACTCATGGCGTCATCGACGAACTGGCCGCCAAAGGTGTAGCGCGTCTGCGGCAGTGCGGTGACCAGGGTGAGAGCGGCGGCGCCGAGCAGGGTGGCCAGGGTCAGCAGGTAAGCCGGCGTGCGCGTCCGGCTGATCACGTCGATGATCAGGATGGCGCAGGTCATGCCGAGCACGAACAGCTCCGGCAGCACGGGCATGAGGTCGGGCATGGGGAAATTCATCGCGGCTTTCTCGCTCAATGGACCAGCTTGCTGTTCGCCACGTGCGCCAGCAGATTGTCGACCGAGGCGTGCATCACCTCGGTGAAGGGCAGCGGATACAGGCCCATGCCCAGCACGCACAAGGCGAGCAGACCGAGCACGACGAACTCGCGCGAGTCGATGTCCTTCATCTGCGCGACGTTGTCGTTGGCCACGGCGCCGAACACCACGCGCTTGTACATCCACAGCGTATAGGCCGCGCCGAAGATCAGCGTCGTGGCGGCGAGGAAGGCCCACCAGAAATTCACCTGCACGGCGCCCAGGATGACCATGAACTCGCCGACGAAGCCGGAGGTGCCGGGCAGGCCGGCGTTGGCCATGGCGAACAGCATGAAAAACGCGGCGAAACGCGGCATGGTGTTGGCGACCCCGCCGTAGTCGGCGATCTGGCGTGAATGCACGCGGTCGTACATCACGCCCACGCACAGGAACATGGCGGCGGAAATGAAGCCGTGCGAGATCATCTGGATCAGTCCGCCCTCGATTCCCAGCGGATTGAACAGGAAGAAACCCAGGGTGACGAAGCCCATGTGCGCGATCGACGAATAGGCGATCAGCTTCTTCATGTCCGCCTGCACCAGCGCCACAAGGCCGATGTAGACCACGGCGATCAACGACAGCGCGACGATCAGCCAGGCATACTCGCGCGACGCGTCCGGCACGATGGGCAGGATGAATCGCAGGAATCCGTAGGCGCCGACCTTCAGCGTGATCGCCGCCAGCACCACGGAACCGCCGGTGGGTGCCTCGACGTGCGCGTCCGGCAACCAGGTGTGCACCGGCCACATCGGCACCTTCACCGCGAAGGCGAAGAAGAAGGCGACGAACAGCAGGGTCTGCGCGGTCATGCTCAGGCCGACGCGGTGCCAGGCGAGGATCTCGAAGCTGCCGCCGCTCTGGAAGTACAGATACAGGATGGACACCAGCATCAGCAGCGAACCGAGCAGGGTGTACAGGAAGAACTTGATCGCCGCATACACGCGGTTGGGCCCACCCCACATGCCGATGATCAGATACAGCGGGATCAGCATGGCTTCGAAGAACACGTAGAACAGCACGCCGTCGAGCGCCGAGAACACGCCGTTGAGCAGGCCGGACTGGATCAGGAAGGCCGCCATGTACTGGCCGACCCGCTCGCGGATCACCTGCCAGCCGGCCAGCACCACCAGCACCGTGGTGAAGCTGTTGAGGATCACGAACAGCATGGAGATGCCGTCCACGCCCAGCCGGTAGTGGATGTGGAAGCCCGGTATCCACGGCGCCAGTTCCTCGAACTGCATGGCCGCGCTGGCGTGATCGAAGCCGGTCCACAACGGAATGGTCACCAGAAAGCCGAGCACCGCGCCGATCAGCGCCAGCGTGCGCTGGCCGTCCGCGTTCTTGTCGCCGCCGGTGGCGAGGATGAGCACGCCGGCCACGATGGGCACCCAGATGGCGAGGCTGAGCAGGCCGATCCCTTCCGTCATCGTCGATTTCTTTCGTTGCGGGTTGTCGTCAGGCGCGCGCGAACCACGTGGCGAGCAGCAGCACGCCGATGATCATCGCGAAGGCATAGTGATAGATGTAACCGGATTGCAGATGGCGCACGACACCGGCGATGCGTCCCACCAGACGTGCCGTGCCGTTGACGATGGCGCCGTCGATGGCGGTGACATCGCCCCAGCGCCACAGCCGGCCGCCGAGCAGGCGGGCGCCGCGCGCGAAGAACCAGTCGTTGAATTCGTCGAACCCGTACTTGCGTTCCAGGATGCGGTACAGGACACCGAATTTCTTTGCGAGCAAAGCCGGGATGTCCGGCCGCTTCAGGTAGAAGAACCAGGACAGCGCCACGCCCGCCAGCGCCAGCCAGAACGCCGGCGTCTGCAATGCGTGCAGCGCCATGGCGAAAGGGCCGTGATAGGTCTCGGCGAAGCGGGCGAAGCCGTCGTGCTGCGGCGCGACATGGATGGCATGGCCGAACCAGTTGCCGAACAACAGCGCATCGACCGTGACATAGCCGATCAGCAGAGATGGAATCGCCAGCAGGACCAGCGGCAGAGTCACCACCCAGGGCGTTTCGTGCGGCGGGTGGTGCTCGTGGCCGTGCCCGTGGCCGTGCGGCTGGTCCTTGTCCGCCTCGTGGTCGCCATGATGCGGGTTGCGGAAGCGCTCCTTGCCATGGAACACCAGGAAGTACATGCGGAAGGAATAGAAGGCGGTGACGAACACACCCAGCGTGACGGCGAAATAGGCGAAGCCGGAACCAGCCAGGTCGGAGTATTTGACCGCCTCGATGATGCTGTCCTTGGAGTAGAAGCCGGACAGGAAGGGCGTGCCGATCAGTGCCAGCGAGCCGATCAGCGCGGTGATCCAGGTGATCGGCATGTATTTCCTCAGGCCGCCCATATAGCGGATGTCCTGGTTGTGATGCATGGCGATGATCACGCTGCCTGCAGCGAGGAACAGCAGCGCCTTGAAGAATGCATGCGTCATCAGGTGGAAGATCGCCACCGAGTAGGCCGATGCCCCCAGGGCCACGGTCATGTAGCCAAGCTGGGACAGGGTGGAGTAGGCCACCACGCGCTTGATGTCGTTCTGGATGATGCCGAGGAAGCCCATGAACAGTGCGGTGATGGCGCCGATCACCAACACGAAGGACAGTGCCGCGTCGGACAGTTCGAACAGCGGCGACATGCGCGCGACCATGAAGATGCCGGCGGTGACCATGGTGGCGGCGTGGATCAGCGCGGAGATCGGCGTCGGGCCTTCCATGGAATCCGGCAGCCAGACGTGTAGGGAAAGAGTGTA
>CAYTRH010000158.1:0-222 GCA_964440155.1 uncultured Thiobacillus sp. | reverse complement strand
AGATCACGGTGACCAGCATCCAGTCGGTGCCGGGGAAGGCCATGCCACCGAGTTCGCCGGCCTTGGCGAAGACCTCGGTGTAGTTCATGGTGCCGGCGTAGGCCACGATGAGGCCGATGCCGAGGATGAAGCCGAAGTCGCCCACCCGGTTCACCAGGAAGGCCTTCATGTTGGCGAAGATGGCCGAGGGCTTGTTGAACCAGAAGCCGATCAGCAGGTAGG
>CAYTRH010000157.1:0-6449 GCA_964440155.1 uncultured Thiobacillus sp. | reverse complement strand
TCTCGCCCAGGCGGTCAGCGAGGCGATGCAGGCGCTGGCCATGAAAGGCGGCCGGTTCGCGGTGACGCTGACGCCGGGCGCGCCGGCGGCGCATGGCGTGGACGACGTGGAATTCCAGGTCTCTCCGCATGCCGGTCAGCCGCTGAAACCGCTGGCGCGTACTGCCTCCGGTGGCGAGCTGTCGCGCATCGGCCTGGCGTTGCAGACCGTGCTGTCCGGCACGTCCGGCTCACCCACGCTGATCTTCGATGAGGTGGATGCGGGCATCGGCGGCGGTGTCGCCGAGATCGTCGGACGCATGCTGGCCAAGTTGGGCGCCACACGCCAGGTGTTGTGCGTCACCCACCTGCCGCAGGTGGCCGCCGCCGCCGCATGGCACTACCGAGTCAGCAAGGGTGCGGGCGACGCCGGCGTGGTGTCGCGCGTGCAGCGCCTGGATGGCGATCAGCGGGTGGAGGAACTGGCGCGCATGCTGGGCGGCGTGCGCATCACCGAGGCGACGCGGGCGCATGCGCGCGAGATGCTGACCGCCGGCGCCTGAGCACGAGATGCTGACCGCCGGCGCCTGAGCACGCCGCTGCGGGTCAATCGGTCGAGGTGCCGCCGGCACGGCCGAGCACCGCGTCCACCTGGCGCAACAGTTCGGGAATCTGGATCGGTTTGGTCAGGTAGGCAGCGAAACCGGCTGCCTGGCCGCGCGCGACGTCCTTGGGCATGGCATTGGCGCTGATGGCGATGACCGGAATCGCGCGGGTTTCGGGCGTGGCGCGCAGACGGTCCAGTACGGCATAGCCGTCCATGTCGGGCAGGTTGATGTCCAGCAGGATCAAAGCCGGCCGGTGCGCACGCGCCAGTTCCAGGCCCAGGCCTGGTGTCGCCGCGGTGAGCAAATCGATGCCGGGGCGCTGCTTCAGGATGCGTTCGAGCAGGCGCAGATTGGCTGGGTTGTCCTCGATGCACAGCACGCGGCGCAGCGTGCCCATGACCGTCGGCTCGGGTGAGCCGGTTGGCGCGATCGGCCCGGCGTCCGTTGCCTCGGTCTGACCGGCGGCGGCCGGCAGTCGCAACCAGAACGTACTGCCCACGCCGCGCTTGCTGTCGACGCCGATTTCGCCGTGCATCAGCTCCATCAGGCGCTTGCTCAAGGCCAGGCCGATACCGGTGCCCTCGATGGCATGGCTGTCGGCATCGAAACGTTCGAACGGCATGAACACGGACGTGCGTTGTGTGTCGGTGAGGCCCGCGCCCGTGTCGCTGACCTCGATGTAAACCGCGTCCTCCATCAACCACCAGGCGACGCCGATGTCGCCGCCTTCGCGGTTGTACTTGACCGCATTGGACAACAAATTCAGCAGCACCTGCTTGAGGCGGACACGGTCGGCCAGCGCGTGCGCGTCGGCGCTGCCGCGAACGTCGCTGAGCTGGATGGCGCGCGCCTCGGCCAGCGGCCGGATCAGCGTCAGGCATTCCTCCATGACCGTCGCCACAGCCACCGGCTCGACGCTGATCTCCATGCGTCCGGCCTCGATGCGTGCCAGATCCAGCACCTCGTTGATCAGGTCCAGCAGGTGCTGGCCGGCACGCAGGATCTCATGCACGTTGTCACGCTGTTCCGCGTCCAGCCTGCCTAGTTCCAGCAACTGGCCGAAGCCGAGTATGGCGTTGAGCGGAGTGCGCAGTTCGTGGCTCATGCGCGACAGGAACTCCGATTTCGCCCGGCTGGCGCGTTCCGCTTCCTCCTTGGCGTGCACCAGCTCGGCGGTGCGCCGGGCCACCCGCGCCTCTAGCTCCTCGTTGAGTTGTTTCAGTGCGTGCTCCGCGCGTTTGCGCTCGGTGACGTCCATGGTGGTGCCGAACATGCGCACCGGCTGTCCCTGAGCGTCGAAAATGACATGACCCCGCTGCTCCAGGATGCGCTCGCCGTCCGCCGAGGACACCCGGTGTTCGACGAAATAAGGCCGGCGCGTGTCGGCATCCATAGCCTGGCGCATGGCGGCGGCGACGGTGTCGCGGTCGTCGGGGTGCACCGCGCGCATGAAGTTGTCCACGCTCGCTTCTACCGCATTGGGCTCATAGCCGAGCAGACGGTACTCCTCCTCCGACCAGATCGCCCGGCCGCTGGCGAGGTCGAGGTTCCAGTTGCCGAGATGGGCGACACGTTGTGCCTCGGCTAGCAGACTCTCCTGCTCACGCAATGCTTGTTCAGCCAGCGTCAGCTCGGTCACGTCCTGCGCCATGCCCATGGTGCGGATCGGCTGGCCGTTGCGGTACTCGGTCTCACCCTTGACGCGCAAATGCTTTACCCGGCCTTCGCGCAGCAGGAGTCGGTACTCGATCTCGTAGGGGCGTTGCAGGCGCACCGCATCGCGGTAGGCGCGATCGACGCGATCACGGTCTTCCGGATGGATGAAGGCGAGAAAACCCTCGTAACTGGGTTGGAAGACCGCCGCGTCCACCTCGTGGATACGGTAGACCTCCGGCGACCAGGTCACACTGCCGTTGCGCAGATCGTATTGCCAGCTACCCATGCGCGCGATGCGTTGTGCTTCGCGCAGCGATGCCTCGCTGGCGGCAATGGCCGCCTGTGCCCGCCCGGCGCGCAGCAACAGGAAGGCGACGAAGCCGCCGAACACCGCCACCAGTACCGTTACGCCGAGGGCGAGGACACGGTCCCATCGCATGCTGGCGGCCAAGGGCGCCAGCACACCCTGCTCCGCCAGACCGATGGCGGTGATCAGGCCGTACTCCGGCAGGCGCCGCCAGGCGTAGATGCGCGCGACCTCGTCCATCGCGCCGGTGGCGCGGAACACCCCTTGTGCCGGGGCGCCGGCCGCCAGGAACGGCCGGCTCGCCGGGACTGCGTGCCCCATCACTTCGAGGTAATCCCGGCTGCGCGCGAGATAGCTGCCATCGGCGTGCAGCAGGCCGATGAGATCCTGCTCCGACAATACCAGGCTTGCCAGCTTGTCGGACATATAGGCGGACGACACCAGCAAGTTGACCGTGCCGGCGAACGCGCCGTCGCGCAGCAGCGGGCGGTTGACGATAAACGCCCACTGCCCGCCCAGCCGTGCCAGCACGGGCTTGCCGATGTGCAGGCGATCGCCGCCTTCCATGTGTACGCGGAAATGTTCGCGGTCGCCGACGTAGGTGCCCGGCGGCAGGTCGAGGCTGTTGTAAAGCACATGACCGTCCGCGCCGACCACCGACAGGTGCGTGACCGCGCCGGCGGGCAGCGTGGCCAGCACGCCGCGCGCGGTTTCGTCGAACTCGCGCGCGTGGCCGCGCCACTCACGCCGCAACTGGCGCAAGGCCAGATCCAAGGTGCCGATCAGGCCGGCCATCTGGCCGGCCATGGCGTCGGCCAACTGTACGCTGCGCTGTTCGGCCTGTGCCAGTACCATCTGTTGCAGGCGCGTCTGCGAGCGTTCCAGTTGCCACCAGGCCAGGACACACACGGCGATGGTCAGGGCCATCACCAGCGTGGCGAGCAGGCTTTGACGTAGGGTGGAGGCGCCGCTCATGGCATCGGGCCCCGATGCTCCGGCCGGCGACGGTACATGGTGGGGCGGACGTTCGTGCCGGGCTCGCGGGCGGTGGCGAGCATCTGGTCGGGCCTGGCGGCGCAACGCGCCCCCTTGCTGGGATACACGGACATACGGCGCGCGATTGTAGCGTACCCCCTGATGCCCATGCGCCGGCAAGGAAAAAGCGGGATCGCTGGCAACACCGCATGCGTGCCGGCACCGTAAACTTGATGCGCCCACAGCCACGTGACGAATGCTCGAATGACCCAGCACATCGGTATCCTCACCTCGGGCGGCGACAGCCCGGGCCTCAACGCCGCCATCCGCGGCGTCGGCAAAGCCTGCATGGCGCACTACGGCATGCGTCTGACCGGCTTCCGCGACGGATTCCGCGGCCTCATGGAGAACCGCACCATGCCGCTGGGCGGCGAGCAGCTATCCGGCATCCTCACGCTGGGCGGAACCATCCTCGGCACCAGCCGCGACAAGCCGCACAAGATGCCGGTGGATGGCGAAGTCCGCGACATGACCGAGCAGATCGTCGCCAACTATCACGCCCACCAGCTCGACTGCCTGGTCTGCCTGGGCGGCGGCGGCACGCAGAAGAACGCGCTGCGCCTGCTGCGCGCCGGTCTGAACGTGGTGACGCTGCCCAAGACCATCGACAACGACGTGGCGATGACCGACGTCACCTTCGGTTTCGACACCGCGCTGGGCATCGCCACCGATGCCATCGACCGCTTGCACAGCACCGCGCACAGCCACCACCGCATCATCGTGGTCGAGATCATGGGCCACCGTGCCGGCTGGCTGGCGCTGGGCGCGGGCATCGCCGGCGGCGCCGACGTGATCCTGATTCCGGAGATTCCCTATCGGGTGGACGACGTCGCGGCGGCCATCCGCCGGCGCGTGGAGCAGGGCAAACCGTTCAGCATCGTCGCCGTGGCCGAGGGGGCCATCAGCCGTGAGGAGCACGATGCGTTGCTGGCCGCGCGCGCGCTGAAGAAGGAGGGCAAGAAGCGCGTGTCGTTGCCGCAGGAACCCGAGATCGTCTACGCCGACCGCACGCTGACCCTGGCCAAACGGCTCGAAGCGCTCACCGGCCTGGAGGCGCGCGTCACCATCCTCGGCCATCTGCAACGCGGCGGCACGCCGTCCGCTGCCGACCGCATCCTCGCTACCCGCCTGGGCACCGCTGCCGCCGACCTGATCGCGGCCGGGCACTATGGCGTGATGGTCGCCGCCAGGGGCGAGGCGACGCGCGCGGTGCCGCTGGAGGAGGTCGCCGGCAAGGTCAAGACCGTGCCGCCGGATCACCCCTGGGTAACCACCGCGCGGCGGGTGGGCACCAGTTTCGGCGACTGAGCGGCCAGCGCCGTTGCTGCGCCGGCCAAGGGCCTTGTGATCGTGCCGGCCCGGCCGTAGGTCGGCTTTCAGGCTTTTTCCTGTAACAGCCTGCGCAACTCGTACAACACCTCCAACGCCTGGCGCGGACTCAGCTCGTCCGGATCGAGCTCCGCCAACCGCTCCAGCGCCGGGCTGGCGGCGGGTTCGGGCGGCGGGGCGGGAGCGAACAGGTCGCCCTGCGCGCCGCCGGCGATCTGCTGGTTCTCCAGCATCACCAGCTTGCGCCGCGCGGCGTTGATGACCGCTGGCGGCACCCCGGCCAGACGGGCGACCTGCAGGCCGTAGCTCTGCGAGGCCGGGCCGTCCTCGACGGCGTGCAGGAAGGTGAGGCGCCCGCCGCTTTCCACCGCGTCGAGGTGGGCGTTGGCGATGGTGCGGTATTCCGCCGCCAGCTGCGTCAGCTCGAAATAATGCGTGGCGAACAGCGTGTAGGCGCGCGTCTTCTCCGCCAGATGTCGGGCCACCGCCCAGGCGATGCTGATGCCGTCGAAGGTGGAGGTGCCGCGGCCGATCTCGTCCATCAGGATCAGGCTGTGTTCGCTGGCGCCGTTGAGGATGCCGGCGGTTTCGGTCATTTCCACCATGAAGGTGGAACGGCCGCCGGCGAGGTCGTCGGACGAGCCGACACGGGTGTAGATCTGGTCGATGGCGCCGATCACCGCCTTGTCCGCCGGCACGTACAGGCCGCAGCAGGCGAGCAGCACGATGTGCGCCACCTGGCGCATGTAGGTGGACTTGCCACCCATGTTGGGGCCGGTGATGAGCAGCATGCGCCGGGCCGGATGCAATACCAGGTCGTTGGGGATGAAGGCGTCGACCCGGCTTTCCACCACGGGATGACGACCGGCGCGGATTTCGATGCCCCAGGTGTCGGCATACTCCGGGGCGACGAAGCGGCGTTCCTCGGCCAGCAGCGTCTGGCCGGCCAGCACGTCGGCCTCGGCCATTGCGCCGGCTACCCGCTGCAAATCGGCGAGACTGTCGGCCAGTCGCGCCAGCAGTTCGTCGTACAACGCCCTCTCGCGCGCCAGCGCACGCTCGCCGGCGGACAAGTACTTGTCCTCGAAGGCTTTGAGCTCCGGCGTCAGGTAGCGCTCCACGTTCTTCAGGGTCTGCCGGCGGTGGTAGTCGGCCGGCACCTTGTCGGTCTGCGCGCGCGTGATCTCGATGTAGAAGCCGGACACGCGGTTGTATTCCACGCGCAGATTGGCGATGCCGGTGCGCTCACGTTCGCGCGCTTCCATGTCGAGCAGGAAACCGCCGCAGTCGGCCTGCAATGCACGCAGTTCGTCCAGTTCGGCATCGAAGCCGTCGGCGATGACGCCGCCGTCACGCAGTGCCACGGCGGGTTCCGCCTTCAAAGCGCGCGTCAGATGGTCGAGCGGCGCCGCCGGGAAATTCAGGCGCGTGGCCAACGGCGCCAGTGCCTCGCCGGCCAGGGTGAGCGCGGCACGCAGCTCGGGCAGGCGCAGCAGGCCGGCACGCAGGCCGGCGAGATCGCGCGGGCGCGCCGTT
>CAYTRH010000156.1:0-6543 GCA_964440155.1 uncultured Thiobacillus sp. | reverse complement strand
GAGGCGTACAGGCTCAAGGAAGCCTTCTACGCCATCTACGAGGACTCGGACTCACCGGAGAGCGCCTTGAGGCGCTACGAGGCTTGGAGCAAGGATGTGTCGCCCGAGATCAGGCCGTACTTCCACGACCTGATCCGCGCCTTCACCAACTGGCAGCCCTTCATCCTCAACTACTTCGAGCACCCCGTCGCCAACGCCTACACCGAGAGCCTGAACAGCCTGATCCGGGTCATGAACCGGCTGGGCCGTGGCTACTCGTTCGAGGCGCTACGGGCCAGGATTCTGTTCACCGAGGGCACCCACAGCCGAAAGCAGGCACGATCCAAGTTCGAGAGAAAGCGAGCGCCGGAGCCTGTCGAGGTGGGCAGAGCGTTGCCAAATGACGCGATGGGTTATGGACTGCCCGTGCTGGAAAAGATATGGGCGATGACGCCGCCGAAGGAAGCCGACCCACACAGGGCACCGCCGCCGCCCAAGAACTACGGCGCGGACATTTCAACACTCATCCGCATGATCGAGGCGGGTGAGCTTTGATCCCGTTTCAACCAACTTTTACGAATAGCCAAGTTTTTCAGCAGATGCGGGATTTGAGATACGCCGAGAACTCTGCGCTCACTTCATGGTGCTTGAGCGCGTATTCCACGGTGGCCTGCAAGTAGCCAAGCTTGCTGCCGCAGTCGTAGCGGATGCCATCGTAGGCGTAGGCCAGTACCTGCTGTTCCCTGAGCAGCGCGGCAATGGCGTCGGTCAGCTGGAGTTCGCCGCCGGCGCCCGGCTGCAGGTGTTCGATGTGGTGAAAGATGCGTGGCGTAAGAATGTAGCGCCCCACGACACCCAGGGTGGACGGCGCCTCTTCGGGCCTGGGTTTTTCAACGATCGCGTTGACGCGAGAAATCCGTTCGGCCATGGAGGTGGCATCGACTATGCCGTAGGCGGCGGTCTCCTCTCGCGGCACCTCCTGAACACCCAGCACCGAACACTGGTAGTAGTTGTACTGGTCGACCATCTGCTTCATCACCGCCGGCTTGCCGTCGAGCAAGTCGTCGGCCAGGATAACGGCGAAGGGTTCGTTGCCCACCACCGGCTGCGCGCAGAGTACGGCGTGACCCAGGCCCAGCGCTTCGGCCTGGCGGATATAGATGAAATTGACGCCAGCCGGCCGGATCGACTGCACCAGTTCGAGCACGCGGTGCTTGTTGCGCGCGGCGAGCTCGGTTTCCAGTTCGTAGGCCTTGTCGAAATGGTCTTCGACGGTACGTTTGGTACGGCTGGAGATAAAGATGATGTCGGTGATGCCGGCATCCATCGCTTCTTCGACCGCGTACTGGATCAGCGGCTTGTCGACGATGGGAAGCATTTCCTTGGGGCTGGCCTTGGTGGCGGGCAGGAACCGGGTGCCGAGCCCGGCAACGGGGAATACGGCTTTTTTCACTTTTTGCATCTGTCGCTTTCCTGGTTGATTTGAATCAAAAATCGATGTTCTTCTGCTCCGCTACTTGGTCGTCGGCCAGCAGCGCCAGCAGCGCGGTCTCGTCGAGGATGGTCACGCCGAGTTCCCGCGCTCTCGCCAGCTTGCTGCCTGCTTCCGCGCCGGCAACGACGTAGTCTGTTTTTTTCGACACCGAGCCGGCAACCTTGCCGCCCGCCGCCTCGATCCTGTCCCTGGCCACATCACGCGTCAACGTGGGCAGGGTACCGGTCAGCACCAGCGTCTTGCCGGCAAGCTTACCCGCCGATTGTTGCACGCCGGCGGTTTCAGGCCATGTCACGCCGGCTTCGCGCAGCCGCTGCACCACATCGAGATTGTGCGGCTCGGCGAAAAATTGCTGGATCGATTCCGCCACGATGGGGCCGACATCGCGCACGGCGAGCAAATCGTCTCGGCTTGCGGTGATGAGCGCATCGAGCCGGCCAAAATGCCGCGCCAGATCCTTGGCCGTTGTCTCTCCCACATGGCGGATGCCGAGTGCATAAATGAAACGGGCCAGCGTGGTGGCCTTGCTGGCCTCGATTGCAGCCGCGAGATTGGCGGCGGATTTCTCCCCCATGCGATCCAGTGCGGCAAGCGTGGCCGGGTCCAGCCGGTACACATCGGCGGGCGAGTGCACCAGGCTGCGCTCGACCAGCTGGTCGACCAGCTTGTCGCCCAGACCTTCGATATCCATGGCGCGTCGGCTGGCAAAATGCAGCAGGGCCTGCTTGCGCTGCGCGGCACAATAAAGCCCGCCGGTACAGCGCACCGCGGCTTCGTCATCGAGCCGCACCACATGCGAGCCGCAGACCGGGCAGACCGGGTGGCTGTCGAGAATGCGGTAGCGCGGCGGTTCAGGCTGCGGCCGACGTTCGGGCAGGATGCCGACCACCTCTGGAGTCGCGTCGCCGGCGCGGCGCACGATGATGGTGTCGCCCACGCGCACATCCTTGCGGTCGATCTCATCCTGGTTGTGCAGGGTGGCACTGGTGACGGTGACGCCACCGACGAACACCGGCTTCAGCCGCGCCACCGGCGTGAGCGCCCCGGTCCGGCCTACCTGCACATCGATGGCCTCGACCACGGTGAGCGCCTCCTGCGCCGGATATTTGTGCGCCACCGCCCAGTTGGGTTCGCGCGAGGCGAAGCCCAGCGCCGCCTGGAGCGCCAGCGAATCAACTTTGTATACCACGCCGTCGATGTCGAAACCCAGGCTATTGCGGCGCGCTTCGATAGCGTCGTGGAAGGCGGCCAGTTCATCTGGGCCGCGGCATATCGCACGCTCCGCGCATACCGGCAGACCGAACGCTGCCAGCGCATCGAGCGTGCCACTGTGCGTCTCGGGCTGATCTGTCCAGCCTTGCACCTCGCCCAAGCCGTAGGCAAAAAAAGCCAGCGGGCGCTGCGCGCAAAGTTTCGGATCGAGCTGGCGGATGCTGCCCGCTGCACCGTTGCGCGGGTTGACCAGTAGCGGTTTGCCGGCTGCCCGCTGCATTTCGTTGTAACGCTCGAAATCGGCGCGTCGCATATAGGCCTCGCCGCGCACCTCCAGCACGGCAGGGGCTTCACCCTTGAGCCGCAAGGGAATGGCGTGGATGGTGCGGATGTTCTGCGTCACGTCTTCGCCGGTTTCGCCGTCGCCGCGCGTGGCCGCCTGCACCAGCAGCCCGCGTTCGTAACGCAGGCTCACGGCCAGGCCGTCGAACTTGAGTTCGGCGTGATAGATGATGGGCGGCATCGCGAGTGCGGCGTCGAGCCTGCCGGAGCGGACCAGCTGGTCGAGTTTCTTGCGCACCAGCGCGTCGAATGCGTGGGCGCCGGCTGCGGTGGTGTCGGTCTCGGTGCGGATCGACAGCATGGGCACCACGTGTCTGACTTTCGCAAAGCCTTCGAGCGGCTTGCCCCCTACGCGCTGCGTGGGCGAATCGGGCGCGGCAAGTTCGGGATGGTCGGCTTCCAGTGCCTGAAGCTCGCGGAACAGACGGTCGTACTCCGCGTCTGGAATCGTCGGCGCGTCGAGAACGTAATAGGCATGGTTGTGCTGTTCGATTTCCTGGCGCAACGCGGTGGCGCGCGCCAGAACCTCTGGCGCCACCATCAGGAAAAGAGGCGCAGGGCCCGACGCGAACCGGACGGCACGCCGCGCGCGTCCATCCGCTCGTAGATCTGCGTGAGCTGTGCGCGGATTTTTTCGATACCGCCATCGGTCAGCGGGCGCAGGTTGTCATCGACCAGAATGCCGCCCACCTCATTGGCCAGGCGGCGGCCAAAGGTCACCATGCCGTCGAAAACCTTGACGCCATCCGGCACGCGCGGCACGTCGAATTGCAGTGTCACCCCCTCCGAGGTCTGAGCTTCGTGGACTTGACCGGTGAACGGTTCCGCATCGTGGTTGCACAATGCATAGAGCGGCTCGCCGCGGCTGTCGAGCAACTGGAACACGCCATCGGCGCCCAGCGTCATGCCGCCCGCTTCGGCCTCGCGCACAATGCGCACAAGGTCGATCGCACCTTCGCCACGCGCCACCACGTTCAGGCCGATCAACACATCGACGTCGACACAGAACCGGTCGATGGATTGCGCACGTTCGAGCGCCTCCACGCTGTCATCACACGCAATCCGCAATCCGTGTGCCTGCGCCACGCCCGTCAGCACGCTGCACATGGTCATCAACTGATCTTCGGTTACCGCGCCATTGCGGTCGGCCAGCTGCAACGTCACCACCAGTTGCTGGTAATGCGCTTCTCGCCAGGGCTGGACCTCTTCCCATTCGCCGCCGGCTGGCAGGCCATGCCAGCGCACCAGTTTGCCGAGACCGCGCAACTGGCTGAAGGCATCGGCAAAGACACTGGCAAGTATGCCGTCGCCCTGGATGCGGACCCGGTATTCGATCAATTCGTCATACGGCGCAGGCGGCACTCCGGAATGCGCATTCGGAGCGCGCGGCGCTGTCGGCGCCGGCGTGCGCGGGGGGTCGGCGAGGGGTCTGGGGGCCGGCGGCGGCGTCACCGGCACGGCCTGATCGGGTTCGAGATGCAGTCTGGGCCTCGTCAGCTCGATGACGACATCGGGGCCGTCAGAATCCAAGCGCGGTTCACGCAGGGCGGGTTCGACCCGGTCCCGCATGCGCTCCGCCGGTGGCGCAACGGCATCCGCCAGGGGATCGGCCTCAGGCGGCTGGAAAGCACGGTCAGCCTGTTTGCGGAAACGTCGTTCCTGAAAATGGTTGAACAGCATGACGACGATGACCACCGCCACGCCGACTGCCAGCAAGCCGATATGCAATTCACTCATGTGTTTTTTTCGCCTGTGGAGATTGTGCGGTCACGACGCGAACGAACCATTCATCGGCTGCGATCATGCCCAACTCGTTGCGTGCGCGCTCTTCGACGGCATCGCGCCCCTGCTTGAGATCGCCCAGTTCGGCCAGCAGGCTGGCATTGCGGGTTTGCAAGCGGCGGTTCAGCGCCTGCTGGGCGGCGATTTCCTGGGCATGGGCGCGCACCTTCAGCCAGCCGCCCTCGCCCAGCCACAACGGGTATTGCAGCATGACGACGGCCGCGCCCAGCGCCCAGGCGAGTCCCTGGGCACGCAATCGCGCGCCCAGCTTGTCCCATTGACTAGCCGCGCTGGCGGAACGCATCGCGTCCGGGGTAGCTGGCCGTGTCGCCGAGTTCTTCCTCGATGCGCAGCAGCTGGTTGTACTTGGCCATGCGGTCGGAACGCGACAGCGAGCCGGTCTTGATCTGGCGGGCGTTGGTGGCCACCGCCAGATCGGCGATGGTGCTGTCCTCGGTTTCACCCGAGCGGTGCGAGATCACCGCCGTGTAGCCGGCCTGCTTGGCCATTTCGATGGCCTGGAAGGTTTCCGACAGGGTGCCGATCTGGTTGACCTTGATGAGGATGGAGTTGGCGATGCCCTTGTCGATGCCTTCCTTGAGGATTTTGGCATTGGTGACGAACAGGTCGTCGCCGACCAGCTGGATCTTGGCACCGAGTTTTTCGGTGAGCGCTTTCCAGCCGTCCCAGTCGCCTTCCGCCATGCCGTCCTCGATGCTGATGACGGGGTATTTGTCGCACCAGGCGGCGAGATAGTCGGCCATCTGCACGGACGCGAGTTTCTTGCCTTCGGATTCGAGGTGGTAGACGCCGTCCTTGTAGAACTCGGAGGCGGCGCAGTCGACGCCGATGGCGACGTCGATCCCGGGTTGCAGGCCGGCTTTCTCGATCGCCTGCACGATCAGCTTGAGCGCGGCCTCGTGCGATTCGAGGTTGGGCGCAAAGCCTCCTTCGTCGCCCACGGTGGTTGCCATGCCCGCATCGTCGAGCAGTTTTTTCAGGGCATGGAACACTTCGGCGCCGTAGCGCAGCGCCTCGCGGAAGCTCGGTGCGCCAACCGGGATGATCATGAATTCCTGCATGTCGATGTTGTTGTTGGCGTGCGCGCCGCCGTTGATGATGTTCATCATCGGCACCGGCAGGGCCATCGGCGCGGCGCCGCCCAGGTAGCGATAGAGCGGCAGGCCGGCCTGTTCGGCGGCGGCGCGGGCGCAGGCCATCGACACCGCCAGCATCGCGTTGGCACCCAGACGCGATTTGTTCTCGGTGCCGTCGAGCTCGATCAGGGTCTTGTCGATGAAGGCCTGGTCTTCGACGTCGAGCCCGATGATCGCTTCGCAGATTTCGGTGTTGACGTGTTCGACGGCTTTGAGCACGCCACGGCCGAGATAACGGGATTTGTCGCCGTCGCGCAGCTCGATCGCTTCGCGCGAGCCGGTGGACGCCCCGGACGGCACGGCCGCACGGCCCATCACGCCGGATTCCAGCAGCACGTCGGCTTCTACGGTGGGATTGCCACGGGAGTCGAGAATTTCCCGGGCGACGACATCGATGATTGCGCTCAATTTGTTTCCTTAGGGTTCAAGTCCCGGAGAAGACGGGCGCACGGCCCGCCGGCCTCCGTTCAGATTTTCATCAAGTTGTGTTCTACGAATCCGCGCTGTTTCACCAGCACGTCGATTTCCTTCAGCGTTTCCAGCAGCGCCTTCATCATGCCCAGGGGCCAGGCATTG
>CAYTRH010000155.1:0-6627 GCA_964440155.1 uncultured Thiobacillus sp. | reverse complement strand
GTTCTCCGCGACGGATGCCAATCTGGCCGTGGCGGTGTTCAGTATGGAAATGGGCGCCGCGCAACTGGTCATGCGCATGCTCGGGTCGGTCGGCCGGCTGGATCAGCACAAACTGCGCACCGGACGCATCGCCGAAGACGACTGGTCGCGCCTGACCCATGCGCTCGGCCGCCTCAACGAGACGCCGTTCTTCATCGACGAATCGCCCGGCCTGACCGCCATGGAAGTGCGCGCGCGCGCGCGCCGGCTGGCGCGGCAGTGCAAGAACGAGCGCCCGCTCGGCCTGATCGTCATCGATTACCTGCAACTGATGTCGGGCAACGGTCAGGGCGAGAACCGCGCCACCGAGATTTCCGACATCTCGCGCTCGCTCAAGAGCCTGGCCAAGGAACTGCATGTGCCGGTCATCGCGCTGTCGCAGCTCAACCGCTCGCTGGAACAGCGGCCCAACAAGCGGCCGGTGATGTCCGATTTGCGCGAAAGCGGCGCCATCGAACAGGACGCGGACGTGATCCTGTTCATCTACCGCGACGAGGTCTACAACCCGGACAGCGCCGACAAGGGTACGGCCGAGATCATCATCGGCAAACAGCGCAATGGCCCCATCGGCACCGTGCGCCTGACCTTCCTGGGCGAGTACACACGCTTCGAGAGCTTCGCCCCCGGGAGCGTGAATTGAGGGTAAGCGCATGGCCCGCCCGCTGATCGCGCGCATCGATCTGGCCGCGCTGGCGCACAACCTGGGCGTGGCCCGGCGCGCCGCGCCGGAGGTCAAGCTGTTCGCCGTGGTCAAGGCCAACGGCTATGGCCATGGCCTGGCGCGCGTGGCGCGGGCGTTGCGCGGCGCCGACGGTTTCGCGGTGCTCAGCATCGACGAGGCGGCGGCGCTGCGCGCGGCCGGCTACACCCACCCGATCGCACTGCTGGAGGGTTTTTTCAGCGTCGACGAACTGGCCGACATCGCCCGTCTGCGCCTGCGGCCGGTGATCCATCGCCTCGATCAGGCCGAAATCCTGGCCAAGACCCGGCTGGCGCACCGCATCGACGTGCTGGTGAAGATCAACACCGGCATGAACCGCCTGGGCCTGCCACCCAAGCGCCTGAGCGACGCACTGGCCACGCTGCGTGCGGCGCCGCAAGTGCGCGGCATCATGCTGATGACCCATTTCGCCGCTGCCGACGAGGCGGACGACGGCGGCGTGCGGCGACAGCTCGCCTGCTTCCGTGAAACCACGCGCGGCCTGGACCTGCCGGTCAGTCTGGCCAACTCGGCGGCGTTGCTGCGCCATGCCGAGACGCACGGCGATTGGGCGCGTCCCGGCATCATGCTGTACGGCGTGTCGCCGTTCGCCGGCGAGGACGGCGTGGACCTCGGCCTGCTGCCGGTGATGACGCTAGAGAGCCGGCTGATCGCGGTGCAGTTCGTGCGCAAGGGCGAGGGCGTGGGCTACGGCCCGGCCTACCTTGCCGAGCGCGACATGCAGGTGGGCGTGGTCGCCTGCGGCTACGCCGACGGTTATCCGCGCCATGCCGGCACCGGCACGCCCATCCTGGTCGATGGTCGCCCGACCCGCACGCTGGGCCGCGTGTCCATGGACATGCTGGCGGTCGATCTGAGCCCGGTACCGGGCGCGCACGTCGGCAGCGCGGTGACGCTGTGGGGCGTCGGCCTGCCGGTGGAACGCGTCGCCGCCGCCGCCGGCACCATCGCCTATGAACTGCTCACCGCACTCGCGCCGCGCGTGCCGGTCGAGGAAACCTGACCCCATCGCCACCATCATCGCCATCATGTCCGACATCCTGAAGAAGATCCTGCTCACCAAGGCCGAGGAGATCGCCGCCGCGAAGAAGGCCGAGCCGCTGGAAGCGCTGCGCGAGGCCGCCGCCTGGCTGCCGCCGCCGCGAGATTTCGTCGGCGCGCTGCGCGCACGCATCGCCGCCGGCCAGGCGGCGGTGATCGCCGAGATCAAGAAGGCCAGCCCGAGCAAGGGCGTGATCCGCGCCGACTTCGACCCGGCCGACATCGCCGTGCGCTACGCCGCCGGCGGTGCGGCCTGCCTGTCGGTGCTGACCGACCGCGACTACTTCCAGGGATCCCCCGACTACCTGCGCGCTGCGCGCGACGCCTGCGACCTGCCGGTGCTGCGCAAGGACTTCATGATCGACCCCTACCAGGTGTACGAGGCGCGCGCCATGGGCGCGGACTGCATCCTGCTGATCGTCGCCGCGCTGGATTTGGCGCGCATGCGCGAACTGGAGGCGATCGCGCTGGAACTGGGCATGGCCGTGCTGGTGGAGAGTCATGACGCGGCCGAGCTGGAACTGGCGCTGCAGCTGACAACGCCGCTGATCGGCATCAACAATCGCGACCTGCGCAGTTTCGAGACGCGCCTGGACACCACGCTGGATCTGCTGCCGCGCATCCGCGCTGCCGGCGATGAGCGTCTGCCGGTGACCGAGAGCGGCATCCTGACGCCGGCGGATGTGGCGCGCATGCGCGCCCATGGCGTCGATGCCTTCCTGGTCGGCGAAGCCTTCATGCGCGCCGACGATCCCGGCACCGAGCTGGCGCGCCTGTTCGCCACCCCGGCCACCTGCGCGTGAGACCACCATGCGACGCGTCATCCGTCCGCTGCTGGCGCTGCTGCTGCTCGCCGCGATCGGCTGGGGTCTGTGGACCTGGCAACCCTGGCGCACACCCAGCAACCAGCCACAATACCGCCTGGGTGCATTGGAACGCGGACCGCTGTCGGCCGCGGTGTCGGCCAGCGGCACGCTCAACGCGCTGGTCACGGTACAGGTCGGCTCGCAGGTGTCCGGCCAGGTGCGTGAACTGCTGGCCGATTTCAACAGCGAGGTCAAGCGCGGCCAGATCATCGCCCGGCTCGACCCGGAGACCTTCGAGACACGCGTCGACCAAGCCGAAGCCGATCTCGCCGCCGCACGCGGCGCCGCCGAAGTGGCGCGCGGCACGCTGACCACGCGCGAGGCGGAACTGACCAAGGCGGAACTGGCGCTGGCCGACGCGCAGCGCAACCTGGCGCGCAAACAGCGTCTGGTGGACCAGGGCTTCCTGTCGGTGGCGGAACTGGATGGTGCCCGTTTCGCCAACGACAGCGCCGTTGAACAGGCGCGTCTGGCACGTGCCGGCGTGGCCGTGGCACAGGCGCAGATCGCCGCGGCGCAGGCGCAGGTGGCGCAACGTCAGGCGGCACTGCGCCAGGCGCGCGCCGAGCTGGGCCACACGGTGATCCGCTCGCCGGTGGATGGTGTGGTCATCAGCCGCAACGTCGATGTCGGCCAGACCGTGGCCGCGTCGCTGCAGGCGCCGGTGCTGTTCAGCATCGCCAAGGACCTGCGGCGCATGGAGATCAACGTCGCCGTGGACGAGGCCGATGTCGGCCGCGTGCGTGCCGGCCAGAAGATGCGTTTCACCGTCGACGCCTTTCCCGGCCAGCGCTTCACCGGCCAGGTCACGCAGATCCGCAAGGCTGCGCAGGTCAACAACAACGTGGTCACCTACAGCGTCATGGCCACCGTCGACAACCCGGAACTGAAGCTGCTGCCCGGCATGACCGCCAACGCGCGCATCCTCACCGAGGAGCGAGACAGCGTGCTGAAGCTGCCCAACGAAGCGCTGCGCTTCCGTCCGGTGCAGGCCGACGGTACGCCGATCAGGCTGGAGGTACGCGGGCGCGAGGATGGTCCGGGCATCCCCGGTCGCGTCTGGATCCTCAAAGACGGCCAGCCGGAAGCGGTGCCGGTCCGCCTGGGCGTGTCCGACGGCAAACACACCGAGATGCTGCGCGGCGACCTCGCCGAAGGCGCCGAGATCATCCTCGGCCTGGCCGACGGCGCCAAGGCCGCGCCCACGCGCCCGCCGCGACCGTTCGGTACCGGCATCTGAGCGACGGACGGAACAGCCGACATCAGCGCCGTATCGACGCCTGCCCCATGCCTTTGATCGAAGTCAGCAACCTCGCCCGGCACTACCGTGTCGGCGACATCGTCGTGCCGGCGTTGCAGGGGGTGAGCGTGACCATCGAGCGCGGCGAGTTCGTCGCGGTGATGGGGCCGTCCGGCTCCGGCAAGTCGACCTTCATGAACCTGCTCGGCTGCCTGGATACGCCCAGTTCCGGCAGCTATCGCCTGGACGGCGAGGAGATCGGCGGCCTCGACGCCGACGCGCTGGCGCGCATCCGCAACCGGCGTATGGGTTTCGTGTTCCAGAACTTCAACCTGCTGGCACGCGCCAGCGCGCGCGAGAACGTCGAACTGCCGTTGCTGTACGCGCGCGTTCCAGCCGCCGAGCGGCATCGGCGCGCGCTGGCCAAGCTGGCGCTGGTCGGCCTGGTGGAACGCGCCCAGCACCGGCCGATGCAACTCTCCGGCGGCCAGCAACAGCGTGTGGCGATCGCCCGCGCGCTGGTCAACGAACCGCCGCTGATCCTGGCCGATGAACCGACCGGCGCGCTCGATACCCACACCAGCGAGGAGCTGATGGCGTTGCTGCGCCGCCTCAACGAAGACGGCATCACGCTGGTGCTGGTCACGCACGAGCCGGACATCGCCGCCTGGGCCCGGCGCGTGCTGGTGTTCCGCGACGGTCGCCTGGTCGACGACCGTGCCATGGCGCCGCGCGCCGGCGCGGCCGGGGCATCGGCATGAACGCGCTCGACATCCTGCGTTCCGCGCTGCGCTCGCTGCGCGCCAACAAGCTGCGCAGCGCACTCACCGCGCTGGGCATCATCATCGGCGTGGCGGCGGTGATCACCATGCTGGCAGTAGGCGAAGGCACGCGCATCAAAGTGGCGGAACAACTGAAAAGCCTGGGCTCCAACCTGATGGTGATCTGGCCCGGCACGGTCACCGCCAGCGGCGTGCGTCTGGGCACCGGCAGCCGCAACACGTTGACCGAACAGGATGCCAGCGCCATCGCCGACGAGATCGCCGGGGTGCTGGCGGCGGCACCGGCATTGCGCGGCACCGGCCAGATCGTGCATGGCAACCTCAACTGGTCATCGGTGATCTTCGGCGTCACGCCGGACTACGTGGTCGCGCGCGAATGGCGCATCGCCCGCGGCCGCGCGCTGGACGACAACGATCTGCGCAGCTCGGCCAAGGTCGCGGTGGTCGGGCAAACCGTCGCCGACATGCTGTTCGGCGGCACCGACCCCACCGGCCAGGTCATCCGCGTGCGCTTCGTGCCGTTCACCATCGTCGGCCTGCTGGAGAGCAAGGGCCAGAGCTATACCGGCCAGGATCAGGACGACGTCGTGCTGATCCCGCTCACCACCGCACGTGGCCGCGTGCTCGGTCAGGCGCAGGGGCGACAACGCACGGTCGGTCAGATCAACGTCAAGATGCGCGACGGCAGCGACATGCGCGCCGCCGAAGCGGAGGTACGCGAGCTGCTGCGCCAGCGTCACCGGCTGCAACCGGATCAGGACGACGACTTCAACATCCGCAACCTGTCGGAGATCGTCGAGGCGGAACAGGAAGCCTCGCGCGTGCTGTCCAGCCTGCTCGCGGCGGTGGCCTCGGTATCGCTGCTGGTGGGCGGCATCGGCATCATGAACATCATGCTGGTCTCGGTCACCGAGCGCACGCGCGAGATCGGCATCCGCCTGGCGGTGGGCGCGCGGCCGCGTGACATCCTGGCGCAGTTCCTGGCCGAGGCGGTGATCCTGTCCCTGGTGGGTGCGCTCGCGGGCATCGCGCTGGGCGTCGGCGGCACCATGGCGCTGGCCCACTTCGCCGGCTGGGAGGTGGTGTTGCTACCCGAGGCCATCCTGCTCGCGGTCGCATCCGCCAGTGCGGTGGGTGTGTTCTTCGGCTGGTACCCCTCGCGCAAGGCGGCGCGCATGACGCCGATCGACGCACTGCGTTACGAATGATCCCCTGGTTCATGGTCCACGATGTCCCGTCTTCCCCGATTCGACCGTAACGACCTCAAGCGCTGGCTGGGTGAAGCCGAACTGGCCAAGGCGCGCGACTACATCGAACGCGTCGATCACCTGGAGATCCGGCCGCCGCGCATCACCGCCAGCGTGCAGGGCACCGGTCCGTTCCCCTATCGCGTGGCGATCAACCTGGATACAGACAAGAACGGCAACCCGCGACTGGTGGGTGGCTGCAGTTGCCCGGTCGGCTGGATGTGCAAGCACGTCGCCGCGGTCATGCTGTATCTGCTGGAACGGCCCGCCGCGCCCGATGGCGTGCGCAGTGAGGTATTGACCTGGCTGGAGGGTTTCAGCGAAGCCGCGCAGCCATCGCCGGAGAAGACGCGCAAGACCGCTGTGCCGGCCGTCGGCGAGGCGTTGTGCTACGCGCTGCGCGCGCCGAACGACGGACGTGACGACTGGGGCGTGCAGTTGTACAAGGCCCGGCGCGATGCCCAGGGCCGCTTCAGCGGCAAGCCGGCGCCCTGGAGCAACGTCGAGCGCGCGCTGGTACAACCGCCGCGCTTCGTCGCCGATGCCGACCTGCCTATCCTGCGCGCGCTGTGGGCGCACCGGGCGCGCGGCGGCTATGAGCCGGGCTTCACCCTGCGCGGACTGGCCGGCGAGGAATGCTTGCGCCTGATGCTGGCCAGCGGACGCCTGCTGGCCGGCGCCGGCGAGCGTC
>CAYTRH010000154.1:0-6642 GCA_964440155.1 uncultured Thiobacillus sp. | reverse complement strand
GCTTCCTGCACCGGGTGTTCGTGGCGCCCAACGTGCGGGTGATGAGCGAGGCCGATCTCGCCGAGGCGCTGGAGGACGCGCTGTACGCCCTGCGCGAGCAGTTGGGGGCCGATGCCTACCCCAAGGGCGCACTGGAGTATCTCAACGACTGGGCGTCGCCCGACAAGGGCTGGCTGCGCAAGTTCTACAAGCCCGGCACGGACGAGGCGCAGTTCGACCTGACGCCGGCCACCGAGAAGGCCATCGCCTGGCTGGCCCAGCTTACCGAGCGGCCCTTCGTCGGCACCGAATCGCGCCTGCTCACGCTGTTCGCGCTGCTGGAGCAGATCAGCGCCGGCACCGAGGCCGACCCGATCAAGCGCGTGGCCGACCTGCGCAAGAAGCGCGAAGAGCTGGACGCCGAGATCGCCCGCGTGCTGGCCGGGGACGTGCCGCTCTTGGACGACACGGCGGTGAAAGACCGTTTCCTGCAGTTCCAGCAACTGGCGCGCGAGCTCTTGGCCGACTTCCGCGAGGTGGAACACAACTTCCGCACACTCGACCGCAAGGTGCGCGAGAAGATCGCGCTGTGGGAGGGAGCGAAAGGCGCGCTGCTCGACGAGATCATGGGTGAACGGGATGCCATCGGCGACTCCGATCAGGGGCGCAGCTTTCGCGCTTTCTGGGACTTCCTGATGTCCAGCCGGCGGCAGGAGGAGCTTTCCGAGCGGCTGGATCAGGTGCTGGCGTTGCCGGCCGTGGCTCAACTCTCGCCCGACCCGCGCACCCGCCGCGTGCACCACGACTGGCTGGAGGCGGGCGAACACACGCAGCGCACGGTGGCCCAGTTGTCGCAGCAGTTGCGCCGTTTCCTGGACGACCGTGCGTTTGTGGAGAACCGCCGCATCCTGGACCTGCTGCACGGCATCGAGGGCAAGGCGCTGGCCCTGCGCGAAACCACGCCCGCAGGCACGGTGATGCACATCGACGCGATGGGCGCAGACGTCGAACTGCCACTGGAGAGGCCGTTGTTCACGCCGAGCATGAAGCCGCGCCTTGCTGATCTTGCCGTGCTGGCTGGGGAGGACGACATCGACACCGTCCGCCTGTTCGACCAGATCGTGGTGGACAAAGCCCGCCTGCGCGCGGCCGTTCAACGTGCACTGCGCCATCGACCGCAGATCACGCTGCGTGAGCTGCTGGATGCCGAGCCCCTGCACCACGGCCTGGCCGAACTGGTGGCTTACCTGGAACTGGCCCACGCCGGGGATGGTGACGCCGTGGAGGGCGCGCGCGCGGTGGTGGATGAGGCCGTGGAAGAGACGATCCGCTGGCAGGGCGAGGATGCCGCAGGCGAAGCCGTGACGCGCGAGGCGCGCCTGCCGCGCGTGATCTTCACGCGCTGACGGCCTCGGCTATAGGGGGAAAAGAACGTGAATGAAGCGTCGCACGACGGCGATTCGGAAGAAACACCGACCACCGCACGGCCGGCAGTGCCCGAGCTGTCGCAGCTGATGGTGCACCTGCTCAAGGGTGTGCTCTACCGCGACGACGATGAGCGCCTGTGGGCCAGCCTGCTGCGCCTGCAGGCGCGGGTGCGGGAACAGGCCGCTGTGCTGCTGCTCGACCTGGTGCTGGACGAGGCCGAAGGCCACGCCTTCCTGAAAAGCCGGCCGGATGCGGACGATGCCGAAGGCCTGCCGCGTCTGCCGCGGATCGTCGCCCGCCGGCCGCTGTCCTACCCGGTGAGTCTGATGCTGGCACTGCTGCGCAGGCGCATGGCCGAGTTCGACGCCGGTGGCGGCGATACGCGGCTGGTGCTCTCGCGTGATGACATCGCCGAGCTGATGCGGGTGTTCCTGCCCGATGGCACGAACGAGGCCCGGTTGATCGACCAGGTCGATGCGACCATCACCAAGGTGGTCGATCTGGGTTTTCTGCGCCGGCTCAAGTCCGCCGCCGGCGGCGCGCAGGACCGCGGCCATTACGAAGTGCGGCGCATCCTGAAGGCGTTCGTGGACGCACAATGGCTGGCGGAGTTCGACGCGCGGCTGGAGGTCTACCGCACGGCGTTGTCGGGCGGCGCTGGCAAGGAGGCCAACGATGCCTGAGGGGCCGATGGATGCCGCGACCTTGGGGCTCGACTTCCTGGCCGACGACAGCCGCGTCGGCTTTCGGCTCGACCGGCTGGAAGTGCTCAACTGGGGCACCTTCCACCAACGGGTGTGGCGACTGGAGCTTGCCGGGCGCAATGGCCTGCTCACGGGCGACATCGGTTCGGGCAAGTCCACGCTGGTCGATGCCATCACCACCTTGCTGGTGCCGGCGCATCGCGTGGCTTACAACAAGGCGGCCGGTGCGGATGCCCGCGAGCGGTCCTTGCGCTCCTACGTGCTGGGCCACTACAAGAGCGAGCGCAATGAGGTCACCGGCACGGCCAAGCCGGTGACACTGCGCGATGCGTCGAGCTACTCGGTCATCCTCGGCGTGTTCCGCAACGAGGGCTATGACCAGGCCGTGACGCTGGCGCAGGTCTTCTGGCTGAAGGACCCGCAGGGCCAACCCACGCGCCTGTTCGTGGCGGCCGAGCGGGCATTGACCATCACGGATGACTTCAGCGGCTTCGGCAGCGACATCACCGCCCTGCGCAAGAAGCTGCGGGGCGCGGGCTGCGAACTGTTCGACAGCTTCCCGCCGTATGGGGCCTGGTTCCGCCGGCGCTTCGGCATCGAGCACGAGCAGGCCCTGGAGCTGTTCCACCAGACGGTCTCGATGAAGTCGGTGGGCAACCTCACGAACTTCGTGCGCAGCCACATGCTGGAACCCTTCGACGTGGGCAGCCGCATCGAGGCCCTGATCCGCCACTTCGACGACCTGGACCGGGCGCACCAGGCCGTGCTCAAGGCCAAGCGGCAGGTGGATTTGCTCACACCCCTGGTCGCGGACGGCGCGCGCCACCAAGTGCTCGCGGCCGAGATCCAGGGCTGGCGGGAGGCGCGCGATCAGCTTCGACCGTATTTCGCCCGGCTCAAGGGCGGGCTGCTGGACCGCCGCCTCGGCTTGCTGGCTGAGGAAGCGGCCCGGCTCGATGCACAGATCGAGCGCCTGGACGCGCAGCGCGAGACCGAGCGTGTCGAGGTCGGCCGCCTGGAGCGTGCCCTGCGCGACAATGGCGGCGACCGCCTGGAGGAGCTGGCGGCGGAGATTCGCCGGCTGGAGGCGGAGAAGCTTCAACGCCAGAAGAAGTCCGAGCGCTTCCAAACGCTGCTGGCCCGCATCGATGAGGCGATGCCGGCCGATGAAGCCGGCTTCCTCATCCGGCAGCAGAGCATCAGCCAGCGTGCCGAAGGCTTGCGCGAGCGCATCGCCGACCTGGACAGCCGCGAGCGCGAGGAAGACTTCGCCTTCCGCAAGGGCCGTGAAGAGCACACCGCCCTGTCCGACGAGATCGACAGTCTCGCGCGGCGCAAGAGCAACATCGACGCCGCCCAGATCCGCATCCGCGATGCGCTGTGTGCGGCGCTGGCGATCGGCGAGGACGAACTGCCTTTCGCGGGCGAGCTCATCCAGGTGCGCGACGACGAGCGTGATTGGCAAGGTGCCGCTGAGCGGCTGCTGCGTGGCTTCGGCCTCGCGCTGCTGGTCCCGGACGCGCACTACCAGGCCGTTGCGGACTGGGTGGACCGCCAGCATCTGGGGGCTCGGCTGGTGTACTTCCATGTGCGGCCGAGGAAGGCGGCGCCGGGTGCGGCGCTGCATCCACGGTCGCTGGTGAAGAAGCTCGTCATCAAGCCGGATACGCCACACTACGAGTGGCTGGAGCAGGCGCTGCGCCAGCGTTTCGACGTGGCCTGCTGCGACACCGGCGAGCAGTTTCGCCGCGAGGCGCGCGCCATCACGCGCGCCGGTCAGATCAAGGATCCGAGCGGTCGCCACGAAAAGGACGACCGCAGCCGGATCGATGACCGCAGCCGCTATGTGCTCGGCTGGAGCAATGCCGACAAGCTGTGGGCACTGCGCGATCAGCGCGAGCGTCTGGAAGCAAAGCTGGCCCTGCTCGGCCGGCGCATCGGCGAGATCCAGCAGGCGCGCGACGAACTGCGGGGCCGGCTGGATGCGCTCAGCAAGCTGGAGGAGTTCACGCGCTTTGCGGACATCGACTGGATGAGCCTGGCCCGCCAGATTGCGGCACTCACCGAGGAGCGCGCGCGGCTGGAAGCCGCATCCGACACCCTGCAGGAGTTGGGGCGCCAGCTCCAGCTCGCGCAGCAGCGATTGGGCGATCTGGAGGTCAAGCGCGCTGACGCGTTGGGCAAGCGGGGCGAGGTCAAGAACAAACGCGAGACGGCACAGGCGATGCGGGATCAAGCCGCCGGCGTGTGCAGCGATATGCCGCTGACCGATGCGCAGATCGGGCGCCTGGATGACTGGCGCTCGCAGGCACTGGGCGAGCATCAACTGTCGGTCGAGTCTTGCGACAACCGCGAGCAGGACATGCGCCAATGGTTGCAGCAGCGCATCGATGCGGAGGACAAGAAGCTGGCGCGGCTCGCCGAGCGCATCGTCAATGCCATGCGCGGCTTCAAGGAGGCGTTCAAGGCCGAGACGGTCGAGATGGACGTCGCTCTTGCGGCGCTGCCGGAGTACGAACGGATGCTCAACGGCTTGAAGGGCGATGACCTGCCGCGCTTCGAGGCGCGCTTCAAGGAGCTGCTCAACGTCAACACCATCAACGAGATCGCCAACTTCAACGCCCAGCTGGCCCGCGAGCGCGAGACGATCAAGGAGCGTGTCGACTTCATCAATCAGTCGCTCGAAGCCATCGACTACAACCCCGGTCGGTTCATCAAGCTGGTGCTGCAGCCGCATCCCGATACGGAGATCCGCGCCTTCCAGCAGGATCTGCGCGCGTGTACCGAGGGCGCGCTGACGGGTTCAGGCGACGAGCAGTATTCGGAAGCCAAGTTCCTGCAGGTCAAGGCCATCATCGACCGCTTCCGCGGGCGGGAAGGACTGACGGACCTCGACCGGCGCTGGACCGCCAAGGTCACCGACGTGCGCAACTGGTTCCTGTTCTCGGCCAGCGAGCGCTGGCGTGCCGACGGCGCCGAGCACGAGCATTACTCGGACTCGGGCGGCAAGTCGGGCGGTCAGAAGGAGAAACTGGCCTACACCGTGCTGGCGGCGAGTCTGGCCTACCAGTTCGGCCTGGAATGGGGCGCCGTGCGTTCGCGGTCGTTCCGCTTCGTCGTGATCGACGAAGCTTTCGGGCGCGGATCGGATGAGTCGGCACAATACGGATTGCGCCTGTTCCGGCAGCTCAATCTGCAACTGTTGATCGTCACGCCGCTGCAGAAGATCCACGTCATCGAGCCCTTCGTGGCCAGTGTCGGCTTCGTGCACAACGAGGGCGGGCGAGACTCGCGGTTGCGCTGTCTGACCATCGAGGAGTACCGGGCGCGGAAGGCGTCGGGGCCCGTGCCGGCGATGGGCCGGGTATCGGCGGTCGAAGGCGGCGTGACGGCATGAGCTGGACCACGTCGGCCGATCTGCGCGCGCAGGTCCAACGCGTTTGGGACCGGGGCGATTTGCTGCGCGCTGCGGTGACCGACTGCGTTTCGTGGCCGCTGCGCCTGAACCTGAAGGCCCCCTCGGCGGCCGACCTGTCCGATCGGTTCGAGGCCGTTCGTGAGTGGGTGCGCGCCGTCGCCGATACGCCTCAGGTGCGCATCGAATGGCGCGAGCGGAATCACCGCGTCCAGGGCATGCAGCGGCTCCCTGCTGCCGTCTGGATCGACACCCTGCAAGACTCGTTGACCTTCATCGGCAAGTCTCGGCAAGCGCAGCGCTTCGCGGCGCTCTGGCGGCAGACGGCCGCCGCACAGCCGGCGCTGCTGGCGTGGCTGATACGGCGGCCGATCCTGGCGCTGGAGCTGGCCGACCGCTGGCAGCGCCTGCTCGCCGTCGTCGCATGGCTGCAGGCACATCCCCGACCGGCCGTGTACCTGCGCCAGGTCGACGTACCTGGGGTGGACAGCAAGTTCATCGAGGCCCACCGAGGCATATTGGCCGAGCTGCTGGATCTGGCGCTGCCACCCGAGGCCATCGAACGTGACGCGACCGGCGTCGCGCAGTTCACACGCCGCTTCGGCTTTCGGGACAAGCCCATCCGCATTCGCTTTCGTCTGCTCGACCCGGCCCTGCCCAGTCTGCCGGGTTGCGAGGGCCAGCCCGACATCACCCTGGACGCCGCGAGCTTCGCGGCGCTGACGCTGCCCGCCCGGCGCGTCTTCATCACCGAAAACGAGACCAACTTCCTCGCCTTCCCGCCCGCTGCAAACGCCATCGTCGTCTTTGGCGCGGGTTACGGTTGGGATGCGTTGGCCCGCGCGGCGTGGCTGCATCGCTGCCAACTGCACTACTGGGGCGACATCGACACCCACGGATTCGCCATCCTCGACCAGCTGCGCGGGCACTTCCCGCATGCAGCGTCCTTCCTCATGGACCGTGAGACGCTCCTTGCCCACCGCCTGCACTGGGGCGAGGAGCCCGACCCTGCGCGCCACGACCTGGCGCGTCTGACGCCCGAGGAGGCGGCGGTCTATGACGACCTCCGATTCGATCGCCACCAGCCCCGGCTGCGTCTGGAGCAGGAGCGCGTGG
>CAYTRH010000153.1:0-6710 GCA_964440155.1 uncultured Thiobacillus sp. | reverse complement strand
CTGGCGCTGGGGCTGGGCGGGGCAATCACCGTGCTGTGGATCCTGTTCCTGATTCGCGTCCAACGCTCGCCCCTGCGCCCGGTGCTGGTCTGGACGGCCGGTGTCACCTTCATCTGGGCGCTGTTGTTTGCCCTGTTTCAGGGCCCGCTCGACCGGCGCGTGGGCTATGCCGTGCTCGCCGCCGATCTGGCTCGGCAGGTGCCTGCCGGTGCCTGCGTCGAAACCTATGGCGTGCGGGCCGTAGCAGGCGGCTTGATGGCCTATCACAGTCGCCGCGATTTCCGTCCGGTCGACAGCGGCTGTCCCTGGCTGCTGGTGCAGATTCGCCAGAAGGGCAGCCTGCCGCCCGTGACGTCCGACTGGGTGCCGCGCGCCGAAATCGCCCGGCCCAACCATCGCGACGATCATTTCATGCTGTATGCCCGCCGCTGACCTGGCGGCTGTGGTGCTGGCGGGTGGCCGGGGCAGCCGCATGGGCGGGGTCGACAAGGGCTGGGTGGCCTACCGTGGCCGGCCCCTGATCGAATGGGTGCTGGAGGCGGTCGCGCCCCAGGTGGATGAACAGCTCATCAGTGCCAACCGGAGCCTCGACCGCTACGCTGCCACCGGCCACCGTGTGCTGGTCGACAGCCTGCCGGATTTCCCCGGGCCGCTGGCCGGCGTGCTGGTGGCCATGCGCGCCGTTGCGGCACCCTGGCTGCTGGTTGTGCCCTGCGACACGCCGCATCTGCCGGGTGACCTGGCCGTGCGCCTGCTCGAAGGCGCAAGCGCGGCCGGCCGGCCGCTTGCGGTGGCCGCCGACGATGCACGGTCCCATCACACCTGTTTTGTGGTGCAGACGGGGCTGGCGGATGACCTTGAGGCGTATCTGGCGCAGGGCGAGCGTGCCGTGCATCGCTGGCAGGCCAGCCACGCGCCGGCAGTGGTGCGGTTTGCTGCGGAAGGCTTCGTCAATCTGAACCAGCTGCCCGACGACGCACGCGGCTGAGGCGTACCGGCCTCAGCCCTGGCGTGTTTGCCCAATCTGCTCGCAATACTGCTGCAGGTGCTCCGGCACACCGCCCGGACAGATGCCGCAACCCCGGTTGCCCGGCACCGCGTAATCGATGAACTTGGGATAGGCGAGCTGGAGGCCGTTCATGATCTCGATGAACTCGGCCTTGCTGATGCCGTCGTGCAGGCGCGGATTGCGTGCCCGTTCCTGACCCACCGTGGTGATGCGGCGCTTTTCGTAATCGTGGCCGGGATACACCAGCGTGTCGTCGTCGTAGGCAAACAGCTTGTCACGCACCGAGTGGTAGAGCGCGGCCGGGTCGCCGCTCTGGAAGTCGGTACGGCCACAGGCCTCGATCAACAGGGCGTCGCCGGTGTAGAGCCGGTTGCCGTGGGCGTAGGCAAAGTGGTTGTCGGTGTGGCCCGGCGTGTGCAGCGGCAACAGTTCCACCGAACCCATCCTGAACGGCACACCGTCGACGATGCCGATTTCGGTACACGGCAACTGGTCCAGCGCCGGCCCGCCCACCTTGCTGCCCGCCACTTCCTTGAGTTTCAGCGCAGACGTGATGTGGTCGGCGTGAATATGCGTTTCCAGTGTATAGGCGAGCTTGAGGCCCAGCCGGTTCACTTCCGCCAGGTCGCGTTCCCAGGTCGGCAGCACCGGGTCGATCAGCAGCGCCTGGCCGGTTTCCTCGCAGCCGATGAGATAGGTGAAGGTGCTGGAAACGGGCTCGAAGAGTTGTTTGAAGATCATATGCGCCCCTTTGGTTTATCCGGCCGTGGCCGCGTCGAGAAGTTCCACCCAGTGTCGCACGGGCACATGACTGTTTGATTCCAGATGCACGAGGCAGCCGATGTTGGCGGTGACGATCACCTCGGGCTGGCCCGCGTGCAGGCTGGCGAGTTTACGGGTTTTCAGTTCGCTGGCGATGTCCGGTTGCAGGATCGAATAGGTGCCGGCGGACCCGCAGCACAGATGTTCATCGGCGACGGCAGTGAGTTCGAAGCCGCAGTCGGCGAGCAGCGACGCCACGCCGGCGCCGAGCTTTTGTCCATGCTGCAGTGTGCAGGGCGGATGCCAGGCGACTTTCCGGGTGCGCGCTGCGCCGGGCGCGGCCTGCGACAGCAAGGCCCCGCGCTCGGCGAGCAGCACCTCGGAAATATCCTTTGCGGCGGCGGCGATGCGCGCGGCTTTCTCGGCGTAGACCGGGTCGTGGCGCAGCTGCCAGCCGTAGTCCTTCACCGTTGCGCCACAGCCGGAGGCGGTCATCACGATGGTTTCGACGCCGGCGTCCAGCTGCGGCAGCCAGGCGTCGATATTGCGGCGCATGGCGGCGAGGCTCTCTTCGTGGTCGTTGAGATGATGCGCCAGCGCGCCGCAACACCCGGCCCCGGGTACGGCGATGAGCGAGATGCCGAGCCGGTCGAGCACGCGCGCGGCAGCGGCGTTGATGTTGGGCTTGAGGCCGGGCTGGACGCAGCCTTCGAGCACCAGCATTTTTCGGCGATGGCGCGGCGCGGGCCAGACGCCGGCGCGCCCGGCGGCAGGGATTCTGCGCTGCAGGAAAGCGGGCAGGAGGCGGCGCGAGGTCTGTCCGAGTTTGAGCGCGACATTGAACAGCGCCGGATTCGTCAGGCCACGCTTCAAGGCATTGCGCTTGAGCGCATCGGCCGCGCCGCGTCCCACGGCGTGTTCGACCAAGGCGCGCCCCACGTCGAGCAGCTTGCCGTACTGCACGCCCGAGGGACAGGTCGTTTCGCAGGCGCGGCAGGTAAGACAGCGGTCGAGGTGCAGCTGCGTTTTTTCCGTCGGTTTCGCGCCTTCGAATACCTGCTTCATGAGATAGATGCGCCCGCGCGGCGAATCGAGCTCGTTGCCGAGCACCTGATAGGTGGGGCAGGTGGCCAGACAAAAACCGCAATGCACGCAGGCACGCAGCACGCTTTCGGCGACCTCGCCTTCGGGCGTGCCCTGATACTGGGGTGCGAGGGTGGTCTGCATGGTCAGAACTCGGGATAAAGCCGGCCGCGGTTGAGAATGCCGCGCGGGTCGAAGCGCTGCTTGAGCTCGCGGTGCAGCGCGGCGAGCGCCGGGGCAAGCGGCGAAAAGGCTACTCCCTCGCCCGGCGAGAAACGCGTGGCGTGGCCGCCGAGCTGGCGCGCCGCATTGCGGATGCGCTCGGCCGGGGCGTTGCAGGCCACCCAGCGCAGGCTGCCGCCCCACTCGATCCATTCCTTGACTTCGAGCTCGGGCAGGCAGGCGGAAAATGCCGGGGCCGTGGCGGGCAGCGAAACCCGCCACAGGGGCGTGTGCCGTGTTTCAAAGAACGCCGCGCGGTGGTCGCGCAGACGCGTCCAGAATTCTTCGGCATGCGCGAGCACCTCGCCGCCCAGCCGGGCGTGCGCGGCATCGACGGCGGAATGCGCGCCCGACAGGCGCACGCAGAGCAGCCCCGCGTGCCAACTCGTTGCGGAAAGCGGCAGCGGCTGACCCGCCCATTCGTTCATGCGGCGGATCGCGGCGGTCGCGTCGCATTCGAATTGCAGGCTGCGTTCTTCCGCTGGCCGCGGCAGCACCTTGAGCGCCACCTCGGTGAGGAGGCCGAGCGTGCCGCGTGCGCCTGCCACCAGCCGCGACAGGTCGCAGCCGGCGACGTTCCTGATCACGCGGCCGCCAAAGCGCAACAGCTGCCCGCAGCCGTCGATGAGTTCCACGCCCAGCACAAAATCGCGCACGGCTCCGGCGGTGGCGCGGCGCGGGCCGGAAAGCCCGGCGGCCACCGCGCCGCCCAGGGTGCCGCGCCCGCCGAACCGCGGGGGCTCGAAAGCCAGCATCTGGCCGTGTTCGGCAAGCAGGGTTTCGAGCTCGGCCAGCGGCGTGCCGGCGCGTGCGACGAGCACCAGCTCGCGCGGCTGGTAATCGACGATGCCGGCGAGGCCCGAAGTGTGCAGCGGCTCGCCCGCCGACGGGTTGCCGTAGAAACTCTTGGAGCCGTGGCCGCGGATGACGAGCGGCGTCGACTCGGCGTGGGCGGCGCGGATGCGTTCGATGATGGAGTCGGGCGTCATAGCAGGGAGATGCCGAAACGCCGCAGGGCCAGGGCAAGCAGCCCGAAGCCGATTGTCGAAAGCACTGCGCCGGCGATGAGGCTGGGCCAGAAACCGATGCGCGGCAAAAGCCACGGAAACGCCAGAAACATCGGCAGCGTCGGCAGCACGTACCAGAAGGTGTACCAGGCGTGGTTGGCGATTTTGTCTTCGGGCTGCTGTTCGACGTGCAGCCATACGAGCGTGAGCACGGTGACGAGCGGCAGGGCGGCGACGAAGCCGCCGAGACGGTCGCTGCGGCGGGCAAGCTCGGACACGAGAACGACCACGGTCGCGGTGAGGAGATATTTGCCGATCAGCCAGCCCATCAGAACCTCGGCAGGTCGGGGTGCGGCAGCCGGCCGGCGGAGACGTGCATCGCGCCCCATTCGGCGCAGCGGTGAAGCTCGGGCACAGCCTTGCCGGGATTCAACAGTTTGCCGGGGTCGAACGCGGCCTTCACCTCGTGGAAGCGCGCGAGTTCGGGCGTGGCGAACTGGTTGCACATCTGGCGGATTTTCTCGACGCCGACACCGTGCTCGCCGGTGATGGTGCCGCCGGCCTCCACGCACAGTTCGAGGATTTTGCCGCCGAAGTCCTCGGCCCTGGCGAGTTCGCCCGGCACGTTGGCGTCGAACAGGATGAGCGGATGCAGGTTGCCGTCGCCGGCGTGAAACACGTTGGCCACCGCCAGGCCGTATTCGGCGCTCATGGCGGCGATGCGCGTGAGCACGTGCGGCAGTTGCGAACGTGGAATGGTGCCGTCCATGCAGTAGTAGTCGGGCGCGAGCCGGCCCACCGCCGGGAACGCCGCCTTGCGCCCGGCCCAGAATTTCGCGCGCTGCGCGTCGTCCTCCGCGGTACGGATCTCGGTTGCGCCTGCGGTCTTGAGCACCTGCCGCACGGTGGCTATGTCGTCCGAGACTTCCTCGTTGACGCCGTCGATTTCGACCAGAAGCAGCGCCTCGGCCAGCGGATAGCCCGCACGCACGAAAGCTTCGGCTGCTTCGATGGCGAGGCGGTCCATCATTTCCAGCCCGGCGGGAATCACCCCGGCGGCGATGATGTCGCCGACCGCCGCGCCGGCCTTCGCCACATCGTCGAACGCGGCGAGCACCACCTGCGCGCGTTCGGGGCGCGGCAGCAGCTTCACCGTGACTTCGGTGATCACCGCGAGCATGCCTTCCGAGCCCGTCAATAGCGCCAGCAGATCGTAACCGGGGGCGTCCAGCGCTTCGCCGCCGATTTCCAGCAGTTGGCCGGCCACGGTGAAGGCGCGCAGGCCCATCACGTTATGTACGGTGAGGCCGTACTTCAGGCAATGTACGCCGCCCGAGTTTTCCGCCACGTTGCCGCCGATGGAACAGGCGATCTGGCTCGATGGATCGGGCGCGTAGTAAAGACCGTAGGGTGCCGCGGCTTCCGAGATGGCGAGGTTGCGCACGCCGGGCTCGACCACGGCGGTGCGGGCGAGCGGGTCGATTTTCTTGATGCGGTTGAGCCGGGCCAGCACCAGCAGCACCGCGCCGTCGACCGGCAGCGCGCCGGCGGAAAGCCCCGTGCCGGCGCCGCGCGCGACCACCGCGACCTTCTCCGCGTGGCACAGCTTCAGCACCGCCGCGACCTGCGCCTCGTTCTCCGGCAGCGCCACCACGTCGGGCACGTTGCGGTAGGCCGACAGTCCGTCGGACTCGTAGGGCACGAGGTCTTCGCGTTCGAACAGCACCGCGTCGGGCGGCAGCAGCGCGCGCAGGCGGGTGACGAAGGCGGGGGAGAGCATCGATGCGCGGAAATCCAAAACAGGAAAGCGGCAAGTGTAGCCGCGACGGCGCGTTGCGGCGAATGCGCCGCAGGCGCAACCTCGCCAAACCGCAATGTTCGCGCCAGCGCCCGGCGAGTTTCGCTGCGTAGCCTTCACATCACGGCACTTGCGCCGCATCGATGATGAAAGGAAACACCATGAAACGCACTGCAAAAATCCTCACCGCCGTGACGCTCGTCTCCGCGCTGGCGGGCGGCACCGCCTTTGCCACCGGCGCGATCAAGCTGCCGGGCGAAGTCAAGTCGTCCAGCATCAAGCTGCCGCGCGGCGTCGAAACCCAGGCCGAGTTCGCCAAGCACGCCCGCGTCACGCAGCAGGAAGCCGAGGCCGCCGCGCTGGCGGTGATGCCCGGCCAGGTGGTCAAGGCCAAACTGGATGACGAAGACGGCTATCTGGTCTGGCAGATCGACATCAAGCATGCCAAAGGCGTGACCGAAGTCGCGGTCGACGCGGGCAACGCCAAGCCGCTCGCCATGGAAGCCGAGGAAGACGACGACCACCACGACAACCGCCGCGAACGCGGCTAAGTCCCCCGCCGGCCGCAAGGCCGGTTTTCATTTTCCGCAAAAAGGAGCCTGCCATGACCCGCCACGCCACCCCCCTGATCCTGCTGCACTGGCTGACCGCGCTCGCGGTCGTCGTCGCCTACGTCTCCAGCGGCGACCCGAGCAAGGCCAGCCATGCGCTGTCCGGCCAGATTCACGTGGCGAGCGGGCTCGCGGTTTTCCTGCTGGTGGCGCTGCGCCTGCCGTTGCGCCTCGTCGTCGGCGCGCCGGCTGCCGTGCCCGGTCCGCGCTGGCAGCAG
>CAYTRH010000152.1:0-6834 GCA_964440155.1 uncultured Thiobacillus sp. | reverse complement strand
GGCGCCGCCGCCCTGCCGCCGCTGCTGCAGGCCGCCGGCTTCCGCGAGCCGCTGCCCGCACTGGCCGCGCCGAGCGAAGGACAGGACATCGTCGCCGACTACGCCAGCCTGGGCCTGACCCTCGGCCGTCATCCGCTGGCCCTGCTGCGTACCCGGCTCAAACGTATGCGCCTGGTCAGCGCGGCCGAGGTACACGCCAGCGCGCACGGCCGCAGCATCCGCATGGCCGGCATCGTCACCTGCCGCCAACACCCGGACACCGCCAGCGGCGTCACCTTCGTCACGCTGGAAGACGAAACCGGCATGGCCAACGTGGTGGTCTGGAAGAACCTGGCCGAACGCCAACGCCGAGAACTGCTCGGCGCCCGGCTGCTGACCGTCTACGGACTGCTGGAACGCCACGGCGAAGTGGTCCACATCATGGCCCGGCGACTGGTCGACCACAGCCACCTGCTGGGCGAGCTGGTCACCCGCTCACGCGATTTCCATTGAGCCGGACACCTGGATCGCCACGCTGCGCTCGCGATGACGACGCCTTCCGCCACCGTCGTCATTGCGCGGCGCGCAGCGCCGCGGCCATCCAGCCGTCTCGCCGGCACCGTCCGTCATTGCGAGGCGCGCAGCGCCGTGGCAATCCAGCGGTCTAGCCAGTGCAACCCACCTGGATCACCACGCTGCGCTCGCGATGACGACACCTTCCGCCACCGTCGTCATCGCCAGGCGCGCAGCGCCGTGGCCATCCAGCCGCTGCGACCGTGCAGCCTCCAGGCTTCGCGCACTATCGGGGAGCGCATCCGGTGACCGACGCTGACATTTTTCCGTAACACACTTCACCTATAAAACCGTGCCCCTCAACTCCGTATGAGAACCATGACGACCCGCGTCCACCCCTCCCAGATCGCGCTGCTCGCCGGCCTCGTCGCCGCCGCACCGTTCGCCAACGCAGCGCCCATCTTCACTGCGCAGAAGCTGTGGAGCACGCAACACGGCGCCGGCGGTCTCAACACCGGCGTGACCTCGGAGATCGCCGCCTTCGATGCGCTCAGCAACACCCTGTGGGTGGCCGGCGTGGTGGGCGTGGACGTACTCGACGCCAATACCGGTGCGCTGGTTCAGCACATCGACACGCGCAGCCTGGGCGCGGTCAACAGCGTCGCCATCCACAACGGCGTCGCCGCGCTGGCGCTGGAGAACGCCGCCAACCGCACCGATCCCGGTCTGGTTGCCTTCTACGACGCCATGACCCGCGCCTACAGCGGCAGCGTTCAGGTCGGCGCCCTGCCGGACATGCTCACCTTCACGCCGGATGGCTCGAAACTGCTGGTGGCCAACGAAGCCACGCCCAATACCTATGGCGCACGCATCGGCACCAGCGTGCCGCGCGTCTATGGCCCGGCGCCGAACGACCCGGTGGGCAGCGTCAGCATCATCGACATGGCCACGCGCAGCGTCATCGCCACCCCGACGTTCGCCGGTGTGCCGCAGACCGGCAGCCACATCCGCACCAACGCCGGCATGGATTTCGAGCCCGAGTACATCGCCGTCAGTCCCGATGGGCTCAAGGCTTTCGTCGGTCTGCAGGAAGCCAACGCCATGGGCATCCTGGATCTGACCACCAACACCTTCGAGAACGTGGTCGGCCTCGGCGTCAAGGATTTCAGCCTGCCCGGCAACAGCATCGACCCCAGAGATGACGGGGTGGTGAACTTCATCAACGTCGCGGTCAAGGGTTTCTACATGCCGGACGGCATGGCGAGCTATGCAGTGGGCGGCGTCACCTACGTGGTCATGGCCAACGAAGGTGATTTCCGCGAGGACGACGGCGACCGTTCCGCTGCCAGCAGCCTGGGCGCCGTGGCACCGCTGGACCGCCTGCGCATCTCCAACACGGACTCGTCGCCGGGTGACTTGTATGCCGCGGGCGCGCGTTCCTTCTCCATCCGCGATGCCGACGGCAACCTGGTCTACGACAGCGGCGACATCCTCGACAAGGCCGCCTTCGCCGCCGGCATCTACAACGATGGCCGCAGCCGCGACAAGGGTGTGGAACCGGAAGGCATCGCCCTGCTCACGCTCAACGGCCATGTGCTGGCCTTCGTCGGCCTGGAGCGCACCACCACCAGTGCGGTGGCCATGTTCGACGTGACCGACCCCTATAACGTGCGTTATCTGGATCTGATCATCGGTGCCGGTGACGTCTCGCCGGAGGGCGTGCTGGCCTACAGCCACAATGGCATGCACTACCTGGCGGTGGCGCACGAGGTGTCCAACAGCACCACGCTGTACCGCATCGGCATGGTGCCGGAACCCGCCACGCTGGCGCTGCTGGGCCTGGGCCTGGCGGGGCTGGGGCTGACGCGCCGCCGCTTCGCGTGAGCCGCTGACGCCGGCCGGTCAGACCGGCCTTTGCCTGCGACTGAGCCTCGGCCTCGCGGCCGGGGCACGCTCCGTCCAAGGATTGTCAGGCGAGATCGAAGCGATCCAGATTCATCACCTTGTTCCACGCGGCGATGAAGTCCTGGACGAACTTCACCCGGTTGTCGTCGCAGGCATAGACCTCGGCCAACGCACGCAGCTCCGAGTTGGAACCGAACACCAGATCGACCCGGGTGCCGGACCAGCGGACCTGGCCTGACGCGCGATCGACCCCTTCGTAGATGCCCGGCGTCGCGCTCGGCCGCCATTCGGTCGCCATATCCAGCAGGTTGACGAAGAAATCGTTGCTCAGCACGCCCGGTGTGGCGGTGAACACGCCGTGCGCCGTGCCGCTGAAGTTGGCACCAAGTACGCGCAGACCACCGATCAACACGGTCATCTCCGGTGCGGTCAGGGTCAGCAACTGGGCACGGTCGACCAGCATCTCCTCGGCCGGCACCGGCAAACTGGCGCGCTGGTAGTTGCGGAAGCCGTCGGCCAGAGGCTCGAGCACCGCGAACGATTCCACGTCGGTCTGCGCCTGCGAGGCATCGGTACGTCCGGGCGCGAACGGCACGCGCACGTCGTGGCCGGCGCGGCGCGCCGCCTCTTCCACCGCGGCGCAGCCGGCCAGCACGATCAGGTCGGCCAGCGAAACCTTCTTGCCGTTCGACTGCGCGGCGTTGAACGCCTGCTGGATGCTTTCCAGTCTGTCCAGCACCACGGCCAGTTCGGCCGGCTGGTTGACTTCCCAGTCCTTCTGCGGCGCCAGGCGGATGCGCGCGCCGTTGGCACCGCCGCGCTTGTCCGAGCCGCGGAAACTGGCAGCGGAAGCCCAGGCCGTGCTCACCAGTTGCGCGATCGACAACCCGGACGCCAGCACCTGCGCCTTCAGCGCGGCGATGTCGCGTTCATCCACCAGCGGGTGATCCACGGCCGGCACCGGGTCCTGCCAGATCAGTTCCTCGGCCGGCACTTCCGGGCCGAGATAGCGCGAACGCGGCCCCAGGTCGCGGTGGGTGAGCTTGAACCAGGCGCGGGCAAAAGCGTCGGCGAACTCGTCTGGGTTCTGGTGGAAGCGCTGCGAGATCGGCTTGTAGATCGGGTCCATGCGCAATGACAGATCGGCCGTGGTCATGATGGTCGTGACCTTCTGCGACGGGTCGTGCGCGGCCGGCGCCAGATCTTTTTCGGCGGGGTTCACCGGCACCCATTGCCAGGCGCCAGCCGGGCTCTTCACCAGGTTCCAGTCGTAGCCGAACAGCATGTCGAAGTAACCGTTGTCCCAGCGCGTGGGGTTGGGCGTCCAGGCGCCTTCGATGCCGCTGCTGGTGGTATCGCCGCCCTTGCCCGTGCCGTGAGCGTTCTTCCAGCCCAGGCCCATCTGTTCCAGCGGCGCGGCTTCCGGCTCCGCACCGACCAGCTTGGCATCGCCCGCGCCGTGGCACTTGCCGAAGGTGTGGCCGCCAGCCACCAGTGCGACCGTCTCCTCGTCGTTCATGGCCATGCGCCGGAACGTCTCGCGCACGTCACGGCCGGAGGCGACGGCATCCGGCATGCCGTTGGGGCCTTCCGGGTTGACGTAGATCAGACCCATTTGCACCGCGGCCAGCGGGTTCTCCAGTTCGCGTTCGCCGCTATAGCGCTTGTCGCCCAGCCACTCGGTCTCGGCGCCCCAGTAGATGTCCTCTTCCGGTTCCCAGATGTCCTCACGCCCGCCAGCGAAGCCGAAGGTCTTGAAGCCCATCGATTCCCGGCCAGCAGGATCAGGTCGGCCCAGGAGATCTTGTTGCCGTACTTCTTCTTGATCGGCCAAAGCAGGCGGCGTGCCTTGTCCAGGTTGACGTTATCGGGCCAACTGTTGACCGGCGCGAAGCGCTGGTTGCCGTGGCCGGCGCCGCCGCGTCCGTCGGCGATGCGGTAGGTGCCGGCGCTGTGCCAGGCCATGCGGATGAACAGACCGCCATAATGACCCCAGTCGGCCGGCCACCACTCCTGTGTATCGGTCATCAGCGCATACAGATCCTGCTTGACCGCGGCCAGATCCAGTTTCTTGAATTCCTCCGCATAGTTGAAATCCGCGCCCATGGGGTTGGACTTGGCGGAATGCTGATGCAGGATTTTCAGGTTGAGCCGGTTGGGCCACCAATCGCTGTTGGACCGGGCGCCGGCGTGGGTTCTGGCGCCGTGCATCGGCGCGTACGGGCACTTCGCTTCGTTCGACATCGCTTGCTCCTTCCGTGGTTGTGGGGGTACGGCAACTGCACTGTAGTCCCCGCCCACATCACGGGCCAACGCATAGTTTCGATGGCAGCGATCGACGCGGTCGCTCGGTCCCGCTGCGGTCAGCCGGACGCCCCCGGCTCCGCACCGCCCAGCGCCTCGACCAGATCGTCGAGCATCTGCGCCAGCTCGCCGGCCATCAGCGCGAAATCCTGTTGCAGGCGCTCCTCCTCGTCCTCCGCGCTGCCGGCCTGTTCGCGCAGCACGTCGAGGAAATCCAGGCGGCGCAGACACAGGCGGTCATCCAGCACGAACGACACGCGGTCGCGCCAGGTCATGCCCAGGCGCGTGGCGCGCTTGCCGGCACCGATGTGTTCGCGGATCTCCGCGCCCTCCAGATGGTGGCGGACATAACGCACCGTGGCGCCCTCGGCGTCGGCCGCGCGCAGTTCCAGGTCGCGATCCAGCGTGAATCCGCCCGGTGCCTCGCCGGCGGCCAGCCAGTCGGTCATCGCCGAGATCGGCGCCACGCGCGTGCGCGGCGGCTCGATCGCCAGGCCATCGAAGGTCTTGCCGAGGAGTTCCAGCATGGCCTCGGCGACGTTGGCCGAGCCGGTATCGATCGCCAGCCAGCCGTGCTCGGCGTCGATGTAGGCGCGCACCGCACGGCGCTGCGTGAACGCGCGCGGCAGCAGCTCGTCTTCGACCTGGGCGCGCAGTTCGCGCAGTTCCTTGCGGCCGACCGGGTAGCCGCGTTGGGCCGCCAGCGCGCGTGCGCGCTCGTCCGCCTCGCGCCGCACCACTGCGGCCGGCAGCAGGCGCCGTTCCACGCCCATGGCGATCAGCGCCCGCCCCTGCACCACACGCACCAGTCGATCATCGCTCCAGGGCGGCACCCAGCCGCGCGTTTCGCGTTCGAGCGCGCCGCACGGTTGGCAGGCGTGGGTGGCGAGGCGCGCATCAAGCATGTCGGCGGACAAGGCCGCGGTGGAGGCGAAACGAAAGACGATGAGATTTCTGAACCACATGGCGATGACGAAAAAGCCGCGATTGTAATCGCTGCCGTAGGCGCTCCCGCGTCACAAAAATTTAAGCCTCGGCCGCTGAATTTATTGCCGTGAACGCCGATAATGACAACGTGCACTCAAACTGAAGTGCAACCTGCATCGGGCAAACCCGTCGAAAGGCGGGGACGCAAAATCTCCGGTCTAAGGGGGGAACCCTAGGATAGCGGGATTGCCAGGGTTTCCACCGAGTTCGACCCCGACTTGGACCTGTTCTCGCGTCCCCATCCGACCCGGTAACCCCGATCGTCGCCGCTGGATGGCTGCCGTGCCCGTGGTTGCCCGCGATGGGCGGCACGGCGCGGCCGGAGAATGGTGTCATGCAACAATCGCGCAACAACGTGGTCGAGTTCAGCCGGGTTCGCTCCGGCGCAGATCATGGCCAGGCTGCCCTGCTCGACGAATGCGCCGAGATGGCGGCCGCGCGCCTGGCCGAGGCGCTGGCCAAGACCTTGCAGCAGGCGGCCGTCGATCTGCTCGAACTCACCGATCAGGTGGTGGGTCTGGAACTGCGCCGCCTGTACGGCGATGCGCGCGAATTCGCGCGTGACCGGCACGGGCTGGTCGAGGAAGACTTCCGGCGCCGCTACTTCCAGCGCTTCAAGCGCGCCTGCCGGCGCGATACCGTATCGCGTGCCCAATCGGGCGGCCTGGATGCGACCCAATTGCGTCTGCAGGATCCGGACGAACTGGAGGAATCGCTTGCCGCCGACAACATCGCCAACGCACTCAACAACACCTGTGGTGAGGAACTGTTCGGCCTGGCGAAGCGCATGGGCGTGTTGCTGCAGGATCCCGAACTGCAATACGGCGATCATCCGCTGAGCCCGGAGATCATCGGCGAGGTGATCATGGACAGCCTGCGTGTACAGGGGCTGGCGTTCAAGGCCCGACTGGTGCTGGTGCCCCTGATCAACAAGCACCTGCTGAGCAAGGTCAAGACCGTTTATCAGGATCTGAATCACCTGCTGATCGAGCGCGGCGTACTGCCCACGATCCGAGTCGGCGTCAGCCGGCGCGAGGAGCCTCAGACCGCACCGGCCGCGGCGCCGGCTGCACCGGCCGCGACCAGCGGCGATGCCGGCGGCGACGTGTTCGATCTGCTGCGTCAATTGCTGCAAGCGCGCACGCT
>CAYTRH010000151.1:0-6950 GCA_964440155.1 uncultured Thiobacillus sp. | reverse complement strand
CGCCGATCAGCAGCAGCCGCGGGACCCAGGCCACGCAGATGCTCATCAGCATGGACGGCTCTTCCTGCGGCTTGGCCTCCACCTGTACGCCCGCGCGCAGCAGGTCGGACACCAGCCACGGATCGGACGGCGCATAGGTGGTGAAGCGGCGGCCGTCGGCGCGCACACCACGCAACACGTGACCCTCGATGGTCACCTTGGCCACCACACCCTGGCGCACCTCCTCGATGAAGGTGGAATAGTCGACCTGGGCCTGCGTGGTCTGGCGGGTATTGAACTGGTTGAACACCGTCATCAATATCAGCGCGATGATCAGCCAGATACCCACGTTCTTGAAGAGATTGTTCAATTTGACTCCTTTGCGGCTTCAGCACCGCCCATGCCCGAACTTAGTCCAATTCCGGCGCAACATCAATCGACGCGGCATCGCGCAGCCCTCGCGCGAGCAGATAAACCTCCCGGCTGGCATCGCGCGACGCCTTGGGCTTGCGTGTCGCGACGCTGCGGAAGGTGGCGCGCAAGCTGCGCAGATAATCCTCGAAACCTGCACCCTGGAACACCTTGACCAGGAAAGCGCCGTCCGGTTGCAGCCATTGGGCGGCAAAATCCAGGGCGAGTTCCGCCAGGTGGTAGGCGCGCGCTTGATCCGCCACGGCCACACCGGTGATATTGGGCGCCATATCGCTGAGCACAAGGTCTGCGCGACGGCCATTCAACGCCGCCGCCAGTTGCTCGAGGACGGCCGTCTCGGTGAAATCGCCGCGCAGGAAGGTGACGTGGTTGAGACCGACCATTTCGAGCAGGTCGATGCCGACGATGGCGCCCTGCCCGCGCAAACGCTGCGCCGCCACCTGACACCAGCCGCCCGGCGCGCAACCGAGATCGACCACGAGCTGCCCCGGCCGCAACAGATGGTCACGCGCATCGATCTCCAACAGCTTGTAGGCGGCGCGCGAGCGATAACCCTGCTCCACCGATTGCCGCACGAAATAGTCGTTGACGTGGCGATGGTGCCAGGCGCGGGTCTTGGCTTGGCGCTTCATGGCCACGGCGGTCGGACGGCCCGCACCGGATGGCGCAGCCGGTAACGCCGAAGCGCCGCGCTTGCGCTACCATCGCAGCCTTTTGCGGAGGACTCCATGCGCGCGCTCACTCCCGAACAGCGCAAGTTTCTGAAGGCCCAGGCGCACGCGCTCAAACCGGTGGTCATGATCGGCGCGCAAGGCTTGACCGAAGCCGTGATCCGCGAGGCCGCGCGTGCGTTGGCCGCACATGAACTGATCAAGGTGCGCGTACTGGGCGACGACCGTGATGAGCGCGACGACCACTTCCGCGCGCTATGCGACGCGCTCGACGCGGCGCCGGTGCAGCACATCGGCAAGCTGCTGCTGTTGTACAAACCGGCCGACACGCCCAGGCTCGAACTACCGTGAGTGCTGCCTGGCGATCAGCGCCAGGCCCAGAAGACTCTGCACCAGATAGACCGCGCTGGCGATGCCGTGCCAGGTGGCGAAGCGGTCGCGGAACAGGCTCTCCATCACATCGGTCGGCAGCGCTGCCTCCTTGAGCCGAGCCATCACCGGCTGGATGCCGAAATGGCCGGCCAGCGTCAGCAGCAGCATCAATGCTGCGATCCAGAAAAACGCCTGTTTCAGCGCGCCGCCGCCAAAGCGCATGAAGCGGAACAGCAGCAGCCAAGTGCCGCAGACGATGCCCACCCAGGCCATGGCCGCAAACATCTTGCCGGCCAGCATGCCCGCCAGGGCACGGTCGTCCAGGTTGTAGAACAGCACCGGCGCGGCGAGATAGCCGATCGCCCAAAGACCGCCCACCCATACGGCGATGGACCAGGCGGCGAGGAGATCGGGCAGTCGTTTCATCAGCGCGTGGCGGGCGGCGGACGAATCGGGCGCCTTCGCGCTCCGCCGTCCGCCATGACTCGCGGTTCAGACGTAGTGCACGTCGACGATTTCGTAATGGCGCAGCCCGCCGGGCGCATGCACGTCGGCGACGTCGCCGGCGTACTTGCCGATCAGCGCACGCGCGATGGGCGAACTGACCGAGATCATGCCCTGCTTGATGTCGGCCTCGTCGTCACCAACGATCTGATAGCGCACCTCGTCGCCGGTCTCGGCATCCACCAGTTCCACGGTGGCGCCGAACACCACGCGTCCATCCGCATCGAGATGGCGCGGATCGATGATCTGCGCGTTGGCCAGCTTGCTCTCCAACTCCTTGATGCGGCCCTCGATGAAACCCTGTTTTTCCTTGGCGGCATCGTATTCCGCGTTCTCCGACAGATCACCGTGGGAACGGGCTTCGGCGATGGCGGCGATGACGTTGGGCCGCTCCACGCTCTTCAGGCGCTGCAACTCGTTGCGCAGCTTCTCCGCGCCCAGTACGGTCAGGGGGATTTTGCTCATGCTACGACCTCGTTCAATGCAGACGCCGGTGCAGTTCCTGCAGGGAATAGACCGTGATCTCGCGCCTGTCCTTCATGCCCAGACAGGCGGCTTTGGCCCCCGCCAGCGTCGTGAAGTAGGGAATGTTCTGCGCCAGCGCGGCGGCGCGGATGGCGAAGGAATCCTTGACCGCGCGCTTGTCCTCGACGACGTTGATGATCAGTTGGATGTCCCGGTTCTTGATCATGTCGACGATGTGTGGGCGTCCCTCCGCCACCTTGTTGACCCGGGTCACCGGCACACCGGCCGCTTCGATGGCCGCGGCGGTACCGCGGGTGGCAAATAGGCGGAAGCCCAGTTCGTTGAGATGCAGCGCAATCTCGGCGACACGCGGATGTTCGGGATTGCGTACCGACACGAACACGTTGCCTTCGCGCGGCAGCTTGACGCTGGCACCGTACTGCGCCTTCAGGAATGCCTCACCGAAGCGTTCGCCGGCGCCCATGGCCTCGCCGGGGGAGTGCATCTCCGGCCCCAGCAGCGGATCGACGCCGGGGAACTTGCGGAACGGGAACACCGCTTCCTTGACCGAGAAATAGGGCGGGATGACCTCGCGCTCCGCGCCCTGACGCTTCAGACTCTGCCCGGTCATGCAGCGCGCCGCGATCTTGGCCAGCGGCCGGCCGGTCGCCTTGGACACGAACGGCACCGTGCGCGAGGCGCGCGGATTCACTTCGAGCACGTAGACCTGCTCGTCCTTGATGGCGAACTGCACGTTCATCAGGCCGACGACGCGCAGCGCGCGCGCCATCGCGGCGGTCTGCCGGCGCAGTTCATCCTGCAGCGCGGGCGACAGACTGTAGGGCGGCAACGAACAGGCCGAATCGCCCGAATGCACGCCGGCTTGTTCGATGTGCTCCATGATGCCGCCGATCAGCACCTGCTCGCCGTCCGACAGCGCATCGACGTCGACTTCGATGGCGTCGTTGAGAAAGCGGTCGAGCAGTACCGGGGAATCGTTCGACACCTTCACCGCTTCGCGCATGTACCGGCGCAGGTCGGCTTCCTCATGCACGATCTCCATGGCCCGCCCCCCCAGCACGTAGGACGGCCGGACCACCAGCGGGTAGCCAATCTCGGCCGCCAGACGTAGTGCCTCGTCCTCGGTGCGCGCGGTACGGTTGGGCGGTTGCAACAGGCCGAGGGCGTTGAGCATCTTCTGGAAACGCTCGCGATCCTCGGCGGCGTCGATCATGTCCGGCGAGGTGCCGATGATGGGCACACCGTTGCGCTCCAGGTCGCGCGCCAGCTTCAATGGGGTCTGCCCGCCATACTGCACGATGACGCCGGTGGGCGACTCGATGCGCACGATCTCCAGCACGTCCTCGAGCGTCAGCGGTTCGAAATACAACCGGTCCGAGGTGTCGTAATCGGTCGACACGGTCTCGGGATTGCAGTTGACCATGATGGTCTCGAAGCCATCCTCACGGCAGGCTTGGGCGGCATGCACGCAGCAGTAGTCGAACTCGATGCCCTGGCCGATGCGGTTGGGGCCTCCACCCAGCACCATGATCTTGTTGTGCGCGCTGGGCGCGGCCTCGCACTCCTCCTCGTAGGTCGAGTACAGGTAGGCGGTGGCGCTGGCGAATTCGGCTGCGCAGGTATCGACGCGCTTGTAAACCGGGTGCACTCCCAGTTCCCAACGGCGCGCCCGCACACTGTGCTGGTCGGTATTGAGCAGGTGGGCCAGACGACGGTCAGAGAAGCCACTGCGTTTCAGATGCCACAATTCGTCGCGTGACAGGCTGAACAATGCGCGGCCGCGCAGTGCCGCCTCCTGCGCCACCAGATCCTCGATCTGCGCCAGGAACCAGGGATCGATACGGCTGATGCGCTGAATCTCGCCGAATGCCAGGCCGAGCCGGAGGGCATCGGCCACGTACCACAGCCGTTCCGCCCCCGGATTGCCCAGTTCCGCCTTGATCTCATCCTCGCTTTGCGAGTGTTCGTCCAGGCCATCGACACCCGTTTCCAGACCGCGCAGCGCCTTTTGCAACGACTCCTGGAAGGTGCGGCCGATGGCCATGACCTCGCCCACCGACTTCATCTGCGTGGTCAAACGGTCGTTGGCCTGCGGAAACTTCTCGAAGGCGAAGCGCGGCACCTTGGTGACCACATAGTCGATCGCCGGTTCGAACGAGGCCGGCGTCGCACCGCCGGTGATTTCGTTGCGCAGTTCGTCCAGCGTGTACCCCACTGCCAACTTGGCGGCCACCTTGGCGATCGGGAAGCCGGTGGCCTTGGACGCCAGCGCCGAAGATCGCGACACGCGCGGATTCATCTCGATGACCACGATGCGGCCGTTGTCCGGGTTGACCGCGAACTGCACATTGGAGCCACCGGTGTCCACGCCGATTTCGCGCAACACGGCAATGGAAGCGTTGCGCAGCAGTTGATACTCGCGGTCGGTGAGGGTCTGCGCCGGTGCCACGGTGATGGAATCGCCGGTATGCACGCCCATCGGATCAAGGTTCTCGATGGAACAGACGATGATGCAGTTGTCGGCGCGATCGCGCACGACCTCCATCTCGAATTCCTTCCAGCCGATCAGCGATTCTTCGATCAGCAACTCGCGGGTGGGAGAAGCTTCCAGTCCGCCCTCACAAATTGCGACGAACTCCTCCATGTTGTAGGCGATGCCGCCCCCGCTGCCGCCCATGGTGAACGACGGCCGGATGATGGTCGGAAAACCGATGCCGGCCTGGATTTGGATCGCTTCCTCCATGCTGTGCGCGAGACCTGAACGCGGATTGGCCAGCCCGATGCGCGCCATGGCCTGCTTGAACTTTTCGCGGTCTTCGGCCTTGTCGATGGCAGTGCGCGAAGCACCGATCAACTCCACGCCGTACTGGTCCAGTACGCCATGTTTGGCCAGATCCAAGGCGCAATTCAGCGCCGTCTGGCCACCCATGGTGGGCAGGATGGCATCCGGCCGTTCCCGCGCGATGATGCGCTCCACCGTCTGCCAGTTGATCGGTTCGATGTAGGTCGCATGCGCCATCTCCGGATCGGTCATGATGGTGGCCGGGTTGGAGTTAACCAGAATGACGCGATAGCCTTCTTCCTTCAACGCCTTGCACGCCTGGGCGCCGGAATAGTCGAATTCGCAGGCCTGACCGATGACGATCGGGCCGGCGCCGATGATCAGGATGGAACTCAGATCGGTGCGCTTGGGCATGGGATCAGCGGGCGCCTTGCATCAGCGCGATGAATCGGTCGAACAGATAAGCGACGTCATGCGGCCCCGGACTGGCTTCCGGGTGCCCCTGAAAGCCGAACGCCGGCACGTCGGTACGGGCGATGCCCTGCAACGAGCCGTCGAACAGCGACACGTGCGTCGCCCGCAGGTTGTCCGGCAACGTCGCCGCATCCACGGCAAAACCATGGTTCTGACTGGTGATCATGACCCGTCCGCTGTCGAGATCCTGGACCGGGTGATTGGCGCCATGATGGCCGAATTTCATCTTCACGGTACGCGCACCGGACGCCAGCGCAAGCAACTGATGTCCCAGGCAGATTCCGTATGTCGGCACGCGCGCCGCCAAGATCTCACGTATCGCGCTGATCGCATAGGTACACGGTTCCGGGTCGCCGGGGCCGTTGGACAGGAACACGCCGTCCGGACGCATCGCCAGCACCTCGGCCGCCGGTGTCATCGCCGGCACCACGGTGACACGACAACCACGGCTGACCAGCATGCGCAGGATGTTGCGCTTGATGCCGAAATCGTACGCAACGACGTGATGCCGGGCCATCCCAGGTGCGTCGAAGCCGGCTCCCAGACGCCACTCGCCCTCATGCCATTCGGCCGTGTCGGCACGGGTCACTTCCCGCGCCAGATCCTGACCCGCCATGCTTGGGCAGGCACGTGCGGCATCGGCCGCCACGGGCTCGTCGATGTCACCGGCCATGATGCACGCGTTCTGCGCACCGTGCTCACGCAGGATGCGGGTCAACCAGCGCGTATCGATGCCGGCGATGGCTACTACGCCATGAGATTGCAGGTAGGCCGTCAAGTCACGGGTGGCACGGAAGTTACTGGCGCGCAAGGGCACGTCGCGCACGACCAGACCGGCGGCATGGACAAAGCCCGACTCGGTGTCCTCTTCGTTGGTACCGACATTACCGATATGCGGGTAGGTCAGGGTGACGATCTGCCGGCAGTAAGACGGGTCGGTCAGAATCTCCTGATAGCCCGTCATGGAGGTGTTGAATACGATCTCACCCACCTGCATCCCGGCCGCACCGATGCTGCGACCGCGGAACACGGTTCCGTTCGCCAACACGAGTATCGCGGGTACGACAGCGGACAAGACGATCACTCCTGGAGCAGATATGACAAGCGGGACGAGCTTGCGCCCATCCCGCCGGTTACAGTTTGGCGGATTATACGGCGACACGTAGCACTGCCTCAAGGCGTGGGCGAAACGCGCCCCCAAAGCAAAACGCCCCTGTTGAGGGGCGTTTTGTGTGTTGGTGTTGGGGGTC
>CAYTRH010000150.1:5074-7078 GCA_964440155.1 uncultured Thiobacillus sp. | reverse complement strand
CGATCGTCGACGGCGCGGACGCCGCCGGTCTGCGCGCCTGGATGCTCGCGCCGGTGGCGCGTCCGCCCGCTGCCGGCACAGGGCGCGGCCGCATCGTGTGCAACTGTCTCAACGTGGCCGAGCCGGACATCGTCGCGGCCATTGCCGCCGGCGCCGGCCTTGCCGCCTTGCAGGCAAGCTTGAAATGCGGCACCGAGTGCGGTTCCTGCGTGCCCGAACTGAAGCGGCTCGTTGCCGGCAACCGGGCGGCGACATGAGCTACGCCACCCTGATTCGCCAGATCGAAGCCGGCGTGGGCCTGGACTACGCCGAGGCGCGCAACCTCGGCGCCGCACTGTTCGATGGCGGCGTGCCGGAACTCGAAACCGCCGCCTTTCTGGTGGCGCTGAACCAGAACGATCCGGGACTGCACGCCTGGCTGGGCCTGCACGCGGCGCTGGCCGAACGGCTGCCAGGATTGGTCGCGCCGCCGCGGGCGCTTCGCACCGTGGTGTTGCCCGCCTACCACGGCGTGCGTGCCTGTCCGCATCTCACCCCCTTGCTGGCGCTGTTGCTGAAGAGCTTTGGCATTCCCGTGCTGATCCACGGCGTGCTCGAAGGCGGCGGCGGCACGGCGGCGGCGTATGTGCTGCGCGAGCTGGGCGTCTTCCCTGCCACCACGGTGTCGCAGGTGAACAGGGCGCTCCACGAGGATGGCATTGCCTTTGCCCCGGTGGCGCTGCTCAATCCCGGCCTCGCGGCCCTGCTGGCGCTGCGCTCCCGGCTGGGCTTGGACGGTTGGATCACCCGTCTGGCGGGGCTGGCCGACCTGCTCGGGCCGGCTGCGGCCCGGGTCACCCCCGCACCCGACGCGCGCAGCCTGCCGGCAATGCGCGAAACGCTCGAAGCGCTGGGCGGCGTGGCCCTGCTGCTCGAAGGCTGCGAAGGCGAGGCCTTTGCCAATCCGGAGCGGCGGCCCGATATGTGGCTGATCCGGGATGGCCAGTCGCAGCGCGTCTACGAAGCGCAGCAGTCGGCCACCCCGTTCGCCGGCCTGCCGGCTCCCGATGCCCGGGCAACCGGCAGCTGGAGCGCCCAGGCGCTGCGCGCCTCCCTGCCGTTACCGCTGCCTCTGCGCAATCAGCTGGCGGTATGCCTGTACGCCGCGGGCTACACCGAAGACCTCAACCAGGCGCGCGCGATCACCGCCATCAACGGCTTCGGGCGGGCGGCCGCGTAATGGTGCATGGCAAAAAGCCGGGCACCACATTAGTGCGCCGGGGCGCGCCGGCAGTCCCGCCGGGAATCGTCCGGCCCTTGTTTATCAAGGTATGCGGGCCGGCCGGCCGGCGTGGCACGACGATTGCTAAATGCAGCTCAAGTCCGCACCCGGTGCGGCAGACTGACCGAATGCAACGGCGCATCTCGGTCATCGCTTGGTTGGTTATTCAGGAGTGGTGATATGGATGAGCGTACGCTCACGGACCGTGTGTCCAAAATGAAACTGGTGATGGTCGGCAATGGCATGGCCGGGGTGCGCACCCTCGAAGAACTGCTGAAGCAGGCGCCCGGCCTCTACGACATTACCGTGTTCGGCGCCGAGCCTCACCCCAACTACAACCGCATCCTGCTCTCCCCGGTGCTCGCGGGCGAGCAGACAGTGAACGACATCATCCTCAACCCGCTCGACTGGTACGCGGAACATGGCATCGCGCTGCACCTCAACAAGAAGGTCGTGAAGATCGACCGGGTGAAGCGCAAGGTGATCGCCGATGACGGCACCGAAGCCGAATACGACCGCCTGCTGCTCGCCACCGGCTCCAATCCCTTCATCCTGCCGGTGCCGGGCAAGGATTTGCCTGGGGTGATCAGCTTCCGCGACATCGCCGACGTCGACGCGATGATCCGCGCCGCCAGCACGTATAAACACGCGGTCGTCATCGGCGGTGGCCTTTTGGGCCTCGAAGCCGCCAACGGCCTGATGAAGCGCGGCATGGACGTCACGGTCGTGCACATCGCGCCCTG
>CAYTRH010000150.1:4645-5030 GCA_964440155.1 uncultured Thiobacillus sp. | reverse complement strand
CCTGCTGCAGAAATCGCTCGAGGAAAAGGGCACGAAGTTCCTGCTGCAAAAACAGACGGCCGAACTGGCGGCAGGCGCCGACGGCCGCGTGGCGTCGATCAGGTTCAAGGACGGCAGCGAAGCGCCGGCCGATCTGGTGGTGATGGCGGTCGGCATCCGTCCCAACAGCGAACTCGCCGAATCGGCGGGCCTGCACTGCTACCGCGGCATCGTCGTCACCGACACCCTGCAGACCGTGACCGACCCGCGCATCTATTCCATCGGCGAATGCGCCGCGCATCGCGGCATCGCCTACGGGCTGGTTGCGCCGCTGTTCGAGCAGGCCAAGGTCTGCGCCAACCATCTGGCGCACTACGGCATCGCCCGCTACGAAGGCTCGGTGACC
>CAYTRH010000150.1:0-4577 GCA_964440155.1 uncultured Thiobacillus sp. | reverse complement strand
GCATCCATCCTCTATTCCGACCCGCTGGGCGGCGTGTACAAGAAGCTCGTCATCAAGGACAACAAGCTCGTCGGCGGCGTGATGTACGGCGACACCGTCGACGGCGCGTGGTATTTCTCGCTGCTCCGGGACGGCAAGGACATCGCCGAGCTGCGCGATCATCTGATGTTCGGCCAGGACCATTGCGGCAACCTCGGCCACCAGGGGATCAACAAGGCCGCGGCGATGACCGACGACATGGAAGTGTGCGGCTGCAACGGCGTGTGCAAGGGCGATATCGTCAAGGCCATCCGCGAAAAGGGGCTGTTCACGCTGGAAGACGTGCGCAAACACACCAAGGCGTCGTCTTCGTGCGGCTCGTGCACGGGACTCGTCGAGCAGATTCTCGCGGTGCCGGCCGGCGGCGACTACTCGGCCGCGCCGAAGAAGAAAAGCGTATGCGGCTGCACCGATCACACCCACGAGGAAGTGCGCGCGGCGATCCGCGAACACAAATACCTCAGCATTCCCCAGGTGATGCAGGCGATGCAATGGCGCACGCCCAACGGCTGCGCGACGTGCCGGCCCGCGCTCAACTACTACCTCATCTCCACCTGGCCGGGCGAGGCCGAGGACGACCCGCAGTCGCGCTTCATCAACGAGCGCGCCCACGCCAACATCCAGAAGGACGGCACGTATTCGGTGATTCCGCGCATGTGGGGCGGCCAGACCACACCGAGCGAACTGAAACGCATCGCCATCGTCGCCGAAAAATACAACATCCCCACGGTGAAGGTCACCGGCGGCCAGCGCATCGACCTGCTGGGCGTGAAAAAAGAAGACTTACCGAAAGTCTGGGCGGATCTGGACATGCCGTCCGGCCACGCCTACGGCAAGGCGCTGCGCACGGTGAAAACCTGCGTCGGTTCGGAATGGTGCCGTTTCGGCACCCAGGATTCGACGCAGATGGGCATCGACCTGGAAAAAGTGTTCTTCAAGATGTGGGCGCCGCACAAGGTCAAGCTTGCGGTATCGGGCTGCCCGAGGAACTGCGCCGAGGTGGCGATCAAGGACGTCGGCGTGATCGGCGTCGATTCCGGCTGGGAGATCTACATCGGCGGCAACGGCGGCATCAAGACCGAGGTCGCGCAGTTTCTCGTCAAGGTGAAGACCCCTGACGAGGTGCTGGAGTATTCCGGCGCCTTTCTGCAGCTCTACCGCGAGGAAGCGCACTATCTGGACCGCACCGTGCATTACCTCGAACGCGTGGGGCTGGACTACGTGAAGAAGAAAATCCTCGACGACGCGGAGAACCGCCGCGCCCTGTACGACCGCCTGATCTTCGCGCTGTCGGTGGAAAAGGATCCCTGGGTCGAGCGCGCGTTCGAAGGCAAGCACAAACACGAATTCGAAACCGTCGCCGCATGAAGGAAAGCAAAATGAACCACTGGATCGACATCCTGGACCTGGCCGACATTCCCAGACTCGGCGCGCGCGTGGTGCGCCACGGCAGCACCGACATCGCCGTGTTCCGCAACGGCGAAGACGAAGTCTTTGCGCTGGAAGACCGCTGCCCGCACAAGGGCGGGCCGCTGTCGCAGGGCATCGTCCACGGCCGCCGCGTCACCTGTCCGCTGCACGGCTGGAATATCGAACTGGCCTCCGGCTGTGCCGTGGCCCCGGACGAAGGCTGCGCGCGCGAGTTTCCCGTCAGGGTCGAGGGCGGCCGGGTGTGGCTCGACCTCGAAGCGGTGGCGCGCGCCGCCGCCTGAACCCCGCGCACCCCATGCAACAACACGCGGCGCGGCGCGCCGCATCGGACGGAACACGACCATGAACCGGAATTTCTGGAAATCCGGGCACACGCCCACCCTGCTATCCGCGTTTCTGTATTTCGACATCGCCTTCATGGTATGGGTGATGCTGGGGCCGCTGGGTGTGCAGATCGCCGCCGACCTGGGGCTCACGCCCGCGCAGAAGGGCATGATGGTGGCCACCCCGGTGCTGGCGGGCGCGCTGCTGCGCATCGTCATGGGCGTGCTGGTCGACCACCTGCGCCCCAAGCGCGCGGGGCTCATCGGCCAGACCGTCGTCATGGGCGCGCTGGCGTGGGCCTGGCTGGCGGGCATCAGCAGCTATCGCGAAGTGCTGGTGCTGGGGCTCATGCTCGGCTTTGCCGGCGCGGCGTTCGCCGTCGCCCTGCCGCTGGCGTCGCGCTGGTATCCGCCGCAGCATCAGGGCACGGCGCTGGGAATTGCCGGCGCCGGCAACTCCGGCACGGTATTCGCCGCGCTGCTGGCGCCAGGACTGGCGGCGGCCTTTGGCTGGGGCAATGTGTTCGGCATGGCGCTGGTTCCGCTGGGCGTGGCCTTCCTGGTGTATCTGGTGTTTGCAAAGGATGCGCCCGACTGTCCGCCGCCCAAGTCGATGCACCAGTATCTGCAGGTGCTGCGCGACCGCGACGCGTGGTGGTTCATGTTCTTCTATTTCGTCACCTTCGGCGGCTTCGTCGGGCTGGCCTCCTCGCTCACCATCTATTTCAACGACCAGTACGGGCTCGCCCCCGTGCATGCCGGCTATTTCACCGCCGCCTGCGTGCTGGCGGGTTCGCTGGTGCGGCCCTTTGGCGGTGCCGTGGCCGACCGCATCGGCGGCATCCGCACGCTGCTGATCGTTTACGCCCTGGCCGCGTTCTGCTTGGGCGGGGTGAGCTTCGGCGCGCCCACGGCGGGCTGGGCGCTCGCCGGTTTCCTGCTGACGATGGCAACGCTGGGCTTCGGCAACGGCGCGGTGTTCCAGCTCGTGCCGCAACGCTTCAGGAAGGAAATCGGCGTGATGACCGGGCTGGTGGGCATGGCGGGCGGGGTTGGCGGGTTCTATCTCGCCGCCAGTCTCGGCTACATCAAGGGACTGACCGGCAACTACCAATTGGGACTGCTCATCTTCTCCGGACTCGCCGCCGTGGCGCTGCTCGGCCTCAACCTCGTCAAACGGCGCTGGCGTACCACCTGGGGCGCTGCGGCCATTGCCGGCGCAAAGGTGTAGGGCAGCCACGCAGTCTGTGCCGCATGTGCCGCAGCCCCAGGCTGGCGATAGCGTGCCGGTCTGCGATCATGCCGTCTTCAGCCCTTCCTGGCCCCTAGCTCCCATGCCGCTCCGTCTCGACTTCGGCTACGCCACCGCAGCCGGCCCGCGCCCCGACAACGAGGACTTCGGCGGCTACGTCGAGCCCGCCGACCCGCAGCTCGTCGCGACCAAGGGCATGCTCGCGGCGGTGGCCGACGGCGTGTCCGGCGGCGCGCACGGGCGCGAAGCGGCCGAAACCGCGGTGCGCAACCTGCTCGCCGACTACTACGCCACGCCCGACACCTGGGAAACCCCGCGCGCGCTGGGCACGGTGCTCGGCGCGGTCAACCGCTGGCTGACGGGGCAGGTGGCCTCGCGCAGCGAACCCGGCGGCATGGCGACCACGCTCACCTGTCTGGTGGCGCGCGGCCGGCGCTACCACTACGCGCACGTGGGCGATACCCGCCTGTATCGCCTGCGTGGCGAAAGCCTCGAACTGCTGACGACCGATCATGTCTGGGAAACGCCCGGCATGAGCCATGTGCTCAAGCGCGCCTTGGGACTGGACACCCATGTGCTGCCGGATTTCGGCGAGGGCGAGCTGGCTGCGGGCGACGTCTTCCTGATCGTCTGCGACGGCGTGTGGGAGCCGCTCGGGCAGGTCGAGCTCCACCGTCAGACCCTGCTTTACGCTGCGCCACAGCGCGTCGCAGAGGCGCTGGTCGAAGCGGCGCTGGCTGCCGGCGGACAGGACAACGCCACGGCGCTGGTCGTGCGCGTGCTCGAAACCGGCGCCGACGACGCACCGCTCGCCGATGCCGCCGATCTGCCCCTGCCCGGCCGGCTGGCAGCGGGCGCGCGGCTCGACGATTTCGTCATCGAGGCCGAACTGCACAGCGGTCGCGACAGCCTGCTCTACCAGGCGCGGCACGTCCACACCGGCCAGCGCTGGGCCTTGAAGACGCTGCGGCCAATCTTTGCCGGCGACGCGCAGGCCGCGGCGCGCCTGCTCGCCGAGGAATGGTTCCTGAAGCGGGTGCACTCGCACTATTTCCCCGACGTGCTGCCGTTGCCCGGCCGCAATTTCCTCTATTTCGCCATGCGCCATTTCGAAGGCGCGAGCCTGCAGGCGCGGCTCGACGCCGGGCAGCATTTTTCGCCGGCGGAAACCGTCACCCTGGCGATCCGCATCCTCAAGGGGCTGGCCGCGCTGCACCGGCTCGACATCGTTCACCGCGACCTCAAGCCCGCCAACCTGCATCTGGATAGCGAAGGCAAACTGCGCATACTCGATCTGGGCGTGGCGCGCTGCCCGCTCATCGACGTGCGCGACGCCGACACGCAGCCCGGCACGCCGAGCTTCATGGCGCCCGAACTCTTTGCCGGCGCCGAGGCGAACATGCAGAGCGATCTCTACGCCCTTGGCGCGACGCTCTACCACCTGCTCACGCGCAAATATCCCTACGGCGAAATCGAACCCTTCCAGCGGCCGAAATTCGGCGAGCCCGCGCCGCCCACGCGCTACCGCCCCG
>CAYTRH010000149.1:0-7098 GCA_964440155.1 uncultured Thiobacillus sp. | reverse complement strand
CCTGATGCTCGTGGATGGCGCGCAGGCCGCGCCCCATGTGCGCGTCGACGTGCGGGCTCTTGGGGCCGACTTCTATGTCTTCTCGGGCCACAAGGTGTATGGGCCCTCGGGCGTGGGCGCGCTGTGGGGCTGGCTGCCGTGCGGTCTGGTGTACAGCGTGCTGGTGATGGCGCTGGCGTCCGGGGCCGCCTCTTACGGTGCACTGCTGCTGCTGGCCTTCGGCGCGGGCACCCTGCCCAACCTGCTGCTGATGGGCTGGGCGGCGGAACGTCTGCAACGGTGGACGCGACACGTCTGGGTGCGCCGCGGCGCCGGCCTGCTGGTGGCGGCGATGGGGGTCTGGGGTCTGGCGCGCATCCTGCCCTGAGCGGCCGCCCGTGGTCATTCAGGGTGCCGGAAAGCTGCGGCTGAACTCCAGCTTCAACGGCTTGCCGAGCACGTTGGCGCTGACCAGGAAGCGCAGCGTGTTGGGCGCATCGATGCGGAACTCGCCCAGATAACGCACGCTGTCGGCATCCCTCAACTCGCGCATCGGGATGCTGGACAACTGGTTGCGCTGGTCGATCGCACCGACGTAGACCTGCCCCGGCACCGCCTCCATCTGGCCGTTGCGTCCCTTGCGCAGCAGCGTCACCTTGACCACCGCACGATCCGGCGCCACCGCGACGTTGAAACGGCGCACGGCATCCTCGGTCAGCTCGGTCGAGGGCAGCGCAATGCAGTGCATCTCCAGATTGCCGGCGCTGACGGTGGCATCGGCCTGCACCGGCAGGGCGAACAGCGCAGCGAGCAGCAGCAGGTATCGGCGCGGCATGGTGGTCTCCTCGAACGCGGATCGAATTATCACTATAGGCCCCGGCCGTCGCCGGTAACGGCTCGGCCGGGACGGGGGCAATGATAGACTTCGGTCACTCGGCAGCCACTTGGTGAAAGCTTTACGTGTCATGACACAGATGACGCCCCAGGAAATCGTCCACGAACTGGACAAGCACATCGTCGGCCAGCACGCCGCCAAGCGCGCCTGCGCCATCGCGCTGCGCAACCGCTGGCGGCGCATGCGCGTGGCCGAGAGCCTGCGCCACGAGATCACGCCCAAGAACATCCTGCTGATCGGCCCCACCGGCGTCGGCAAGACCGAGATCGCACGCCGCCTCGCCCGTCTGTCGCAGGCACCGTTCATCAAGGTGGAAGCGACCAAGTTCACCGAGGTGGGCTACGTCGGCAAGGATGTCGAGAGCATCATCCGCGACCTGGCCGAGATCGCGGTCAAACAGGCACGCGAGGACGCCACCCGGCGCGTGCGCGTGCGCGCCGAGGAGGCTGCCGAGGAACGCATCCTCGACGCCCTGTTGCCCGGCGCGCGCGATGCCTGGGAGAGCGGCGCCACGCGCGAGGAGTCGGCCACCCGGCAGAAGTTCCGCAAGATGCTGCGCGAGGGGCAGCTCGACGACAAGGAGATCGAGATCGAGCTGGCGACGCCCGCCGCGGCCATGGAGATCTTCGCGCCGCCGGGAATGGAGGAGCTGACCACGCAGTTGCAGGGCATCTTCCAGAATCTGGGCCAGCGGCGCGGCAAGCCGCGCAAGCTGAAGATCGCCGAGGCGATGCGCCTGCTCGCCGACGAGGAGGCCGGCAAGCTGATCAACGAGGAGGAGGTCAAGCTGTCGGCGCTGCGTAACGTCGAAGCCAACGGCATCGTGTTCCTCGACGAGATCGACAAGATCGCCAGCCGCGAGGGACACGGCCCGGACGTATCGCGCCAGGGGGTGCAACGCGACCTGCTGCCGCTGGTCGAGGGCGCCACGGTATCGACCAAGTACGGCATGATCCGCACCGATCACATCCTGTTCATCGCCAGCGGCGCGTTCCATCTGGCCAAGCCGTCCGACCTGATTCCCGAACTGCAAGGCCGCTTCCCCATCCGCGTCGAGCTGTCCAGCCTGGACGTGGACGATTTCCAGCGCATCCTGACCAGCACCGACGCCTGCCTGACCCGCCAGTACCAGGCGCTGATGGAGACCGAGGGCGTGCGCCTGGAATTCGCCGACGATGCCATCCGCCGGCTCGCCGAGATCGCCTGGCAGGTCAACGAGCGCACCGAGAACATCGGCGCACGCCGGCTGTACACGGTAATGGAGCGGCTGCTCGACGAGCTGTCGTTCGATGCCGACAAACGTGCCGGCGAGACGTTGCGCGTCGATGCCGCCTATGTCGACGCGCGTCTGAAGGATCTGGCGGCGAGCGAGGACCTGGCGCGCTATGTGTTGTAACCCCGCCGCGCACGGAAGGCCCCCGGCGGCAGCGAAAAAATCCCTTATCCGCCAATAAAAAAACCCTAGCCCACGCCGGACGCCGGCCCTGTAAAGTTCGCAAGTTTCTGATTTCCTTCATTGCCGGAGAACCCGATGGCCAACCGTTCCACGCTCGAACCCAAAGTCGCCGCCGCCACCAGCGCCGATGCCCTGTTCGCCCTCGCGCGCGAGTGCTTCGACGATCCGACCGACATGGCCTACGCCAAGGACATCCTGACCAGCACCGCCTTCACCGGCGCCGCCGACGCGCGCAAGGCGCTGGACAAGGTAGCCGGAGACGCCATGTTCACCAAGGATTTCGTCACGCTGGCGATCGGCTACAAAGCGCTCGGCGACGAGGCCAAGGCCAAGGAGATGCTGGGCCAGGGCGCCGATTTCGCCATGGACGGCGGCGAGAAGGTGTCCGTGGGCATGGGCCAGTGGCTGGCGCTGGCTGATGCTGCCGCTGCCGCCAAGGCGCTGGCCGGTGCGCTCAAGGAAGTGTCCGCTACCGAGGAACTGTACGGTTTGGCCAACGTGGTGGCCGAGCTGAACGACGCCACGCTGTTCGGTCAGGTGATCGACAAGATCAAGGCCAAGGCCGGCCGCGCCGCCGATTTCGCCCGGCTGGCGCGGACCATCGCCAAGGGCGGCGACACCGCCAAGGCCGTCGAGGTGATCAACGAGGGCGCGGCCAAATACGGCAGCCCGGCCGATCTGATCACGCTGTCCGGCGCCATGGCCGAGATCGACCCCGCCGCCGCAGGCGCCCTGTACGACAAGGCACTGGAGTCGGCCAAGGATTTCACCGCCTTGATGCAGGTGTTGGCCGCCGCCGCCGGCAACGCCGAGTTCACCAAGGCCGTGCTGGCCAAGGCCGGCGCCATCGCCACGGCCAGCGGCGAGCTGATCCAGTTGGCCGACGCCTATGCCGGCATCGGCGATGCCCAGGGTGTGGCCGACATGTTGACCAAGGCGGAAGAGTCGGTGGCCAACCTGGACGAGATGCGCAAGGTGGTGGAAGCGGTGAACAGGCACGCCGCCAATGACGCGGCACGCGTCGAACGCGTCGCCGGCAAGCTGGCCAAGCGCGAAGCCAACCAGGCCAAGTATGTGACGCTACAGAACGAGGAAGCCAAGTGCACCACCATCAAGCAGTTGATCGCGCTGGCCGACCGCATCATGGCGGAGCTGGACGACGCCGCCTACGCCAGCAAGGTGCTGGGCAAGGCCGAGGCGCAGATGCGCGAGGAAGGCGCGTTCCACTTCGCCCGCTTCAAGTCCCTGATCCTGGGCGTCGACCGCCTGGGTGATCAGGCCTGGCTCTCCAAGCTGCTCGACGAGAGCGTGGCCAACGCCAGCGACTTCGTGTGGTTCCGCGAGATCGTCATGACCTGCGCCACCGAGCTCAAGGACGCCGAGTATGGCCGTGCGCGCGCGCGCGCCTACATCGAGGGCCGCGCGCTGGGCGACAGCCCGTACGACTACACCAAGATGGCGGAAACGGTACAGACCGCGCTGGGTGACGCCGCACTGGCCGCGAAACTGCTGGCCGACGCCGCCGCGCGCGCCAAGGATCACTACGCGCTGGCGCACATCGCCAAGCTGTATCGCGACATCGGCGACGGCGCGCAGGCCGATGCACTGTTCGCCAAGGCCGTCGAAGCCTGCACCAGCGGCGACCAGTGCGTGCAGCTCGCCACCCGTCTGAAGGCGTATGAACTGCCGCCGTCGGAGATCGCCCCGCTGATGGACCGGTGTGGTGCCCGCCTCGCCAACGCCAACGACAAGCTGCGCTGGGCCGAGGGCGTGGCCGATCTGTTGCTGGATGGCGCCTGGGCCGACAAGGCCTACGACACCATCGCCGGCAGCTTCACCAGCGACGCCGAGCGCAAGCGCTTTGCGTTGAGCCGGCAATTGCGTACCGGTTATCGCTTCTTCGGGCCGGGCGTGCAGGCGCACTGAGCGGGCAGGCGGGATACGGCAGAAAGGGCAACGGGAACCGGCTGGGCCTCAGCGCCGACTCAGGTAACCGTCTCTCTGTTTCCCGCCCCATGTCCACCGCCCTGTTTCGCTGGTTCGACCGCAACATCCTGGAGCTCGGCCGCGAGCTGCGGCTGTCCTACCTGCCGCCGCTGATGGTGTACTGCGCGGCAGGGGTGTCGGGACTGACCGGCATCGTCGGCACCTTCTTCGTCAAGGAATACCTGGGCCTGTCGGCCGCCTTCCTGGCCGCGCTGGGTTTCTGGGCGGGTATCCCGTGGGCGCTGAAGATGCCCATCGGCCATCTGGTCGACCTGATGTGGAAGCACAAGGCGGGGCTGGTCTATCTGGGCGCCGGGCTGATCGCCGCCAGCCTGCTGATCATGGTCGGCCTCATCGCGCAACCGGACACCATGCGCACGGTGATGCCGATCGAAGCCTGGTTCGTGCTGTCCGTGCTGCTGTCGCCGGTCGGTTACGTGATGCAGGACGCCGTCGCCGACGCCATGACCGTCGAGGCGGTGCCGCGCGTCGACGAACGAGGCCAACCGCTGGCGGCGGAAACCATTCGTCTGATGCACACCACGGTGCAGACGCTGGGCCGCGTCGCCATCATCGGCGGCAGCGTGCTGGTGGCGGTGGTCAATGTCGTGCTGTTCCAGGGCGTCGAGGCGCTGTCCCAGGAGGCCAAGGCGGAGATCTACGCGCGCGTCTATCAGTACGCGCTGGCGATCCCGGCGCTGTCGGTGGCCGGCGTGCTGTTCGCCGGAGCACTGAAAAGACGTGCCGCGCGCCGGCTGCGCGCTGCCGGTCACGACGCCGCCAGCATCGCGCGCATGCTGCACGAGCCGGAGACCAGGACCGCGCCCAACTGGTGGATCCTGGGCGGCAGCGCAGTGTTCGTCGCGGTCACCATCAGCGTCGGCCTGTCCGATCTGCGCTGGGGGCAGGAGATCATCTTCATCGGTTCGTTCGCGGTGATCGCCTTCATGATGTCCAGGCTGCTGCGCGAGCTGTCGCCGGAGGCACGGCGCACGCTGCTCGGCACTGCCATCATCATCTTCGTCTATCGCGCCATGCCCGGCCCCGGCGCCGGCTCCACCTGGTGGATGATCGACGAACTCGGCTTCGATCAAGCCTTCCTCGCCACGCTGTCGCTGATCGCCAGCAGCCTGACGCTGGTCGGTCTGTTCCTGTTCCGCCGCTTCATGGCGGAGCGCTCCATCGCCTACATCGTGGTGTTCCTCACCATCGCCAGCACGCTGCTGTCGCTGCCCATCATCGGCATGTATCACGGCCTGCACGAATGGACCGCGGCGCGCACCGGCGGCGTGGTGGACGCGCGCTTCATCGCCATCATCGACACCGCGTTGGAGTCGCCGCTGGGGCAGATCGCCATGGTGCCCATGCTGGCGTGGATCGCCAATTCCGCGCCGGCGCATCTGAAGGCGACTTTTTTTGCGGTGATGGCCTCGTTCACCAATCTGGCGCTGTCGGCGGCGCAGCTGGGCACCAAGTACCTGAACCAGATCTACACGGTGAGCCGCGAGGTGCGCGATGCCACCACCGGCGCCATCCAGGTGGCGGCGGATTATTCCGAACTGGGCCACCTGCTGGTCACCGTGACGCTGCTGGGGCTCACGCTGCCGCTGCTGGCCATCTGGCTGACCCGGCTGGCGCGCCTGCGCAGCGCCTGACGCCGCCACGCCCGCGCGGCAGGGGCACTCAGCGCGGTGCCTTGTACGGCGTGACCTCGGTGGCCTGCAGTCGATAACCGGAACGGCCCATGGGCGTGTCGGAGCGACCGATGCCCAGCGTGCCGCTGACCCATACCGCCTCCATGGTGCGCACGTTCTTCACCGGCCGGTTGGGCATGACGTGGATGATCTGATTGGCCGGCGGCGGCGGCACGTGGATGCACGCGCCGAAATAAGGCACCAGCAGGAATTCGCGCAGTTCACCCGGACCGCCGTCGAGTGACACGACGAAACCGGGGATGCGCACGCGCTGGCCGTCCAGCGCGTGGTTCACCGGTGCGGCATCCCAGGCCTTGCGCATCGCGTCGAGCGCGGCCATGGCACGCGGATCGGCATCGTCCAGACTGGCCAGGTCCAGCCCCTTGAAAGCCGCGGATGGATCCCAGTCCGGCGGCAGCAGGTCGTCCCAGGTGAGCGTACGCACACCACCGCGGGCCGGTGCCGCTTTGGTCGCCGCCTGCGGCAGGCGGTCACCGACCTGGTATTCGGTCTTGCTGGCGGCCACCGGCGTGGCGGACAACAGCGCGATCAGCAGCAGGGACAGCGTTCGATTGAGCATGGCGGGCAATCGTGAGTGGGCAGCAGCCCGGTTATGACCGGAAAGCACGGAGTCGGTTGCGCATTATCCTGAAAACCGCAGTCGACCGCTGCTTAGCCCTTGTGCGGCCGCTATGGACGGGGGGGTTTCGCCTGCGCTCGAGGTCACCCGCCGGGTGAGCCCGTTACCCACCCGATTGCGCGCCTGCCGGGCCGCCTGGCGGCGTTGCTCCGCCTTGCAGGGAGCGACCCAGCGCGTCGTCTCGCCTCGCCAGACGGCCCGGCAGACCCACACTCGGGCGCGTTCATCTGCGGATTTCAGGATGATCAGCGATTTCCGGGCTCGAACCGTTCGCTCCGGCGGACCTGGGCCAGCGCGGCAAGCGCCGTCAGCAGCGCGACCAGCACCGGCGCGAACGGCTGGTCGAGCGCCAACGCCAGGGCGAACGCCGACAGGTAGCCGACCAGGCCGATGCCGGCGGCGAGCCACGCCGCGCGCCGCCAGTCCGGCGCCCGGCGGAAAGCGATCC
>CAYTRH010000148.1:0-7106 GCA_964440155.1 uncultured Thiobacillus sp. | reverse complement strand
GAACGTGGCCTACAGCATCGCCATGGCGCGCACCCCCAACCCGCATTCGGCCACCAGCCAGTTCTTCATCAACGTGGCCGACAACAACTTCCTGGATTACCGCGAGCCGTCGGCTTCCGGTTACGGCTACTGCGTATTCGGCCAGGTGACGGAAGGCCGCGACGTGGTCGACCGCATCCGCAAGGTGCGTACCGGCATGCGCGACGGCCACCAGGACGTGCCGCTGGAGCATGTCATCATCGAACGTGCCGAGGTACTGCCCGACGCGGCCTGACCGGGTAAGCGCCGCATGTCCGCGCCTGCGCTGTTCGCGTCCGACCTGCACCTGACTCCGGACCGTCCCGACGGCGCAGCCCGTTTTCATCACTTCATCGAGCACATCGCTGCGGCGTCCGGCGCGCTGTATCTGCTGGGCGACGTATTCGAAGCCTGGGTGGGCGATGATGATCTCGCCTCCCCGTTCAACGCCGACATCGTCAGCGCACTGCGCCGGCTGAGCGATCACGGCGTACAGGTCTGGTTTCTGGCGGGCAATCGCGACTTCCTGGTCGGCAGCGAATTTGCCCAGGCTGCCGGGTTACGCCTGCTGGACGACCCGACCCGTATCGACCTGTTCGGCGTGCCGACGCTGTTGACGCACGGCGACGCGCTGTGTACCGATGATGTCGCGTACCAGACGTTTCGCCGGCAATGCCGCGATCCCGCCTGGCAACGCGCGGCACTGGCCAAACCGCTGGCGGAACGGCATACGCTGGCGCGCGCGATGCGCGCGCAAAGCGAACGCATCAAGGCGGACAGTACCCCGGAGATCATGGACGTCAATGTCGACGCCGTGGCCGGGGCATTCCGCGACCACGACGTGCGCCGCATGATCCACGGCCATACCCATCGTCCGGCGCGGCACACCCCGGTGGTCGACGGCCAGGTGCGGGAACGCTGGGTGTTGCCCGCCTGGTACGCGGGCGGCGGCTACCTGCGCTGTGACGAAAGCGGCTGCGAACTGCTGACGCTGCCCTGAGCCGGTTCAGTTGCCGCCGGCCACCGTGGTCAGCGTGTCGCGGATGATGCCCGGCGCATCGACGATGCGCATGAAGGTACCCATGCCCACCGCCGGCCAGCTCAATGCGATGCGGAAACGCGCGAACAGATGGCTGGCCTTGTTGTTGACCACATAGATCTCATACGGCAGCGCGGCGATGTTGTCCGGACCGGCGGTCCTGGCCCACCAGCCCTCGCCTTCCTTGGGGTCGTTCATGGCCACGCCGAATACCGCGATCTTCCTGTCCGGCATGATGATCTCGTAAACCTTGCTGGTACGCGCCACGTTGCGCGCCAGGTTCTCCTGTATGGTCTGCACCGCGTCCTCGAACGACAGGTGCTCCATCAGCAGGTTCTTGTCGGACTCGAAACCTTCCATGCCGAACATGTACTGGTAGCCGGGCAGATCCTTGCGATCGACGTCGCCGCCGAACGGCTGCCCTTCGCCCAGTGCGCGGGCGAGCTTGCTGTGAGTGGCGCGCACGGTACGGTCGGCCAGCGGATACTGTTTGCGGAAGTAAGCGCGCAGCCAGTATTCCAGGTTCATGTAGGACACCGTGCCATCGCTCTTCACGCCGATGCGGATGGGTGCGCCGACGATCGCCGCCCCACCCAGGTTGCGCACGGCGTTGAGCAGGTCGCGGTCGGTGGCAACCAACACGCCGTAGCCGGTCAGCCCCGCCGGCTGGTACTTGCCGATCACGTTGAAGCCCGCTCCGGTGAGCTTCTTTTCCACCTGGGCCATCACGGCGTTGATGTCACCGCCAGGCACACGGCTGCCCTGGAAATAAGGCGAGATCGCCCACGCCCAAGGGGCAAACGCGACCAGGATCAGGGCCACCAGAATATTCCGCATATCACGCTCCATCGTCACCACAACAAAAAAGGCCGGGGACCTGCGCCCACCGGCCTGCCTATTTTATAACCGCCGGCTCAGAAGCGGTGGCTGTACATCAGTTGCCAGCTCAATTGACTGTGTTCCGACTGGAAACCGAGCGGACTGCTCTGGCTGACCTTCGGCGCATAGGACAGAGCAAAGTTGATGTCCGAGGCATCTCCCAGCACATAGCCGAAGCCAGCGGTGTAGTGATTCTTCACGATCGCCGGGAACAGCGGGTTCAGATAGGTTCTGGGAATCGGGTTGTCCGCTAGGTTCACGCCAGCGCGCAGCGTCAGGGCATCCGTGGTGCGATGGGCCACGCCCAACTGGAACACGTCCTGATCCTTCCAGTTCTGGTACATGGTCACGTCGAACGTCTGGTTGGCGAGCCCCATGGCCACGTTGCCAGCGGACCCATCGGAAGTGAAGGTCATGTGGAAGTCCTTCATGACATCCTTCCAGTTGAGGCGCTTGTAATCGGCCACGACCATCCAGCGGTCATCGGGCTTCACGGCGATGCCGATCCCATACGTCTCGGGCCACTGGAAGTCATGGATCGCGATCTTGCCAGTCACGGGAATCGACATGAAACCGGCACCACCCGTCGGCCCGGCACCCGGCGGGGCCATGTCCACGTTCATGGTCATCACCGCGTTACCCTTGAAGTCCGACATGGACGTCTTGTTGTGATAGGTGGCGCCGATGCTGACGTTGGGCGCCACTTTCCAGACGAAGCCGAGCTTGCCGGCCCAACCGCTGCCGGTGACCTTCTGCACGAACTTGTTCTTGTTGCCGAACTCGAAGCTCGCCCAATTGATGTCCTGGATGCAGGCCGGTGCGGCCCCCGGGCAGCCCCCCCCCAAAGCGGCATCCATCATCCCGTTCAGCGTGGGCAGCATGGAACTGGACGCAGCGTTGACGCGACCGAAATTCTGCGCCGCCGGGTTCATGAAATCGGCCAGCATGGCACCGCCGAGCGGCATCATCATGTCCAGACCGCCCCACACGAAGTCCAGCGAGCCGCCCAGCGTCAGCGCCTCGTTGACGTTGTAGGCCAGCGGCAGGATGAAACGACCGACGCCCAGTTCACTCCGGGATTCACGCCCGGAAGGCCCCGCCGTGCCACCCAAGCCACCCGAGCCGGCAAACACCATCGACTGATAACCGCTGACCCAGGTGTTGCGCCCGTACTCGGTGCCCATGCCGCCCTGGGCGAACATGGCCGCGCCGAAGGTCAGGTCACCGCTCTTGCGGACATAGCCGAACGCCGGCATGAAGTAGGCATCACCGTCCGATTCCGCTGTCGGCATGCCGGCCGTCTTGGCCTCCACGTTGGGTCCCAGCATGCCCAGCGCGACATCCAGGCGGGCGCCATTGCCCATCAGGCCGAGCGTGGCCGGGTTGTTCATGACGGCGGCGGAACCATTGTCATAAGCCATCGAGGCCCCGCCCATCGCCAGGGCGATCGGGCCATAGCCTTCCAGATTCATGCCATTGGTGGCCAGCGTCGAACCGGCGAAGCCGATCCCGGCCAAAGCGATCATCAACCGCGATTTACGCATATGTCTCCTCCTCGAGAGCGGTGCAAATGAATTGTTGCGTCGGAACTACAAGTCGGCGAATGCTAATCAGCGTGGCAGACCCATGCAAGGGAATTCACGCAGTCGATCCGTCCGCGGCAAAACGGCCCGGCCCGCCGCTGGACCATCGGTAAGCAAAAAAGGCCCGCCGGAGAGCCGGCGGGCCAATTCGCTGGGACGGGAGTAGGAGACCCGTTACTCAAGCCGTGGCAGGGGAGGCATCGCCGTGCAGCACGGCGATGGGACGCGTCTCCCGCTTGCCTATGGTCAGGAGGTCCCAGGCGAGCAACACATAGCCGGCGGCGAACACCCAGCCGAAGATCTGGCGCCACCACATGCCCTGCAGGAACCACGGGTGCGCCTGCGCGGTGAAGTAGCCCATCCAGGTGGAGCCTTCGACGGCGCGTTCGATGAACGACTGCTGGTAGCCGGCCACCAGCATGCCCATGACCATGCCGATCATGCCGATGTGCAACAGCGCCAGCGACCACTTCCATTTCCAGTCGCCCGCCATGTTGCCACTCATCCACACGTTGCCGCGCCACTTCTGCATCGCCAGGTAGAAGAAGGCGATGACGATGGTGGCATAGGCACCGAAGAACGCCAGATGGCCGTGCGACGGGGTCCATTGCGTGCCGTGCGTGAACAGGTTGATCTGCGGCAGTGTGTGCATGAAGCCCCACACGCCGGCGCCGAAGAAGTTGCCGAAGGCATGGGCGATGGTCCAACCGAGCACCGGATGGTTGTTGTTCTTCATCTTGTGCGCGCCCGAGTCGAACACCGCGTGCACCACCATGGCCACCAGCGGGATCGGTTCCAACGCGGAGAAGAAGCCGCCGATGGTGAACCAGTATTCCGGCGTACCGATCCAGAAGTAATGGTGGCCCAGGCCGAGGATGCCGGAACCGAACATCAGCGCGACCTCGATGTACAGCCAGGTTTCGACGATCTTGCGGCGCACGCCCAGGGTCTTGATCAGCGCGTAGGCCATCAGGCAGCCGACCATGACTTCCCAGGTCGCCTCCACCCACAAGTGGATCACCCACCACCACCAGAACTGGTCGACCGAGATGTTGGGGGTGTAGAACATGCCGGCGAGATAGAGGCCGGCCAGCGCCACCAGGTCGAGCACCAGCACACCGCCGATGCCGGTGTAGCGTCCCTTGGTGAAGGTGGCGACGACGTTGAAGAAGAACACCAGCACGCACACGACGATGCCGATGTCGGCCCAGCGCGGCGCCTCGATGTACTCGCGGCCCTCGTTGATCAGCCAGATCGACGATTTCTCGCCCGGGCCGATCTGCACCAGCAGATACACCACGACCACGGCGGCGACCGCCAGCGTGAATATCCAGAAGATCAGGTTACCCAGCTTGAGCCCAACCACCGGCGCCCCGGCCTCGTCTTCCAGCAGCCAGTACACCGAACCGATGAAGCCGAACAGCAGCCACACCACCAGCGCATTGATGTGCACCATGCGGTTGACGGAGAAATCCAGCACGCCGAACAGGAAGTCGGGGTTGAGGTATTGCAGGCCGGCGAGCAGACCGAACAGGATCTGCGCACCGAACAGGATGAAGGCGACGGTGAAATACTTCACCGCCAGTTTCTGGCCGCCGTTCAGATTGGCGCCGTCCAGTACTCCGAGCGCTGCCATCTCAGTTCTCCTGATCCAAGGGTTTGAAGTTGTAGGGGAAGCCGTTGGTGTCGATGGACGACATCCACTTCAGGAAGGCCACCGTGGCGCGCGCTTCCTCTTCCGTGATCTTGAGATTGGGCATGCGCCGGCCGAGCACGTTGTGCAGGCGCTCCTGCGGATTCATCAGGAACTCGACCATGGACTGCTCGCGCACTTCCTTGGAGCCCCAGGCCGGATCCAGCCAGGATTTGGTCAGATCCGGCGCGTAGTAGGCGCCGTTGCCGAGCAGCGTGTGGCAGTTCATGCAGTTCTTGGCCTGCACCGTCAGCTTGCCCTTGGAAACCAGGGCGGCGGCCGCCTCCTCGCTGAGCTTCTGGCCGAACAGCGGCTCCTCCGCACCGATCACGGGCACCTGGAAATTGCGCTGCTCATTGAACACGTAGTCGATGCGGTGATTGATCACCGAATATGCCGGCACGCGCTTGGTGCCGGCGCTGATCTGCGACAACGTGTCGAACGTCAAGAAGATGAGCGCGACGAATGAGCCGGCCGTGACCCAGATGGCGGTCTTGCGCCAAAAGGACTCGGATGCCCACCACAGTGCTTCGGTCTGTGACATGGTCTTGCCTCCTGAGATTACCGCTGTTGATAAACCTTGACGGGCACCGGCGCACCCGCCTCCCCTGCGCTCGTGTCATGGCCGTCGGCATGGGTGCCGACGCACAGGTACCAGATGGCGTGCGGCGCCAGCAGATAGCCGATGAGCATGAGCAATACGATGAAAGTCCAGAACCCGTTGCTGAACAGATTGGCGGCGAACGCCAACGTCAGCACCGCGGCGAACAAACCCAGGTAGGCGGCGTAGGTCAGCACCATCATGCGCGGCCGCCGGTGCAGCCGGGCATAGGCGAACAGCAAGGCGTACAGCGCGCCAAACACGATCACCGAGGCCGCGCTGAAGAACACGGTGAAGAAGTTGGCCATGGCCACGGGTTCGATCATCGTCTGCTCCTGCGCGGGTTTCGGGGTGCGGCGGATGTTAGGAGGCATACCCGAGCAAAGCGTTTGACTTTTATCAACCTTTCCCCGCCCTTCTGGCCAAGGCTTGACTTTCATCAAAATCGGCACGTGCTCGCGCGTTCAGGTTGACTTTGATCAAGGCCCGCGCGCTCCTCGCCGGCGCATGGTTACCCCCCATGCTGTTCCGGTCTTTTTGCCACGTTGTCCAACAGGAGGGCAGTTACATGAAGAAGGTGCTCGCAGGCGTGATGTTGGCGGCGCTGCCGCTGGCGGTTTCCTCGGTGTTCGCGCAACCGACGGCGCATTCCGGCTCGCCGGATGCGACCTACATGCAGGGGGGCGGCTCACCACTGGCCAAGGTCGAGATGTATCAGTCCAACGACCCCAAGGCACCGCCCATGACCAAGGAGGAATTCGAGATCGGCCGCCAGATCTATTTCGACCGCTGCGCCGGCTGCCACGGCGTGCTGCGCAAGGGGGCGACCGGCAAGCCGCTGCTGCCCGGGGAAATGCAGAAGCTGGGCACCGAGAGCCTGAAGATCTTCACCTACTACGGCACGCCCGGCGGCATGCCCGGTTTCGGCACCTCCAAGGAAATGAGCGACAAGGAAGTCGACATCATGGCGCGCTACATCCAGCAGCCGCCGCCGCTGCCGCCGGAATGGGGCATGAAGGAAATGCGCGCGAGCTGGAACCTGATCGTGCCGGTGGAGAAACGACCGAAGCGGCAGATGAACAAGATCAATCTGTCCAACGTGTTCTCGGTGACGCTGCGCGACACCGGCGAGGTGGCGCTGATCGACGGCGACACCAAGAAGATCGTCGCGGTGCTGAAGACCGGCTTCGCGGTACATATCTCGCGCCTGTCCAAGTCCGGCCGCTACCTGTACACCACCGGGCGGGACGGTCTGATCAACCTGATCGACCTGTGGATGGCGACGCCGCAGAC
>CAYTRH010000147.1:0-7226 GCA_964440155.1 uncultured Thiobacillus sp. | reverse complement strand
TTCATCGGCGCCAATTTCATCCTGGACTGGCTGGCGTCGAGCGACGAGCCGGTCGTCAACCTGGACAAGCTCACCTACGCCGGCAATCCGGACAATCTCGCCACGCTGCGCGGCGACGCGCGCCATGTCCTCGTGCACGGCGACATCGGCGACCGCGCCCTGGTCGGCCGTCTGCTCACCGAGCACCGGCCGCGCGCCATCGTCAACTTCGCCGCCGAGAGCCACGTCGACCGCTCCATCCACGGCCCGGAGGATTTCATCCAGACCAACATCGTCGGCACCTTCCATCTGCTCGAGGAGGCGCGCGGCTACTGGATGGAGCTGCCCGCGGCGGACCAGGCCGCGTTCCGCTTCCTGCACGTGTCCACCGACGAGGTGTACGGCTCGCTCGGCCCCGAAGATCCGCCGTTCACCGAGACCACGCCCTACGCGCCCAACAGTCCCTATTCCGCCAGCAAGGCCAGTTCCGACCATCTGGTGCGCGCCTATCACCACACCTACGGCCTGCCGACGCTGACCACCAACTGTTCCAACAACTACGGCCCCTACCAGTTTCCGGAGAAGCTGATCCCGCTGATGATCCTCAATGCCACCCGCGGCAAGCCGCTGCCCATCTACGGCGACGGCATGAACGTGCGCGACTGGCTGTACGTGGGCGATCACTGCACGGCCATCCGCGAAGTGCTGGCGCGCGGGCGGGTGGGTGAGACCTACAACGTCGGCGGCTGGAACGAGATGCCCAACCTGGACATCGTGCGCATCGTCTGCGCCCTGCTCGATGAACTGCGCCCGGATGCCGCCGGTCCGCACGAACGCCTGATCACCTACGTCAAGGACCGGCCGGGTCACGACCGCCGTTACGCCATCGACGCGACCAAGATCCACCGTGAGCTGGGCTGGAAGCCGGCGGAGACCTTCGAAACCGGCATCCGCAAGACCGTGCGCTGGTATCTGCAACACATGGACTGGGTGGAGAACGTCGCCAGCGGGGCGTATCGGGAGTGGGTCGGCAGGCACTACGGGGAGGCGACATGAACGCAGTCATGCCGGATGCGGCAGCCCCGCGCCGATCGGAACATGGCGGTCCGGCCATGAAGATCCTGCTTACCGGCGCGCGCGGCCAGCTCGGCTGGGAACTGCGGCGCACACTGGATTGCCTGGGCGAGGTGGTGGCGCTCGATTCCCGCGCGCTGGATCTGGCCGACCCCGACGCCATCCGCCGCACGGTGCGCGCGCTGGCGCCGCGTGTGATCGTCAACCCGGCCGCCTATACCGCAGTGGACAAGGCCGAGAGCGACGCCGAGCGGGTGCACGCGGTCAATGCCGCCGCGCCCGGTGTGCTGGCCGAGGAAGCGGCGCGGCTCGGCGCCCTGCTGCTGCATTACTCCACCGACTACGTGTTCGACGGCAGCGGCGAACGGCCGTGGCGCGAGGACGACCCCACCGGCCCGCTCAACGTCTACGGCGCCAGCAAGCTGCTGGGCGAACGGTCCATCCAGGCGAGCGGCTGCCGCCATCTGATCTTCCGCACCTCGTGGGTGTACGGCCTGCGCGGCGGCAATTTCCTGCTGACCATGCGCCGGCTGATGCGCGAACGCACGGAACTGAAAATCGTCGCCGACCAGATCGGCGCGCCCACCTGGTGTCGCGACCTGGCCCAGGCCAGTGCCGCCATCCTGGCGCAACTGCTGTCGCCCGCGCGCGGCGCCGACCGGCCGGAGCCATGGGGCGTGTACCACATGACCAACGCCGGCGAGACTTCCTGGCATGGCTTCGCCGCGGCGATCCTGGCGCTGGACCCACCCGAGCCGGCGCCGCGTCTGGTGCCCATCGCCACCAGCGACTACCCGACCCCCGCGCGACGCCCGCACAACTCGCGGCTCGACAACGACAAACTGGCGCGCGTGTTCGGCATCCGCCTGCCGGACTGGCATGATGCGCTGAAGCTCTGCCTCGACCGCGCCGATTGACCCCATCCCTGCCAACAGGACATCCCGACCATGACCCTGCATCCCGTCATCCTTTCCGGCGGCTCCGGCACCCGCCTGTGGCCCATGTCGCGCGCCGCCCTGCCCAAGCAACTGCTGGCGCTGGCCTCCGAGCGCACCATGGTGCAGGAGACCGTGTTGCGTCTGACGCAGCACCCTGCCGTGGGCGCACCGCTGATCGTGTGCAACAACGACCACCGCTTCCTGATCGCCGAGCAGATGCGCGAGATCGGCGTCACCCCGCTGGGCATCTACTTGGAGCCGATGGGCCGCAACACCGCGCCGGCGGCGGCCATCGCCGCGTTGACGCTGACACAGCAGGATGCCGACGCGGTGATGCTGCTGTTGCCGGCGGATCACCTGATCCGCGACGTCGCGGCGTTCCACGCCGCCATCGATGCCGGTCGGCGCGCGGTCGAGTCGGGCCATCTGGTCACCTTCGGCATCGTCCCCGACGCCCCCGAGACCGGCTATGGCTACATCCAGCGTGGCGACGCGCTGGATGACGGTCCGGCGCGGCGCGTCGCCCGCTTCGTCGAGAAGCCGGACCGCGCCCACGCCGAAGCCTTCGTCGCCAGCGGCGACTATTTCTGGAACAGCGGCATGTTCCTGTTCAATTGCCGCCAGTATCTGGAAGAACTGCGCCGGCTGCGCCCGGACATGCTCGCCGCCTGCGAACAGGCACTGGCCGCGGGTAAGCATGACCTCGACTTCTGCCGCCTGGACGCCCAGGCGTTCGCCGCCTGTCCGGCCGACTCCATCGACTATGCAGTGATGGAACACACCACCCATGCCGCGGTGATCCCCGCCGACATCGGCTGGAACGACATCGGCTCCTGGTCCGCGCTGTGGGCCGTGGGCGCCAAGGACGAGGCCGGCAACGTCACGCGCGGCGACGTCTATCTGGACGCGGTCAGCGACAGCCTGGTGCGGGCCGAATCGCGCATGGTCGCGGCCATCGGTGTGCGCGATCTGCTGATCGTCGAGACCGCAGACGCGGTGCTGGTCGCCGACAAGGCGCATGCGCAGGACGTGAAGAAAGTGGTCGATTATCTGAAGACGCACGACCGCAGCGAGCACGAACTGCATACCCGCGTGTTCCGCCCCTGGGGCTGGTACGAGGGCATCGACCTGGGCGAACGTTTCCAGGTCAAGCGCATCATGGTCAAGCCGGGCGAGAAGTTGTCGCTGCAAATGCACTACCACCGCGCCGAACACTGGATCGTGGTGTCCGGCACCGCACGCATCACCCGCGACGGTCACGAGGAACTGCTGAGCGAGAACCAGTCCACCTACATTCCGCTGGGCACCAGCCACCGCCTGGAGAACCCCGGCAAGGTGCCGCTGCACATCATCGAGGTGCAGTCCGGTTCCTACCTCGGTGAGGACGACATCGTCCGCTTCGAGGACGTGTATCGGCGGACATGAAGGGCAAACGCGTCTCCGGCCCGCCGCGGCGACCGCGCGACCCGGTCGCCAAGGCGGTGCGCACGCCGCAATACCGGCAGCGCGTGGTACCGGACAAGCGCTGGCACACGCGGCTGAAGCAGACCGAAAAGGCAGATCCCGACCCCGAGCAATGAACCGCCCGGCGACATCCCTGAGCCGATTGCGGGAATCTTTCCCGGCCGTTGCACTCCATAGTCGCTGACCCGCCTGCCGCGGGCATTCACGAGAAAGGAGGCAATGGCATGATCGAACAGGCGCGCCGGCAACCGCCGCATCCACCTGGCATCCAGGAACGCCGCGTCAACCGCACCCTGCGTGAACGCTTCGAGATCGTCAAACGCATGTTGACCCCAGTGCTGCGCCAGCCGGAACACCGGCTGCCGGCGGTGATCTACAAGGCGTTCTACCGCATCCTGCAACGCCTACGGCGCATCTACCCGCAGCTCAACCCTTACCAGCTGGAAGCGCTGATCGCCAGCGTCTATCACACGCTGATGCAGCGCCGCGCGCAACGCGCGGTTTGACAGCAGCGTAGCCGGTCGGCTTCCACATTGACGCCGGCCGGCCGGAACGGCGATACTTCGCCGCCCATCGCGCCGCGCGCACGCGGCGCCGATCCCGCCTCAGACACCCTCCACCGCTCATGGCCACCCCCCGCATCGTCCTGCGCACCTACGTGCACATCGACGCCTTGCAGCCGCAACTGGCGTCGTACATGGCCACGGTGTCGCAAGGCTTCCTGCCCAAGCCGGGCGATTCCGCGCTGTGGCTGGAAGTGGCGCCGGGCCTGGCGGTGCATCGCCTGACCGACATCGCGCTCAAGGCCTCACCGGTGCATCTGGGCCAGATGGTGGTCGAACGCGCCTTCGGTTCCATGGTCATCCACCACCGCGACCAGGCCAGCGTGCTGGAGGCGGCCGACGTGGTGCTGCGCCGGCTCGGCACCGACGAGGCATCGCGCCATGTGTGCCGGGTCACCTGGGAAGAGATCATCCGCGGCATCAACGCCGATCACGCCGTGCTGATCAACCGTCAGAACCGCAAGGGTTCCATGGTGCTGGCCGGGCAGAGCATCTACCTGTTGGAGACCGAGCCCGCCGGTTACGTGATCTACGCCGCCAACGAGGCCGAAAAGGCCGCCAACATCACGCTGTGCGAGGCGCATGCGGTGGGCGCGTTCGGTCGCCTGACCCTGGCCGGACGCGAAGCCGACATCGAAACCGCAGCGCGGGCGGCGCGTGCCGCGATCGAACGCATCAATCGCGGCGCCGCCACGCCGACCTGAGCCGCTAACTGCGCGTCTCCAGCAGACGCCGCAAGTCCTGGATGTCGGCACGCAGGGCTTTTACCTCCGCGTGCACGTCGGCCTCGATGTGCTCGCGTGCCTGTTCCACCACCTGCACGGTATCGCGGTGTTCCTGCTCGCCGAAGGTCTGCATGGCATTGACGATGATGGCGATGAACAGGTTGAGCATGGTGAACGTGGCGATCAGGATGAACGGGATGAAGAACGCCCAGGCATACGGGAAGTTCTCCATGACCGGACGCGAGATGCCCATCGACCAGCTTTCCAGCGTCATGATCTGGAACAGCGTGTACAGCGAGCGGCCGATGTCGCCGAACCAGTCTGGATAACTGGCGGCGAACAGATTGGTGGCGATCACCGCGAACACGTAGTAGATGATCATCAGCACCAGTGCGATGGACCCCAGACCCGGTATGGCGGCGAGCAACGCGCCGACCACGCGCCGCATGGACGGCACGATGGTCAGCACGCGCAATACACGCAGCACCCGCAACGCGCGCAGCACCGAGAACTGGCCGGTGGCGGGCACCAGGGCGATGCCGACGACGATGAAGTCGAACACGCTCCACGGATCGCGGAAGAACCGCGCGCGATGCACGTACAGACGGATGGCGATCTCCAGCACGAACACGCTGAGGATGGCCTTGTCCAGCACGTGGATCGGCCCACCGGCCACGGCCATCACCGAGGGCGAGGTCTCCAGGCCCAGCGTCACCGCGTTGACCAGGATCAGTACCAGGATCGCACGCTGCACGCGCGCGTCCTCGATGAAGGCGCGCAGGCGCGCGCGCGGGCCGGCGGCGCCGGCCGTCATGTCAGCAGCCATGGCGCGTCCGGATCAGCGCCCGGCCTTGAGCGCGGCGATGCGCTCCTCCAGCGGCGGATGGGTCATGAACAGACGCTTGATGCCGGAGCCCAGGCCGCCAGCAATGCCGAACGCCGCCATCTGATCCGGCAGCGGCGCGGTGCGGCCGGCGGCCAGACGCTCCAGCGCGGCGATCATCTTCTGCCGCCCGGCCAGATTGGCGCCGCCGGCATCGGCGCGGAACTCGCGCTGGCGCGAGAACCACATGACGATGATGCTGGCGAGGATGCCCAGGATCAACTCGGCGATGATGGCGGTGATCCAGAACGCCGGGCCATGGCCGCGTTCGGTCTTGAACACCACGCGGTCGACCAGATGGCCGATCACGCGCGACAGGAAGATCACGAAGGTATTGACCACGCCCTGGATCAAGGCCAGCGTCACCATGTCGCCGTTGGCCACGTGACTGACCTCATGCGCCAGCACGGCTTCCGCCTCATCCTTGGTCATGCTCGCCAACAGGCCGGTGCTGACCGCCACCAGCGCGTTGTTCTTGCTCATGCCGGTAGCGAAGGCGTTGACCTCGGGCGCGTCGTAGATCGCCACCTCGGGCATGCCGATGTTGGCCATCTGCGCCTGCCGCCGCACCGTCTCCACCAGCCAGATCTCGGTCTGGGTGCGCGGCTGTTCGATCACCCGCGCACCGGTCAGGCGCTTCGCCGTCCACTTGGAAATGGCCAACGAGATCAGCGAACCGCCGAAGCCGAACACGGCGGCGAACAGCAGCAGCGAGTTGTAGTCCAGGCCGGTGCCGGACTCGTCCAGGATGCGCTCGAAACCGAGCAGGCGCAGCGTGATGCTGAGCACGACGATGATGGCCAGGTTGGTCACCAGGAACAGGAAGATGCGCTTCATGGTTTTCCCTTTGCGTTGGTTCAGGTTTTCGGTTGCGACACGTAGGGTCAATTCGGGCAGAAACCCCGGTTTTCAAGTCGGCGTGTTTGAAGGCGATCGCCCGCGCGAGTTCCGCGCGATGCGCACGCTCAGCAGATGCAGGTTTGCGGAGCCAGGTCGGCGACATCACCGGACGCCGTGCGCCGCCCGAGCAGAAAATCCAGGAACGCCCGCGCCACCACCGAGAGCTGGCGCCCGGACGGGTAGACGACGTACCAGTGCCGGCGGATCGGGAAGCCCTCGACCTCGAGCACCGCGAACTGGCCGGGCTGGTGCAGCGTCAGCGCGTGGCGCGACAGCGCGGAGATGCCCAGCCCGGCCAGGATGGCCTGCTTGATCGCCTCGTTGCTGCCCAGTTCCAGGCGGGGGCGCAACTCCAGTCCGCGCGTGTGGAACAGACGCTCCACCGCCTTGCGCGTGCCGGAACCGGCCTCACGCAGCAGCCACGGCTCGCCGGCCAGCCGCTCCAGCGTCAACGGACCCTCGCGCGTCAGCGCATGGCCCGGCGCACACAGCACGACGATAGGATTGTCCATGATCGGCGTCGCCACCACGTCGATCTCGTCCGGCGGCGTGCCCAGCAGGTACAGATCGTCGAGATTGTCGGCCATGCTGGCCAGCACCTGTTCCTTGTTGGTGACGCGCAGACTGACCTCGATGCCGGGATGCAGCCGGCACGACGCTCTTCCGATCTCGGAAGAGCGTCGTGTAGGGAAAGAGTGTA
>CAYTRH010000146.1:0-7296 GCA_964440155.1 uncultured Thiobacillus sp. | reverse complement strand
GCGGGCACGCAGCTTGGCCAGTTTGGGCGCGATGACGTGCTGGCAATAGGGCTGATGCGGATGCCGTTGATAGTAGCGCTGGTGATAGTCCTCCGCCGGCCAGAAGGTCTCGGCCGGCACCACCTGGGTGACGATGGGGCGGCCGAAGACGTTGGCGGATTCGAGTTCGGCGATCATCGTCTCGGCGGCCTCGCGCTGTTCCGGGCTGTGCCAGAACACCGCCGAACGGTACTGCGTGCCGATGTCGTTGCCCTGACGATTCAGCGTCGTCGGGTCGTGCAGGGTGAAGAACACCGTGAGCAGGTCGCGGTAACCGATGGTGTCGGCGTCGAACCGGATCTGCACCACCTCGGCATGGCCGCTGTCGCCGCGACACACCTGTTCGTAGGTGGGCTGATCGACATGGCCGCCCATGTAGCCGGAGACCACCTCGCGCACGCCGCGCAGTTGCTGGTATGCACTTTCCAGGCACCAGAAACAACCGCCGGCCAGGGTGGCGATCTGCTCCGTCATGTTGGCTCCTCCTCGCCGCGCGTCGCGGATGTGGGCGATTCCGCTATGATGCCGCAATCCGCATCGAGTTTCCGCTCGCGCATGGAGCCCACGGAACATCGCATCGCCATCGATCAGGTTCGCGTCGGCCTGTACGTCCGCCTGGACGACTGGCTGGAGCATCCGTTTCTGTTCAGTAGTTTCAAGATCCGCAACGACAAGCAGTTGAAGGCGCTGCGCTCACTGGGCCTGACCGAGATCGTCTACCTGCCGGAGAGGAGTGATCTGCCGCCGCTGCCGCCGGCCAAGGCGGACGCGCCGGCGGCGCCGGTGGATACGACGCCGGACCCGGAGGTGGAAGCGATGTGGCGCGCCAAGCGTGAGCGTCGCGAGCAGTTGGCCAAGCAGCGCGAGACCTATGGCCGTTGCGAGAAGAAGTTCACCGACGGCATGTCCACGGTGAAGACGCTGCTGCGCAACCTGTTCTCGCGCCCGCGCGAATCGGTGCAACAGGCGCAGACGCTGATCGGCGACATGGTCGATACGCTGCTGGCGGAAAAGGATGTGCTGCTGCATCTGATGAACGCCAAGAATGCCGACGACGGAGCCTATTACCACGCGCTCAACGTCACCATGCTGGCGCTGATGCTGGCGCGCGAGGCGGGGTTGTCGCAGGAGGAAATGAACGCGCTCGGCCTCGGCTGTCTGCTGCACGACATGGGCAAGGAACGGGTGCCCAGCCAGATTCTGCTGAAACGCACGCCCTGGACCGCCGCGGAGCGCAATTTCTACCAGCAACACGTGATGTACGGCGTCGAGATGGCGGCCAAGTTACCCGACCTGCCGCCGGGCGCGCTGGAAGTCATCGCCCGCCATCACGAGATGCTCGACGGCAGCGGTTTCCCGGCACGGCTGACCGAGCCCAAGATCGGCCGGCTGGCGCGCATCGCCGCCATCGCCAACGCGTTCGACAACGCCTGCAACCGCATCAACCCGGCCGACTCGCTGGTGCCGGCGGAAGCGCTGTCGGTGATGTTCAAGCGTGACCGCGACAAGTACGACAAGGCATTGATGCAGTACTTCATCCGCTGCCTGGGCGTCTATCCGCCGGGCAGCATCGTGCGCCTGAACAACCTGGCCATCGGCCTGGTGGTCAACGTCAATCCCGGCAAGCTGCTGCAACCGACGTTGCTGTTGTACGACGCGCAGGTGCCGAAGGAGGAGGCGCTGTTGCTCAACCTGGCGGATGAGCCCGAACTCAGCGTGACCGCCACGCTGCGGCCCGGCGACCTGCCGCCGGAGGTGTACGACTATCTGAGTCCGCGCAGCCGCATCAGCTACTACGCCGATGCCGGCCAGGCCACACGTCCGCGCGGTGGCTGATCCACCGCGTCGTCACGCCGGTTGCGGCGCCAGCAGCGTCTCCACCAGGCGTGCCCAGTAGCTGACACCCAGGGTCAGGATGTCGTCGTTGAAGTCGTAGTGCGGGTTGTGCAGCATGCAGCCGCCCTCGGCCAGACCGTTGCCGATCCACACATAGCAGCCGGGGCGTTCACGCAGCATGTATGCGAAGTCCTCCGCGCCCATGGACGGCGGCAGGTCGGTGCGCACGTTGGCCTCGCCCACCAGATCGACCAGCACACGACGGCAGCGCTCGGCCTGCGCCGGCGTGTTCAGGGTCGGCGGGTAGCCACGCCGGTAATCCAGCGCCGCCTGCACGCCATGCGCGGCCGCCACGCCGGCGCAGATGCGCTGCATGGCCTGCTCGATGCGGTCCTGAACCTCCGGGCGGAAGGCACGCACGGTGCCACCCAGCCGGGCCTCGCCCGGTATCACGTTGTAGGCTTCGCCGCCGGCGAACAGGCGGGTGATGGACAACACCGCCGCGTCGGTGGGATCGAGCTCGCGGCTGACCACCTGTTGCAGCGCCAGCGTCAGCGCCGCGCCGGCGATCAGCGAATCGCGCCCCTGCTGCGGCATGGCGGCGTGCGCGCCGTGCCCGCGCAGCACGATGTCGAACTGATCGGCACAGGCCATGACCGGGCCGGCATGCACGGCAAACTGTCCGGCCGGTAGCCCCGGCCAGTTGTGCATGCCGAATACCGCGTCCACGGGAAAATCGCGGAACAGTCCCTGCTCGATCATCACCCGTGCGCCGCCGTCCGTTTCCTCGGCCGGCTGGAAGATGAACACCACCGTGCCGTCGAAACGTCGTGTCGCCGCCAGATAGGCGGCGGCGCCGAGCAGCATGGCGGTGTGGCCGTCGTGGCCACAGGCATGCATGCAACCGTCGTGGCGCGAGCGGTGCGGAAAGCGGTTCTGCTCCTGCACCGGCAACGCGTCCATGTCCGCACGCAGCGCGATGGCGCGCGCAGCGTCGCCGGCCTTGAGCACGCCGACCACGCCGGTGCCGGCCAGCCCGACGTGGGGTGTGATGCCGACCTCGCGCAGGAACGCGGCAACCCGCTCGCTGGTGCGGTGCTCGGCGAAGGCCAGCTCCGGATGGGCGTGCAGGTCGTGGCGCAGCGCCACCAGCCGTTCGCGCAGCGCGTCGATGGCGGCCAGCGTGTTCATGCCACCCCCGGGACGACTTGCTTGGTGACGGCCACCGCGATGATGTAGCCGAACATGCCCAGCGCGGCGATCAACGCCTTGATGCGCAGCGCGCGCGTACGGCCGCGTTTCAGGGCGATGGTGCCCAGGCCGATGTAGGCCAGCAGCCCGACGATCTTGGCCAGCAGCCAGGGCTGCTGCAGCGGGTTGAGACCGGCCACGACCAGCATGGCGACGGCGGCCAGCAGCAACGCACTGTCGTTGACGTGCGGCAGCACGCGCACCCAGCGCGCGTTCAGCCGCGGCGACTCGCGCAGCATCCAGAACGCGCGCAGCAGAAACAAGAACAGGGTCAGATACACCGTGACGACATGCACGGCGCGCAGCAGGCTGTAATCCATCGGAGTTGGGGCGAGACGCAAACGAAAACTGCATGTTACCGTGCGCGGCCAGCCGGCGCAGTTCATGGGCCGGCAGGAGTCGGGCACAACTGGGCGGCGGGTGGCTCCCGACCCCCCCCGAATTACGGTCAATGCACCGTGCACCGGCGCTCGATGGCGTTGACCAGTACGTACAGGTCGTGCGAACTCAACTGCGGATAGGACTCGTGCAGCAGGCGTTGCGCCAGGTAGGCGCGTGGCGGAGATTGGCGTTGCACCTCGGCGCCGTACAGATGGGCGATGCGCGAGCGGGCACCGTCGAAGATGGCGCGCAGATGCGGATAACGGCGACGCTCGGGCTGCGTGGCCCCATGTTGGTCGACGTAGGTGCTCATCGGAAAACGCTCTCCTGGTGCGTGACGGCGTTGCTCCGCGCCATGATAAGCGCGCCACCGGCCGGAGAAAATATGGCGATAGTCATAGGCCGTCGCCGGGCAGTGGCGGTTTAAGCCGAACCTGACGCCGGTCATGGACGCGTCGGCCACAATGCGCAAACTCCCAGCCCAGTGCGTCGTACGGTCGGGCGGACATGTCAAGGTCACGATTCTGGCCTATGCTACCGCCCCTTGGCGGCTTGCAACGTGCATCCGGCCGCCGTCCGCATCGCCGACCCGATATCCGGCATACATCGAGGAGACTGGACAACATGGAAACCCGCGCCCCCGGCAAGTTCGATTCCACCCGGCAAGCATTACCGGCCACCCGCCTGCTGTTGTTGCCCGTACTGGTCGCGTTGAGCCTGGGCGGCTGCGCCACCAAGGAGTTCGTGCAGCAGGAAGTCGGCCTGGTGAATCAGCGCATCGATGGCCTTGAAGGTTTGTTGCAGGGTGCGCGCCAGCGCATCGATACTCAGGCCGCCCAACTGCGCGATGCTGAGGCGCGTCTGGTCCGCAACGAGCAGGAGGCAGCGCGTCTGGGTGAGCGCAGCCTGGCGCATCAAGCCGGTCTGAGCGCGACTCAGGGGCGCATCGACGAGGTCGGTGCCGCGCTGGACGATGCGCGGCGGCTGATCGCCGATAACCGCAGCGAGCTGGTGCGCGCCCATCAACGACTCGATGCCGCCGATGCGCGCGCGCAGGACGCGCGTCAGCGTATCGATGCACTGGCCGTCCAGGCCGAGCGTATGGGTGGACGCCTGGATGGCATCGACGCTCAGGTGGCCATGACCGGCCGAAGGCTGGACACGGTCGACGCGCGCGATCAGCAGACCCAACGGGTGATCGGCGATCTCGGCGCGCGCATCGACGCGCTGCAGCCGCGTCAGGACGAGGTGGCCGCCCGCGCCGCCGACGCGCATCGCCGGCTGGACGAGGCCGATACCCGAGCGGACGCGATGCAGCGCCGCCTGCAGGGCAATGTCGCCGCGTTGCACCTGGTCGATGGTCGGTTGGCTGCCCTGGAGACGCAGGCCGGTCGTGCGCCACGCGAGGCTGCGACGCCGACCGAGGCGCCCGCTGCCGGGACGCCGCTGGCCGCAAGCGCGCAGCGCCTCGACGAGCTGGCGGCGCAGCTCGCCAGCGCGCGCCAGATCATGGACCAGCAGGCCGCCAAGCTCGATGCCGTTGCCGCCCGGGTCGGTGGTGTGGAATCCGGGTTGAGCGCCAGTGCCGAGCGCATCGCCGCGAATGCCGCCGCATTGCGTGTCAACGAGGACAAGCTGGCGGCCTTGCAGGCGCGTACCGAAGGCGCGCTCGATCAGCTCGCCGATCAGGCACAGGCCGTGGCGGAACTGGATTACCGCATGGCCATGGTCGAGGCCGGACTGGACGAAGTCATCGCCCGCGTCGACGACGACGAGCTGGATCTGCGTCGTCTGCTGCAATTCCAGGAAGGTGCGCAAGGGCGTCTGGATGCGCTGGACGAGCGCGTCGGCGGTCTGGATGGCCGGGTGGGCGAACTGGACGGGCGCAGTGGACGCCACGATGACCGGCTCGCGGGCTTGTCCCAGCGTACCGACATGCTCGATGAGCGCGTGGCCGAACTCGACGAACGCGTCGAGGTGCTCGACGGCGATACGGCAATGCTGGCCCAGGCTGCCGCCACCCTGAACGCGCGCGCGGATGACCTGGATGAGCGGGTCGATGCGCTGGAAGGTCGCGTGGATGCCGCGGAGCAGCGCGACGAAGCGCTCGAACGCCGCGCCGGTGCTTCCGAGCAGGCAGCCATCGACCTGGATGGACGTGTCGGGGTGCTGGAGCGCGACGGCGCTGCGCTGGGCAAACGGGTCGAGCAGGGCGAGCAGACCGGCGTGATCTTCAACGAGCGCATCGGCGCCCTGGAGATGGCGGCGCAAGCCCAGGCGACACGCCTGGGCGGCGTCGAGCAAGAAGTGACGCAGTTGTCCGCCACCGCGCGAGAAGCGCTGGAGCGCGCCATCGCCGCCGGCAAGCTGGCCGAAGGCAAGCTGGTGTACGAAACGGTGATGAGCGGTGAGGTCGCCGCGTTCTCGCTCAACCGCGCGCGCCTGGACGACGATGCACGCGCCACGCTGCGCGCCTTCGCCGACCGGCTCAAGTCGGAGAATCGCAACGTCTACATCGAGATCCAGGGACACACGGACAGCAGCGGATCGGCCGCCGTCAACCAGCGTCTGTCCCGTCAGCGTGCGGAGGCGGTGCGCGACTTCCTGCATCAGGAAGCCGGCATCCCGCTGCATCGCATGAATGCCGTGGGTTTCGGCGCGCGCCATCCGGTGGCCGACAACGCCACGCGCGAAGGGCGCAGCAAGAACCGGCGCGTAGTACTGGTGGTGTTGCAGTAAGCGTCGGCGGGCGCGTCGCGGCCGGCGCGCTGCGGCGTCGTCGCGCGGCCGGCATCGGCGCGGCTATCGAACATCTCGTCGACGTGCATAATCACGCGGTTGTCGTTCACCGGTTCGACCTCGTCATGCGTGTGCTGCGTCGCCTGCTGCTCTCCGTGCTGTTGACCCTGGGGCCGACCCCGATATGGGCGGCGTTCGTGCTTCCGCTGGGTCAGGGCGATCAGTTGGAAGTGCGCGTGTGGGGCGACGATCGGGCAACCGGACCGCTGTTCGTCTGGTTGCTGAACCAGTATGCCGAGCTGCGCGGTAATCGCCGCGCCGGTGCGCCCGGCCACCAGCACGGCGACGATGACCGGCGAAATTTCCCGCAGGATCGCCAGCAACAGGCCGTCGACGACGAAGATGCTGGCGCCGTATTGCTGCGCCTGCGCGCCAAGCAGGTAGGCGAACACCACGCCGAGCAGGAACATCATGCCGATCACGATTGGAATCGCACCGGCGAAGATTTCGTTCACCTGGGCGCCCAGTTCGCGCCAGCGCCAGCTGCCGGGCTTGCCGATCAACAGCGCGAGTTCGGTGGTCAGCTGTCCAATAAAACCGACGAGGCCGACGGCGTGCCGCCATATCGCAAAGGCGCCGCGCCCGATCGATGCGCGCATGTCTTGCCGTGGCAATTCGGGATGCGCCGCGGTGGGCGCGAAATGCTGCGCCACCAGTTCCAGCAGCGCCCGATGGCGTGGCTGGAAGCCGCGCAGCTCGGGTATCGGATCGTCCGCTCGCGGCCGCGCGGCGTTGAGCAGCAGCCACGCGCCATTGGTGTCGAGCCGGGTGACGGCGGCGCCGTCGAGAATCCGGACCGTGTGTCCCTCGATCGTGGGCAGGGCCGACGCCGCATCGGCGTGCCAGTCGCCGCTGGCGATCAGGGCGCCCTGGCTTGCGTCGAAATGCGCTTCTGCCGTCACGCCAGACCCAATGGGTTGGTGGGATCGATGCCGGGCATGAAAGGCAGGCCGCGCTCGCGGTGGGTGACCTGGTAGACGCAGCCGATCC
>CAYTRH010000145.1:4917-7309 GCA_964440155.1 uncultured Thiobacillus sp. | reverse complement strand
GTAATGCATGGCGCCGATGCCGGCGCCGACGAGCAGCGCGCCGGCGGCGAGCCGGCGGCCGCCGATGGCCGGCCGGCTGACGATCGCCATCGCCAGCGTGCTGGCGAGGATGCCGGGGATCATCGACAGCGCGGTGATCGCCGGATCGTAGGTCGTCGCGCAGGGCAGGGCGAACGCGAGCATGCCCGTGAAGTGCATCGCCCAGGTGCCGGCGCCCATCGCGACGCCGCCGGCCAGGATCCAGGCTCGGCGTACGAGCGGGGTGGTCGCTCCCGCGACGTTCTGCGCGACGAGCAGGGCGGCGAAGGAGGCGAAGATCGCGATCGCCACCGAGAGGGCGACCAGCAACGGGTCGTACTGGCCGACATAGAGCAGGCTGTTGGCGGGGGGCGTTGGCAGAAAAAAGCGGGGCAGATCGTTCACGATGAGCAAGGGCGTGCCCGCGGTGGGGGCGAGGCGCTCGGGTATTATTGCGCCCAATCGCCAAGAAAGGGGGTCCCCGATGTCCGCTGCCGCCGTCGTCACCCATGCCGCCACGCTGGTGCGCTCCGAACGCCTGACGCCGCCCGAGGCCGAGGAGGTGCGCCATCTCGTCTTCCGCCGCGACGATCCGTCGTTCCGCTGCCAGGCCGGCCAGTGCATCCGCGTCATGGCTCCGGGCCAATATGGCAACCGCCATCACCCGCGCCTGTATCTGATCGCCGAACCCGACATGGAGCGCGACGGCGGCGTCGAGTTCGCGATCTGCGTCAAGCGGCACAACTACATCGACGACTTCAACGGCGAACGCTACCCGGGCGTCGCCTCGAACTATCTGTGCGATCTCAAGGTCGGCGATGCGATCGAGTTCGCCGGTCCGGTCGGCTATCCCTTCGAACCGCCGAAAAGTCGCCAAGCCGGCATCCTGATGATCGGCATGGGCACCGGCATCGCGCCGTTTCGCGCCCTGATCCGCCACATCTACGAACAGCTCGGCGGCTGGGAAGGCAAGGTGCGCCTGTTCTACGGCGCGAAGACCGGCCTCGAGATGCTCTACATGAACGACGCCAACAAGGATCTTGCCCAATACGTGCATCAGCCGACCTTCAAGGCCTTCCAGGCGGTAAGCCCGCGGCCGGTGTTCGACGCGCCGGTCGAGCTCGACGCGGCGTTGAAACGCAATGCCGCCGAGGTCTGGGAGATGGCGCAGGCGGCGGACACGCATGTCTATCTCGCCGGCGTGCAGGCGCTCTTCCATCGCATCGACGACGCGCTCGCCGAAATCGCCGGTTCCCAAGACGCCTGGCGGCGCGCCAAGCAGGCGATCAAGGACGGTGGTCGCTGGCACGAGGTGCTCTACTGAAAGTCGGCGCTGGCAAGACGGCAGGGCACCTCGAAAAACCTGCTGCGCGACCCGATTGCTGCGTTGGGCGGTGCTCGCTCCCGCGCCTATCTCCTTGATATGTCTCGGTCGCTGCGCTCCGTCCGCCTTGCACTCGGGCCGCTCGCGACGGTTTTTCGAGGTGCCCGGCATTAAGCCGCGCTTAAGCCAGGCGGGCGATCATTCCGCGGCAACGATCGAGGAGGAGGGGCCATGAATCTGTTTCGCCGCCGCGCCGCGCGCCGCATCGCCGCGGTCAGTCTCCTGCTCGCCGCGCTGGCGAGCCTGCTGGCCTGGTTCGTCGCGCGCGAGCAAGCCGAGGAGAGCATTGTCGCGCTCGCGATGGAAGAGTCCGGGCGGCTCCTGCACCATTTCGGCGCCCTCAATCTCGCCGCGCCGGATGGGCGCGCCCATGCCGAAGAGGCGGCGAGCCACATCGTCGGCGGCCTCTTCGACATCGCCGAGATCTATGCCGCCGATGGCGAGAAACTCGCCGAGGCGACCACCGACGTCGGCGAGGCGATCGAACGCATGCTCGCCAAGCACGGTCGGCCGGCCTATGCGGAAGCGTCCTACGAAAGTTTTTCCCTGCCGGACGGGCGCTGGGCGTTGCGCGTTTTCGTGCCGCTCCATGCCGAGCTAGGCAGCCGCGAAGGGCCGATCACCGGTTATTTCGAGGGCGTGCGCGTCGTGCCCGACTGGCAGCGCGAGGAGATCGCCGCCAGCACCCTCGTCACCGCGCTGATCGCCGGGTTGGCCTCGCTCATGTGCGGGCTCGTCATTTATCCGGTGGTCGTCCATCTGTCGGCCGACAACGAGAAGAAAGCCCGCGAAGTGCTCGATTCGCACATCTCGATGATGGAGGCCTTGGGCCGCGCGATCGCCAAGCGCGATTCCGATACCGGCGCGCACAACTACCGCGTCGCTTGGATCGCCGCGAAGATCGGCGAGGCGCTCGGCCTCTCCGGGTCCGCCATGCAGGCCCTGATCGCCGGCAGTTTTCTGCACGACGTCGGCAAGATCGGCATTCCC
>CAYTRH010000145.1:0-4854 GCA_964440155.1 uncultured Thiobacillus sp. | reverse complement strand
CACGTCGGCCAAGGGGAGGAGATCGTCACCGGCATGGGCTGGCTGCACGGCGCGCAGGAAGTGGTGGCCGCCCACCACGAAAAATGGGACGGCAGCGGTTATCCGCGCGGCCTGGCCGGCGAGGACATCCCGCTGGTCGGGCGCATCGTCGCGCTGGCGGACGTGTTCGATGCGCTGACTTCGGAGCGGCCCTACAAAAAAGCCTGGAGCACCGAGTCCGCGCTCGACTATCTCGACGCACAGCGGGACAAGCACTTCGATTCCCGTCTGGTCGATCTGTTCATGGAGCGTTTGCAGGACATCCTCGCCATCACCCGGCGCTACGCCGAGCCCGGCAGCGCCCCGGTCTGAGTCCGGGCGCGGCGCTCAGCGCCAGCGCGCCGCCGCCGCCGCATCCGACTCGCGCGCGTCCACCCAGTGCTCGCCCTGCGGCGTGGTCTCCTTCTTCCAGAACGGCGCGCGCGTCTTCAGGAAATCCATGATGAACTCGCACGCCGCGAAGGCGTCGCCGCGATGTGCGGATGCGACGGCGACCAACACGATGGGGTCGGTGGGTCTGAGTGGACCGACGCGGTGGATCACGCAGGCATCGATGACCTGCCAGCGGCCGCGCGCCTGTTCGACGATGTCGGCGAGGGCCTTCTCGGTCATGCCCGGGTAGTGTTCCAGGGTCATCGCGCTCACGCCCGTGCCGTCGTTGCTGTCGCGCACCAGACCGAGAAAGCTGGCGACCGCGCCGACCCGGGGATTGGCGCGGTACAGCGCCGCGATTTCGGCGGCCTGGTCGAATTCGGCTTGCTGCACGGCGATCTTCATGGTCCGGCTCCGTTCACATCCTGTCCATCAGATACCCCAGCCCGCGCAGTGTGCGGATGCCCACGCCGGCCGGCTCGAGCTTGCGGCGCAGGCGATGCACGTAGACCTCGATGGCATTGGCGCTGACTTCCTCGCCGTAGCCGCACAGGCTCTCGATCAGCTGTTCCTTGCTCACCACCTTGCCTTGACGGAACAGCAGCGCCTCCAGCACCGACAGCTCGCGCTGGGACAGCTCCAGCATGTCCGCGCCGACGCTGGCGCGGCGGCCGACGGTATCGTAGCTCAGCGTGCCGCAGGTCAGGATGGGTGCGCCGCTCTGGCCGCGACGCAGCAGCGCGCGCACGCGCGCTTCCAGCTCGGACAGCGAGAACGGCTTGGCCAGATAATCGTCGGCGCCCAGATCCAGGCCGCGCACGCGGTCATCGATGCCGTCGCGTGCGGTCAGGATGATCACCGGCGCCCGGCAGCCGGCGGCGCGCGCCCGACTCAGCACCGACAGGCCATCCACCCTGGGCAGGCCGAGATCGAGGATCACCAGATCGAAACCGCCGCCGCGCAGCAGGCCGAGCGCCAGCTCGCCATCACCGGCCTGGTCGGTGGCATAGCCGGCGGCACGCATGGCGCGCGTCAGGCTGTCCAGCAGGATGGGATCGTCCTCGACGATGAGCACGCGCATGGCAGCGGGGCGACGCAGGGAATGCTTCAAGCATACCGCAATCGCAGGCACTGTAAGGCAGGCGTAAGTCGTCACGGTTAGCATGCCGGCCATTCTCCGGAGCGTTGCCTGATGGCGCGTCCGCTGACCCGTCCTCCCCCCGCCCGTCGCCTCGGTGACGGGCAACCGCTCCCCGGCCTGGCCGGGGGGCGTCCCCATTTGCGCATGCGTGTCGTGGACATGGCCGGCTGGGAATGGTGGTCATTGCCGCGAGGGGTGGCCGACGCGGCCATCCAGCCACGATCCTCATCCCAGCGTTCCGCCAGGACACGAGGCGCGCCCGGCCCGGCGCGGTGCGATAATTTCCCCGCCCTCATTCCGCCGCCACCGCCATGACCGCGCCCAACTCGCTGATCCAGGCCACCGTCGATCACCTGCGTCGTTTCGTGCCCTTCGATGCCATGGCCAGCGAGCATCTGATCTGGCTGGCGGAGCGCCTGCGCCTGGGTTACTACGCCAAGGGCGAGGTCATGCTGGCGCCCGAGCAGGGCCTGGTGCGCAGACTGTTCATCATCAAACAGGGTGTGGTCCAGGGTGACCAGAGCGAGGCCGCGGCCTGGCTGGAGCTGAACGAGGGCGAGTGCTTCCCGCTCGGTGCGCTGCTGAGCAGGCGCGCCGCCATCTCGCGCTTTCGCGCGCATACCGACGTGTTCGCCTATGAACTGGACGCGGACCATTTCCATGAACTGCGCGGCATGTCGGCGCCGTTCCAGGACTTCTGCACCCGGCGCATCGCCAGTCTGCTGGAGAAGTCGCAGCGCAGCATCCAGGCCAGCTATGCCACCGCCACATCCGAGCAGCAATCGCTGGAAAGCCCGCTGTCCGAGATCGCACGTACTCGGCCGGTGACCTGCGCGCCCGACACCCCGTTGCGCGCGGCGCTGGAGACCATCCAGGCCAGCGGCGTGGGCTCCATCGTCGTGGTCGATGGCGAACATCGCCCACTCGGCATTTTCACCGTGCGCGACCTGATCGGGCGGGTGATCCTGCCGGGCGTCGATCTGGCTACACCGATGCGCGAGCTGATGACCCCGGAACCGGTCATGTTGTCGCCGAACGCGCGCGCCTTCGAGGCGGCATTGCTGATGGCGCGGCGCGGCTTTCGCCACGTGCTGGTGGCGGAGCAGGGCCGGCTGCTGGGTGTGGTATCCGAAAAGGATCTGTTTTCCTTGCAGCGCGTCGGCGTGACCCGCATCTCCGCCGCCATCCGGCGTGCGGAATCGGTCACCGAACTGCCGCCGGTGGCCGACGACATCCGCCAACTGGGCCACAACATGATGGCGCAGGGCGTGGCCGCCGAGCAGCTCACACAGATCCTGTCCACGCTCAACGATCTCATCACGCAGCGGGTGATCGAGCTGGAGTGCGCCGCCGCCGGTTCGCCACGGCACGGCTTCTGTTGGCTGGCATTCGGCTCCGAGGGGCGTTACGAACAGACCCTGGCCACCGACCAGGACAACGGCATCATCTTCGTCCCACCCGCGGGCAGGAGCGCGGACGAGCTGCGCGCCGCGCTGTTGCCGCTGGCCGAGCGCATCAACCGGGCGCTGGACGCCTGCGGCTTCCCGCTGTGCAAGGGCGAGATCATGGCGATGAACCCCAAATGGTGTCTGTCGCTGGACGAGTGGCGCACACAGTTCTCGCGCTGGATCGATGCCGGTGATCCAGAGTCCTTGCTCAATGCCAGCATCTTCTTCGATTTCCGCGCGCTGCATGGCGAGACCAGCCTGGCCGAGCAACTGCGCGCCTGGCTGATGCAGCGCGCGCAGGCGACGCCGCGCTTCCTGCACCAGATGGCCGCCAACGCGTTGCGCAACCGACCGCCCTTGGGGCTGGTGCGCGATTTCGTGGTGGCGTCCGAGGGCGAACACGCCAACACGCTCGATCTCAAGCTCAACGGCACCACGCCGTTCGTCGACGCGGCACGCGTGTTCTCGCTCGCCACCGGTGTGCACGCCACCAACACCGCCGTCCGCCTGCGCCTGGCGGCACCGAAACTGCACATCCCGCAGGCCGAGGTGGAAGCGTGGATCTCGGCGTTCTACTTCATCCAGATGCTGCGCCTGCGTGGCCAGCACGAGGAGAATCAGGCCGGGCGGGAGATGGACAACCGTATCGATCCCGACCAGCTCAACGATCTGGACCGGCGCATCCTGAAAGAATCGTTCCGTCAGGCGCGCAAGGTGCAAAGCCGTCTGGCCATGGACTACAAGGTGTGAGCATGGCATCCGGCCGTACACACGCCCGGCGATGAGGCTGCTCGCCCGACTGTTCCGCCCGGCGCCGCGCCTGGGCGCGGAGGCGGCACAACGGCTGGCGGCCTGGCGCGCGCTGCCGGCACCCGACCTGACCGAAGCGCTGCAGCACACGCGTTGCGTGGTGGTGGACGTCGAAAGCACCGGGCTGGACCTGAAGCGCGACCGGCTCATCGCCATCGGTGCCTGCGCAGTGCTCGAGGGTAAGGTGGATCTGGGCGACAGCTTCGAGGTGGTGCTGCGTCAGGAACGCGTCAGCGGCAAGGACAACATCCTCATCCACGGCATCGGCGGTCAGGCGCAGCGCGAGGGTCTGGAGCCGGTCGATGCGTTGTTGCGCTTTCTCGAATACCTGGGCAAGTCGCCGCTGGTCGCCTACCACGTGGCCTTCGACCAGAGCATGATCAACCGGGCGATGCGCCGTCATCTGGGCTTCGCTTTCAAGCACGACTGGCTGGATCTGGCCTACGTGTTGCCCGAACTGCTGCCGCGCTATGCGCGCACCCACCGCGCACTGGATCACTGGACCGAACTGTTCGACATCGGCAACTTCGCGCGCCACAGCGCGCTGGCCGACGCGCTGGCCACCGCACAACTGATGCAATGCGCGCTGCCGCTAGCTCGCGCGCGGGCGGCGCTGAGTTACGACGACTGGAACCAATTGGAGAAGGCGCAACGCTGGCTCGCCGGCGCGGCGTGACGGGCGACGCGGGGCGCGTCGCCAGCCTGGATTGCCGCGCTGCGCTGGCAATGACGGTGCTTCGCGACGCACCGGATCCGTGAAGCCCGCTGCATTCCGGTCGTCATCGCGAGGAGGCGCAGCCGACGCGGCGATCCAGCGGTGCCCGTCGCGCCCGCGTCACCGGCCCGGATGGCCGCGCTGCGCTGGCGATGACGGGGTGCCCAGCGGCCGGTCGTTCACGGTCCGCGTACCTCGACCCAATCCTCCGCCGCCGGCCAGACGCCGCGCTCCAGCACGTGGCCGCGTTCGAACACCACGTAGCTCTGCCGACCGTAGTGCGGCAGCGCGCGCGTCAGACCGGCCAGCGCCGGGGCGTCGCGCGCGCT
>CAYTRH010000144.1:5185-7309 GCA_964440155.1 uncultured Thiobacillus sp. | reverse complement strand
ACGCGCGGCGGCGCCTCGGCCGGCGCGACCCGCTTGGGCGGAGCGAGCAGGACGGTGTATTCGCGGATCAGACGGCCGGTCGCCCAATTGAGCTCGACCAGCAGCTCCAGATAGGGATCCGCCACCGGCGTGGTCGAGGTGATGCGCACCACGGGTTGACCGTTGGCTCGCCGATCCACGCTGAAGCGCAGGTTGCCGAGGGCGTCCTGGCGCTCGATGCGCGCCTGCCGATAGGCATCCAGACTAGCAAGGCGTGCGCTGAGGTTGGCCAGGTCGTCCTGGCTGACGGAAAGCAACTCGATTTCCGCGCGTAGTGGCTGCCCGAGCGCGGACTGCACATCGAGCTTGCCCAGACCGGCTGCCTGCGCGCCCCCCCAGCCGATCAGCAAAGCCAGCAACAACCCGCTGATTTCATTTGGTTTTTTCATCACTTAACCCCTTGTTGGTCCCCGATCCACTACGGCATGGTTGGCCATTGACGCCCGATCCGCATGAATTCTCAAGTAGGTCATGGAGTTAGGCGCGCTATTTCAAGGAAATCTCACGTTAGCATCGAAGCGGCCGGATGATCAATCCAATTTTCCAGAACCCGGGCCAGATCGAGCGCTTCCAGCGCCAGCGGGTCGAACACCAACCAGATGCGAACCCGCGTTTCGTCGACCCGCACCCGGCCGACGAACACGTCGCCGCTGCCTTGCGCGTCGATTGCGGGAGACGGGTCACCGGCAGGCAGTTCCGCCTCCATCAGAATCACACCGGGACACGAGCGCAGTGCCATACGTACCGCGTCCAGGTCGGGCGGCGCGTCGACGTGCACATGCAGTGCCATGGCGGCACCATAGACCAGGGGCCCCCAGGCCACCGAGACGGCAATCGGGCAGGCCGTGTGCAGGCGCCGCGCGGACCGTTCAAGCAGCTCATCCAGTTGCGCCAGGTGCGAGGCATTGGCACGCGGCACCAGATTGAACGCCACTTGCAATGGAAATGCCTCCGGCTCCGGGCTTTCCATATTGAACAGGCCGCGCGTCTGGTTCAGCAACTCGTCAAGCGCATCGCGGCCGGCGTAGGCCACCGGCAAAGTCAGGAACGCATCTGCGCCCCGAACCACTGCCAGTTTGCCCAGCGCACCGAGCACGCGCGCAACGGCGACCGCGGGTGCCGGCTCGATGGCGTCCGGCGTCAGCACGCGCGCAGACGGATGCGCCGCGCGATAGTCATCGCACCAGCGCCGCGCGGCCGCGCATCGGCTGACCACCACGAGGACTGGGGCGCCCTGGAAACCCTCGGCCGGCTGACACGGCCAATCCTGCCCCCCCAGGCTGACGGAGGTCGCGGCCTCGCCCACGGTCAGCGCGTGCAGATGGTCAACCTGCACCCCCTGATCATCCAGCCGCGCCAGCAGGGCCTCGCCCAAGGGTTCGTCGGCGCCGAGCAGCGCCAGTTCGAAGCACGCGCTCAAGGCGCTCAGGCCTCCAGCAGGATGCGCAACATGCGCCGCAGCGGTTCGGCAGCACCCCACAACAACTGGTCGCCAACGGTGAAGGCGGCGAGGTACTGCGGCCCCATGTTGAGCTTGCGCATGCGGCCGACTGGCACGGTCAGCGTGCCGGTGACGGCGGCCGGGGTCAGCTCGCGCATGGTCCGTTCGCGGTCGTTCGGAACCACCTTGACCCAGGCGTTGTGCGCGGCGATCAGACCGTGGATGTCGTCCAGCGGCACGTCGCGCGTCAGCTTGATGGTCAGCGCCTGCGAGTGGCAACGCATGGCACCGACGCGCACGCACAAGCCGTCGATGGGAATCGGATCGGCGCTGCGACCCAGGATCTTGTTGGCCTCGACCTGCGCTTTCCATTCCTCCTTGGATTGGCCGGAGGCCAGCGCCACGTCGATCCAGGGGATCAGGTTGCCGGCCAACGGCACCGGCCAGGCATCGAGCGGGTAGTCACTGGAACGAATGAATTCAGCCACCTTGCGGTCGATCTCCAGGATGGCGGCGGCCGGATCGGCGACCAGGTCGGCGACCTCGGCATGCACCGCGCCCATCTGCTGGATCAGCTCGCGCATGTTGCGCGCGCCGGCACCGGAGGCGGCCTGGTAGGTCATCGGCGCGATCCACTCGATCAG
>CAYTRH010000144.1:0-5072 GCA_964440155.1 uncultured Thiobacillus sp. | reverse complement strand
GGTTGACCGGGTCGAGGATGATGACCGCGTCGTCCTTCATGCGCAGCGTCGAGGCGGCGTCGATCCAGTAGCCGTTCCAGCCGGCGGCGCGCAGCCGGGGATAGACGTCGTTGGTGTAGTCGCCACCCTGGCAGGTGATGATCACGTCCATCGCCTTCAGGTCGTCTACCGACATCGCATCCTTCAGCGGCGGCACGTCCCGACCGATGTCCGGCCCCTTGCCGCCGACATTGGAGGTGGTGAAGAACACCGGTTCGATCAGGTCGAAATCGCGCTCTTCCTTCATACGGCCCATCAGCACGGAACCCACCATGCCGCGCCAGCCGACCAGTCCTACACGTTTCATGGCGTTACCTCGTTCTATCATCGATCACAGCGCCGCGACCACCGCATCGCCCATGCCGGAACAGGACACCCGGATGGCGCCCTCGGTCCAGATGTCGCCGGTGCGGTAGCCCTGCGCGATCACCCGCTTCACGGCGTTCTCGATGCGCGCCGCCGTGGCTTCGTCGCCGAAGGTGTACTTGAACATCATCGCCAGCGACAGGATGGTGGCCAGCGGGTTGGCGAGATCCCTGCCGGCGATGTCCGGCGCCGAACCGTGGATCGGCTCGTACATCCCCTTGCCGTGTTCGTCCAGCGAAGCGGATGGCAACATGCCGATGGAGCCGGACAGCATGGACGCGGCATCCGACAGGATGTCGCCGAAGATGTTGCCGGTGACGATGGTGTCGAACTGCTTGGGCGCACGTACCAGTTGCATGGCGGCGTTGTCGACGTACATGTGGGTAAGCTCGACTTCCGGATAGTCCCGCGCCACCTCGATCATCACCTCTTTCCACAGTTCCGAGCATTCCAGCACGTTGGCCTTTTCCACCGAACACAGCCGGCGGCTGCGCTTCATGGCGATATTGAAGGCGACGTGCGCGACGCGGCGCACTTCCGACTCGGTGTAGAGCATGGTGTTGAAGCCGACGCGCTCGCCGTTCCTGATCTCGATGCCACGCGGCTGGCCGAAGTACACATCGCCGGTCAGTTCGCGCACGATCATGATGTCCAGGCCGGCCACCACTTCCGGCTTCAAACTGGAGGCGGATGCCAGTTCCGGGGACAGCATCGCCGGCCGCAGGTTGGCGAACAGGTTGAGCGCCTTGCGGATGCGCAGCAGACCGCGCTCGGGGCGCAGCGGCCGGTCCAGCGCGTCGTACTGCGGCCCACCGACCGCACCGAGCAGCACCGCGTCCGCCTCGCGTGCCAGCCGTAGCGTAGCCTCCGGCAACGGATCGCCGGCGGCGTCGTAGCCGGCGCCGCCGATCGGCGCATGTTCCATTTCGATGGCCATGCCGTCGCCGCGCAATACCTCCAACACCTTGACCGCCTGCGCGACGATCTCCGGACCGATGCCGTCACCCGGCAATACCGCGAGTTTCATAGCGTCCTTTCAAGCGAACAGCCACGGCGCCTCGCCCTTGCGCCGCGTCTCATAAGCGCGAATCTTGTCCGTGTGTTGCAGTGTCAGTGCGATGTCGTCCAGACCATTGATCAGGCGGTGTTTACGCTCGCCATCGACATCGAACGGGATGATCTCGCCCGTCGGCGTGGTGATGGTCTGTGCTGCCAGATCGATGGTGAGACGGTAGCCCGCTTGGGCGAACGTCTCGCGGAACAGGCGATCGACGGTGTCCGCCGGCAGCACGATGGGTAGCAGACCATTCTTGAAACAGTTGTTGTAAAAGATGTCGGCGAACGAAGGCGCGATCAGCGCGCGAAAACCATAGTCCTCCAACGCCCAGGGCGCATGCTCGCGCGACGAGCCGCAGCCGAAGTTGTCCCGCGTCAATAGGATGGAAGCCCCCTGATAACGCGGCTGGTTGAGCACAAAATCCGGATTGAGCGGGCGTTTGGCGTTGTCCATGCCCGGCTCGCCGTGATCCAGATAACGCCACTCGTCGAACGCGTTGGGGCCGAAACCGGTCCGCTTGATCGACTTCAGAAACTGTTTGGGAATGATGGCGTCGGTGTCGACGTTGGCGCGATCCAGCGGCGCCACCAGCCCGTGCAGGGTCGTGAACGGCCTCATCGTGTCGATCTCTGGATGGCCTCGCCGGCCTTTTCGATGTCCTGGCCGATACCACGCATGGTATTGCAGCCGTACATGGAGAACACCACGCCGACGGCGATGGCGATCAACGCCAGCTTGACGACACCGAGGATGATCAGATTGCGCGGAGTCATGACAGTACCTCTCTCACATCGACGAAATGTCCATGGACCGCCGCTGCCGCGGCCATGGCCGGACTGACCAGGTGGGTGCGGCCGCCCTGACCCTGGCGGCCCTCGAAGTTGCGGTTGGACGTGGAGGCGCAGCGTTCGCCGGGCTCCAGCCGGTCGGCATTCATCGCCAGGCACATGGAACAGCCCGGTTCGCGCCATTCGAAGCCGGCATCACGGAACACGCGATCCAGACCCTCGGCCTCGGCCTGCGCCTTGACCAGCCCCGAGCCGGGCACCACCATGGCCAGACGGACGTTGTCCGCCACCCGGCGACCGCGCGCCACTGAGGCGGCCTCGCGCAGATCCTCGATGCGCGAATTGGTGCAGGAGCCGATGAACACCTTGTCCACGGCGATGTCGGCGATGGCCGTGCCCGGCTCCAGGCCCATGTAGTGCAGCGCGCGTTGCCAGTCGGCCCGTTTCACCGCATCCGGCGCCTCATCCGGGTGGGGCACGCGCGCATCCACCGGCGCCACCATTTCCGGCGAGGTGCCCCAGGTCACTTGCGGACGGATGGCGGCGGCATCGAGCTCGACCACCCGGTCGAAAGGCGCATCCGGGTCGCTGACCAGGGTACGCCAGTAGGCCACCGCGCGGTCCCACAATTCACCCTTGGGGGCGCGCGGACGCTCGCGCAGATAGGCGATGGTGGTGTCGTCCACCGCCACCATGCCGGCGCGCGCGCCGGCCTCGATGGCCATGTTGCAGATGGTCATGCGACCTTCCATGGACAGCGCGCGCACCGCCTCGCCGGCGAATTCGATGGCATAGCCGGTGCCACCGGCGGTGCCGATGCGGCCGATCACCGCCAGCACCAGATCCTTGGCGGTGACACCACGCCCCAGCCGGCCGTCGACGCGCACCAGCATGCTTTTCGATTTCTTCTGCCACAGGCATTGCGTGGCCAGCACGTGCTCGACCTCCGAGGTGCCGATGCCGAACGCCAGCGCGGCGAAGGCACCATGCGTGCTGGTATGCGAGTCGCCGCACACCAGCGTGACACCGGGTTGGGTGAAGCCCTGCTCGGGGCCGATGACATGCACGATGCCCTGGCGACGATCATCCATGCGGAACTCGTCCAGCCCGAACTCGCGGCAATTGGTATCCAGCGTCTCGACCTGGGTGCGCGATACCGGGTCGGCGATGCCGGCGCTGCGGTCCTGCGTCGGCACGTTGTGGTCCGGCGTCGCCAGCACGGTCGCGACCCGCCAAGGCGTACGGCCATGCAGGCGCAGCCCATCGAACGCCTGCGGGCTGGTGACCTCGTGCACCAGATGACGATCGATATACAGCAGCGTCGTGCCATCCGGCTCGACGTGCACCACATGGGCGTCCCAAAGCTTGTCGTAGAGAGTGCGGGGCTGCATGCGCGCGTGGGCGTCGAAAATCGAAAAAGGTGGGAATTATGACACAGGCGCGGACATCTCCGGCACGCGCCGCTGGCGGACGCGCTCGAACAGGCAGACGGCCGCGGCGGTGGCGACATTGAGCGATTCCATGCCACCCGGCATCGGTATCCTGAACGGCGTGCTCCGCTGCAAAAGCGTCTCGCTCAGGCCGGCCCCCTCGTTGCCGAACAGGAACGCGGCCGGGGCGCGCAGATCCAGTTGATACAGCTCGCGCGCAGCCCCCAGACTGGCGGCGTAAACCGGCAGCGCCAGTGCCGCGATGGCATCGGCCAGCGCCACCCGCTCGACGATGTCCAGGCGGAAATGCGCCCCCTGCGCGCCGCGCAGGCATTTCGGCGACCAGGCCTCCGCACAGCCGGCGGACATCATCACCGTGCCCACGCCCGCGGCCGCGGCAACGCGCAGAATGGCGCCGAGATTGCCGGGATCCTGCACGCGTTCGAGCAGTACCGCGCCATCGTCCGGTCGGCCGCGCGCGTCCGGGATGTCGATCTCCGCCAGGATGCCGCTGGGCGTATCCACCGGACTCAAGGTCGCGAACAGGGCGTCGGCGAGACACATCGCCGGCACGTCGGGCATGCGCGCCTGCCAATGCTCGGCGCGCGCTTGGTGGCCGTACGCGTAGATCAAACGGCGCGGCCGCAGTCCGGCGGCGAGCGCTTCGGTCAACAAGTGCTCGCCGTCGAGCAAGGTGCGCCGTAACCGGCGACGGCTGCGGGGCTCGCACGCCAGCGTGAGCAGGGCCCGGTAATCATCGTTGGCGCGCGAACTGACCGACTTCACCGACATTCCCCGATCGACGCCGGTTGGCATACACGCCCATCGGTCCACACCGCACCATCCAACCGGGCCTGGTGCAGGCGCACGCCGGTGATGCGGGCGCCACGCAACACGGCCTGGCGCAAATCGGCGCCGCTGAGATTGGCCCCGGATAGATCGGCAGCATTCAGATCGGCACCGGTCAGCGTGGCGCCACTCAGATCGGCGTTACGCAGACTCGCACCGCGCATGAAGCCATAGGCCAGGTCGGCCTGGGCGAGCACGGCATCGTCGAGCTGCGAGCCTTCCAGCAACGCACCGCGCGCGTGCACGCCCGGCGCGCTGAGCCCGGCGTGGCGGCAGCCGCGCCAGTTCACACCCGGGGCCAGCACCGCGGCGCAGTCCGCGTTGACCGGTACCACGTCGGGCTGGATCGGCGTGGGCCGCTGCATCACCCAGATCACGGCGCCCACCACGGCGATGGCGAGCAATGCCAGCACCAGCAGGCGCCACGGCAAGGCGCGCTCGCGCTCGGCCCGCAGCATGGCATCGGTACGTGCATGATCGCGCGCGACCGCCGCGCGCAGCATGGCATCGTGCGCCACCTCGCCCGCCGCGGCCGCGTCCGCC
>CAYTRH010000143.1:0-7347 GCA_964440155.1 uncultured Thiobacillus sp. | reverse complement strand
TGGAGCCGTGCGCGCGCGCGGCGCGCTGTCGCGCCACAGCGCCGGTTCCGCCTGCGCCGCCAGCGCGGCCATGTCCATGTCGGCCACGGCGATGATCTCCACGCCGCCGGCGACCTGGCGATTGGACAGAATGATGGCATTGGCGCCGAGCGCGTCGCGCACCTGGCGCAGCGCATCGCGCGTGGTCTGGGCGTGGAACTTCTTGATCATGCGCCGCTACCGATCAGGGTGACGATGCGTATGGTCTTGCCGTCGGGAATCTCGGCGTGCGACAGCACCTTGAGCGTCGGCGCGGAACGGCGCAGGAAGCGCGCCAGCACCGGGCGGATGGCGGGCGGCGACAGCAATACCGCGGGTCGACCCGCGTTCTCCTGCCGCTCCACGGCCTGAACCGTCTCCCGCACCAGGCGCTCCGCCAGTCCGGGTTCCAGTCCTATCCCCGTGTCACCACGGGAAGCCAGGGCCTGCATCAGGATGTGCTCCAGGTTAGGCTCCAGGGCCATCACCAGCAATTCCTGCGCTCCTCCAAAGGTTTCATGGATGATAGCACGGCCCAACGCGGTTCTGACCGCGCTGGTCAGCTCGTCGGCGTCCTGCGTGCGCGGCGCATGCTCGCTCAACGTCTCCAGGATGGTACGCATGTCGCGGATGTGTACCTGTTCCTCCAGCAGGTGTTGCAGCACCTTCTGCACCGTCGCCACCGGCAGCAGCTTGGGCGTCAGATCCTCCACCAGCTTGCCATGCTGGCGGGCGACGTGATCGAGCAGTTGCTGGGTCTCTTCGCGTCCCAGCAGTTCCGGCGCGTGCTCCTGGATCACCTTGGTCAGATGCGTGGCGATCACGGTGCTGGCATCCACCACGGTATAGCCGTAGGTCTGCGCCTGATCGCGCAGGTTGGCGTCTATCCACACCGCCGGCAGGCCGTAGGCCGGATCGGTCGCCGCCTGGCCGTGCACGGTGCCGAGCACGCGGCCGGGATTGATGGCCAGAAACTTGCCGGCCAGCGCCTCGCCCTCGGCGATGGCCACACCCTTCAAGGTCATGCGGTAGCCGTTGGGCTTGAGTTGCAGGTTGTCGCGGATGTGCACCGCCGGCACCAGGAAGCCCAGATCCTGCGCGATCTTCTTGCGGATGCCGCGGATGCGGCGCAACAGCTCGCCGTCCTGCTGGCGATCGACCAGCGGCACCAGGCGATAGCCCACCTCCAGGCCCAGCCGGTCCACCGGCGCGACATCCTGCCAACTGACTTCCAGCGGTTCCTCCGGCGGCGGCGCTGCGGCCTCCTGCAATGCCGCCGCCGCCGCGGCTTCGCGCGCGCCGAGGCGCGACACCCAGTAGCCGGCCGCCGCCAGCAGACTGCCGATCAGCAGGAAGGCGGTGTGCGGCATGCCCGGGATCAGGCCCAGCAGCGTGAGGATGCCGGCGGTCATGAACAGCGCCTGCGGCCGCCCGAACACCTGGCCGATGAACTGCTGGTTGAGGTCCTGCTCGCTGGACACGCGCGACACCACGATGCCGGCAGCGGTGGAGATCACTAGTGCCGGGATCTGCGCCACCAGGCCGTCGCCGATGGCCAGCAGGGTGTAGTTGCTGGCGGCGCTGGCCAGGCTCATGTCGTGCTGGGCGATGCCGACGATCAGGCCGCCGATGACGTTGATCAGCATGATGACGATGCCCGCCACCGCATCGCCGCGCACGAACTTGGAGGCACCGTCCATGGCACCGTAGAAATCCGCCTCGCGCGCAATCTCCGCGCGCCGGCGACGTGCCTCGTCCTCGCCGATCAGTCCGGCGTTGAGATCGGCATCGATCGCCATCTGCTTGCCCGGCATGGCATCCAGCGTGAAGCGCGCCGATACCTCGGCGATGCGCCCTGCGCCCTTGGTGATGACCATGAAGTTGATCAGCACCAGGATCAGGAACACGATCAGACCCACGGTGTAATTGCCGCCCACCAGAAACAGGCCGAACGCCTCGATCACCTTGCCGGCGGCATCCGAGCCGGTATGCCCCTCCAGCAGCACGATGCGCGTCGACGCGACGTTGAGCGACAGGCGCAGCAGCGTGGTGATCAACAGGACCGTCGGAAAGATCGAGAACTCCAGCGGCTTCAGCGTATACAGGCTGATCAACAGCACGATCATCGACAGCGCGATGTTGAACGTGAACAGCATGTCCAGCATCACCGGCGGCAACGGCAGGATCATCATCGCCAGCACCAGTACCACCAGTACCGGTGCGGCCAGGCGCTGCAGGTGCAGCACGCCGGTGTCGGCCAGGGCCTGCGCCATCACGCCGCCCCGGTGTCAGGCTGGGGCGATGCGGCGCCTCCGGCGGCGAGCGGGTCCAGTTCCGGCGGCACGCGCCAGTCGGCAGGCGGCTCGGGGTTGAGCGAGCGGTTGAGCTGATAGACGTAGGCCAGCACCTGCGCCACGGCGGTGAACAGGGTATCGGGGATGGTGTCGCCGATGTCCACGTGCCGGTGCAGCGCGCGCGCCAGCGGAGGCGCTTCGACGATGGGCACGCGGTGCTCGCGGGCAATCTCCTTGATGCGTTCCGCCACCAGTTGCGAACCCTTGGCCACCAGTTGCGGCGCCGCCATGCGGCCCTCGTCGTACCTCAGCGCCACCGCGAAATGCAGCGGGTTGGTGACCACCACGTCGGCCTTGGGCACCGCCTGCATCATGCGCCGGCGCGCCGCCTCGCGCTGCAACGAACGCACGCGTGCCTTGATCTGCGGATCGCCCTCCATCTCCTTGGCTTCCTGGCGCAGCTCCTGTTTGGTCATGCGCAGTCCGTGGCGGTGATGCCAGATCTGGAACGGCACGTCCAACACCACGATCAGCGCATACGCCCCGGCCGCGGCGAGAAAGGTCAGCAGCGTGATCTGCGCGAAATGCGCCATCGCGGCGTCCAGCGGCTCGCTCGACAGCGACAGGATGCCGTCGTGCTGGAGCCAGATCATCCAGCCCGCCACGCCGGCGATCAGCGCGCCCTTGAGCACCGCCTTGACCAGCTCCACCAGCGACTGGCGCGAGAACATGCGGGCGATGCCCTTGATCGGATCGAGCTTGGCCAGGTCGGGCTGGAACGCCTTGGTGCTGAACACCCAACCGGACACCAGGATGTTGGCCGCCACCGCCGCGATCACCACCGCCACCGCCATGGGCAGCAGCACCAGCAAACCGTCGATCATCGCCTGATGCAGGCTGCGCACCATCATGCCGGCATGCGCGATGTCGGCGCCGTCGAAGCGCATGCCGTTGCGCATGACGCCCTCCAGGCCGCGCAGCATGTACAGACCCATGAACGCCACCACGCCGACGCTGGCCAGCAGGATGGCAAAGGTGGCCAGCTCGCGCGAGCGGGGAACGTTGCCCTGCTCGCGCGCCTGATCGAGCTTGCGCTGCGATGCCGGTTCGGTGCGTTCGAGATCGCTGTCTTCCGCCATCCTCGGGTCCGGCGGCCGGCCGACTCAAGGTTATGAAATGCGCGGCAGTGTAGCACGCGGGCGGGCACCCGGCCGGAGACCGGGCGTGCTCGGTGCATCAGATCTCGATGCCGGTTGGGGGCGGGACAGTCGTCAAGCCAGTGCGCTGGGGGCCTGATCTGTTGGCGCTTGACCCGCGCTGCTGGATGTAACCGTTACTGCGCCGTCGACCTCGCCAACCGATCGATCTGCTGGAATAGCTCGTCCCACTGTTGCAGCGGAATCTTTCTCGCCGGGTTGTATTCAGCAACGAAGAGATGCTGGCGTATCCGGTTTGCCGTTGCGACCGTGTCCGGGTGCGCGGGTGTTGTCTTGATCTCCAGCCATGTGGCAATCAAGGCATACTGCTCCGCCTGATAGATCACCTTGTCATAGGCCTCGCGTAACGTGGCCTTGGCCGCGTCCGTGTCGCCCAGGGCGTGCTGTGCCAGCGCGAGGTAAGCGTGGCTCAATCCATGCCTTGGATGACAGGCGAGGTTTTCTCGCGCGATGGCGATCACCCGCGTTGCCGGGACCGCTTCGTTGGCGAAGCGCCATTGACGCAACAGAAATTCCATGTGCATGACACCCAGAGACACCAGGCAGGGCAGCGCCTCGCGCGCCGCTGCCAGTTCCGCATCGGCCGCCGCGAAAAGCTTTGCGTCCAGTGCGTGGTGCCCGGTTCCCGATTCGCCCAGACGTTGATCATAAAGGGCTGCCAGGATCAGCCGCGGTTGCGCCATCGTTGGGCGGAGGATGGCCAGCCAGTTGGCGATGGCTGCATGGTGTGATGCGGGAACCATGCGCGCGAGCAGGGTTTCGCCGGAACGTGTAAACAGCACACCGGAATTGATCACCGCGGAAGTGACGAGCACGTACCCCGACATCATCAGCGCTCCCCACCACAAGGCATTGCCGACCACGGGTTTGACGGCGAGCGCGTAGGTACGCGTAGGCAACATGCGTGGTTCTGTCGCCAATGCACGCGCCCAGTAGATGCCCATGAGCAGGCTGATGGTCGGGAAATACAGCAGAAAATTGACACCGGCGTGCAACCAGATGGCCAGGCATCCTGCCATCAGCCCCAGGCGTTCCCCCGCCTGTTCATCGTTTGCACGTAGCGCCCGCCAGGCCGTGCGCAGCATCATCACGGCGATGGCGACCACCAGTAAAAGGCTGATCAGCCCGCCTTCCTGCCAGATCTGCAGGTAATCGTTGTGACTCCAATAGCCGCCGGAGCCGGTTTCCAGCGGATCGCGGTGCGCCGGATACAGCAGGCGGAAGCTGCCGAACCCCCAGCCCAGCCAGGGTTGCTGCACGATCATCTGCCAGGTCGACTGCCACAGCTGCATGCGCGCTGAATCGCCGCTGCGCAGGGTTTCCGCCAAGCGACCGCCAACGTCCTGATCCACGCCCAGCAGGCCGATGCCGTAGCCCAAGGCCGCCAGGATCAGCCACTTGATCGACCGCTCAGCGTATCCAGCCTGTTTGCGGGCGTGCCAGAAGATCAGAGGAAAAAGGAGTAACGCCGCCAAGCCGGCACCACGCGAAGCACTCATGAAGAACGCGGTGGCGAGCGTGCCCAGCACCAACAGCATCGCGCCCTCGATCCAGCGTGCGCGTCCTGTCTGCGGATACAGGTAGAACGCGGTCAGCGGCAGCCAGAGCAGGTTGAGGGTGGCGGCATAGACATTCGGGTCGATGTACGGACCCTCCGGCTTGCCCACATAGGTCGTCGCCGGATCTTGCAGCATGCCCCAGGCGGCGAGCGCGAAGCCCAACAGCCACAGCAACCCCTGCATCCATGGCCAAGCACGCCGGGCGTCCGGCCATCGTCGCCAGACCAGAAACCCGGCGGGAAGCAAGGCGAGGGCGAATACCACGGCTTGACTGAAATCGGCGACACTGCTCCAAGCGAGCGTTATGGGCAGCCACAGCAACCAGGCCAAGGCCAGCAGGTCGGTGCGGTCCAAACGCGCACGGCCGTCTTGCCACACCGGCAGCGTGAAGGCCGCCCAAAGCAGCACCAGGGTGGCGGTGAACGCGGACCATTGCGGGAAAAAGCCGATGGCAACCGCCCCGACCAGCGGCAGCCTTGCTAGGGACAGTGTGTAGGTGGACGCCGCCATGAAAACAACAGCCGGCCTTTCGGCCGGCTGACGTGAGATTACGCGAACAGGATCAGTTGGAAGGGGCGCACAAACCAGCTTGGACGCACGAGCCCCCTTGTGTCCAAGTGACCGGATTACCGATCGTGCCGCCATTATCCGGGGTCAACGTGAACGTTATACCCTGCAGATTTCCTCCCGACCCGGTCGCCGTGACGACGCCGTTCGCCGCAACTGTCACACTTGCGACCCGGCCGAACGCTGCAATGGAAGGCAAGCCTGAGGCGGTCGTGCAACTGGCCAAGGGGCTTGACTGCGAGCAAAGCTCAACCGCTGCCTTGAGGCCGCTGGCTGCCTGGATCACCTCGGCAAAACGCGCACGGTCACGATAGCTCTGATAACTCGGCACCGCGATCGCGGCGAGGATGCCAATGATGGCGATGACGATCAGCAGTTCGATCAGCGTGAAACCGCCCTGAGCCTGGCGGACCTGGATACGTTGCATCATGTTCGATCTCCTGTGAGGTTGCAAAAAGTCGCGCCCGGTGGGCCGCTGGCTGGCTGAAGCGAGCTTCGTGCCAGCGTGACGAACCACGTAAAAACAATGTGTTGCACACATGATCAGGAGTCGAGGTGACGATTTTCGGCACATCGGGTGACGTTGCGTGCCAGTCATGTCAGGGGCGGCCGGCGTCTCGTTGCGTCCGGCTCGCGGCTGAACGGATGGAAAGACCGGTGGCATGAACCCCATCGGTTGGAGCACGAAAAACCAGGGGAACCTCAGTGATCGAATCACCAAGAATACCGCTTCCAGGAACCGGGCCAGCTCGCCTGGCTGCTGGATATCGAGAAAGCCGAACAAATCTCCCGCGATCCGCTCCCGGGCGACATGTTCGGCATGGAAATCAAGGCGGCGGCTGCCGGGCACGCCGACTTCGAGACGGCACTGCACCGGTTTTCCCGAGCGGATTCAGCCTTTGCGCGGCGAGTATGTGGTCCGCGACGGTCAGCCGATGAGTTTCGAGGACGGCGTGCGGGTCATCCCTTTCGACAGGACGCAGGAGACTTTTTTCGCGCCGGTGCGCCGACCGGGCGCGGCGCCGAGCTGGCGCCCGGCAACGCGCCCCTTGCGCTACTGGCGCACGCGCAACTCCACCCGCCGGTTGGCGGCGCGCCCTTCGGCCGTATCGTTGTCGGCGATGGGTTCGCTCTTGCCGTAGCCGCGGGCGCTCAGGCGGTCGGCGGTGATGCCGCGCGCGACGAAATAGTCCAGCACCGCCTGGGCACGGCGTTGCGACAGGTCGAGGTTGTGCGCATCGGTGCCGACGCCGTCGGTATGCCCGGCGATTTCCACGCGGATGCCGGGGTTCTGCCGCAGCGTGGCGACCGCAGCGTCCAGGATCACGCGGGCGTCCGGGCGCAGCACCGCCATGTCGTTGTCGAAATTGACGCCGCGCAACTCGATGATCACCGGTTTGGGACAGCCGTGCTGGTCGACCGCGGTGCCGGCGGGGGTGTTGGGGCAGCGGTCGAGACGATCGACCACGCCGTCGCCGTCGCTGTCGAGTTCGCAGCCGCGTGCGTCCACCTTGGCGCCGCGCGGGGTGTCCGGGCATTGGTCGAGGCGATCGACCACGCCGTCGCCGTCGCTGTCGAGTTCGCAGCCGCGTGCGTCCACCTTGGCGCCGCGCGGGGTGTCCGGGCATTGGTCGAGGCGATCGACCACGCCGTCGCCGTCGCTGTCGAGTTCGCAGCCGCGTGCGTCCACCT
>CAYTRH010000142.1:0-7388 GCA_964440155.1 uncultured Thiobacillus sp. | reverse complement strand
TGGCGTCGGCGATGACGAACGGCACGTTGAGCAGGCGGGCCAGGATCTGCGCCAGCAGGGTCTTGCCGGAGCCGGTGGGGCCGATCAACAGGATGTTGCTCTTGGCCAGCTCGACGTCGTCGTCCTTGTCACCGCCGGGCTGGCGCAGGCGTTTGTAGTGGTTGTACACCGCCACGGCGAGGGCCTTCTTCGCCTTGGCCTGACCGATCACATACTGATCGAGCACCGCGCTGATCTCCTGCGGCGACGGCAGCCGGTCGGTGGTTTCCTTGGCGGCGTCCTTGCCGACGTCCTCGCGGATGATGTCGACACACAAATCGACGCACTCGTCACAGATGAACACCGACGGACCGGCGATCAGTTTGCGCACCTCGTGCTGGCTCTTGCCGCAGAAGGAACAGTAGAGAAGTTTGTCGTCGCCTTGCTTGTCCGCCATGGTTGCGCTCCGTGGTTAATACCCGATCGATTTGCTCAAGTTTACGCAGTGTCGGCACGGCTGGCCAGCACTTTATCGGCCAGGCCATAAGCCACCGCCGCTTCGGCGCTCATGAAGTTGTCGCGCTCGGTATCACGTTCGATGGTCTCGATCGATTGACCGGTATGCTCCGCCAGCAGACTGTTCAACCGGCTCTTGAGGTAGAGGATCTCCTTGGCATGGATCTCGATGTCGGTGGCCTGCCCCTGAAAGCCGCCCAGCGGCTGATGGATCATTACACGCGAATTGGGCAGCACGTACCGCTTGCCCTTGGCACCGGCGGACAGCAGGAAGGCGCCCATGCTGGCAGCCTGACCCACGCACAGCGTCGATACGTCCGGCTTGATGAAGCGCATGGTGTCATAGATGCCCATGCCGGAGGTGATACTGCCGCCCGGCGAGTTGATGTAGAGGTAGATGTCCTTGTCGGGATTCTCCGACTCCAGGAACAGCAACTGCGCCACCACCAGGTTGGCGGTCATGTCGTTGACCGGCCCCACCAGGAACACCACGCGTTCCTTCAGCAGGCGCGAGTAGATGTCATAGGCGCGCTCGCCGCGCCCGCTTTGTTCGATGACCATGGGGATGTACCCCAGGCCGGAAGGCTCCTGCGTCCAGCCGCTCATCATTTGCTCCCCATCAGTTGTTCCAACGTGATCGTCTCGTCGCTGACCTTGGCTCGCTGCATGATCCATTCGACGATCGCTTCCTCCAGCACCAACGCGCGCACCTCGTTGAGGCGCGCCGGATCCTGCATGTACCACTGCACCACCTCGTCCGGATCCTCGTAACTCTGCGCGAACTCGTTGACCAGCGCCTTCACCCGCTCGCCATCGACCCCGATCTGATTGGTCCGCGCGATGTGGTCCATGAGCAGCCCCAATGCCACCCGTCGCCGTGCCTGCGCATCGAACACGTCGTCGCCCAGTTTGATGTCGGCTTCCTTCATGCCGCGCGCCTTCAGGTCCGCAACGGCTTTCTCGTGCAGGGTCTGGCGCTCCATCGCCACCAGGTTCTCGGGCACATCGATCGGCGTGCACGCCAGCAGACCGTTGAGCACCTGCTCCTTCACCCGAGCCTGGATGCGGCGACGCGCCTCGCGCGCCAGATTCGCGCGTACTTCCTCGCGCAGCTTGTCCATGCCACCCTCGTTCACCCCCAGCGATCGTGCGAATGCCTCGTTGAACTCGGGATACTGCGGCTCGTGCACGGACTTCAGCTCCGCGTCGAAACTGGCGGTCTTGCCGGCCAGTTCCTTGGCAAAGTAATCCGCCGGGAAAGCCACGTCGAACGTGCGCCGCTCGCCCGCGCGCATGCCTTCCAGATTACCCTCGAAGTCCTTCAGGGTGCGGCCCTCACCCAGGATCAGCGGAAAATCCTTGGCTTCGCCGCCGGGGAACAGCTCGCCATCGATGCGCCCGACATAGTCGACATGCACCCGGTCGCCGGCGCGCGACTCGCGTTCCACGGCGTGATACTGCACACGCTGCTTGCGCAGCACGTCCAGCGTGCGTTCGACATCGGCATCCTGCACCTCGACCATGGGGCGCTGCACCTGGATACCGGACAGATCGCCCAGAGTGATGTCCGGATAGACCTCGAACGTGGCGCTGAACGCACCGCCCTCGCCCGGCGTGAAACGCGGGTAACCGGCAACGGCCAGATTGTTGGCCTGGACCGCCGCGGCAAACGCCTTCTGCAACGCATCGCTCAACACCTCGCCGCGCACCTCGCCGCCGTAACGCGCCGCCACCAGCTTCATCGGTGCCTTGCCCGGACGGAAACCGTCCAGGCGCACGTTGCGCGCGATCTGCGCCAGACGCTTGCCCACTTCGGCGTCGATGGCGGCTGCATCGAGGTTGAGGGTCAGGCGTCGATTGAGCCCTTCGAGGGTTTCCACAGTAGCAGTCATCAGGTTTTCCTTAGGATCGATCAATCCGGGATCTACAACGAGCCCGGTCACATGGTGCGAAAGGGGGGACTCGAACCCCCACGCCGAGGGCGCTGGAACCTAAATCCAGTGCGTCTACCAATTCCGCCACTTTCGCGATTAGCGTGAAATCAGGAACTTATATCCAATTCCTACCCCCAGGCGAGCGTCCGCCGAGCATTGAGACAGCGGCGCACGAGCAACGCCCACAAGTCGGATATCTTACCATTCAACCCGACAACCTCGATCGAAGGGTGAGGGACACGGTCCGCCGGCTTGCCCCCCGGGACATGACTGCCCGCGGCAAGCTCACGGCCGTTCCTCATTACGTCGGCGCGGACGCTGCCCCAAGCTTGCGCGCCAGGCGCGCAAGGCGCGCGCGGTGTGCCGGCTCGCCCGGTTGGTGCGTCACCAGCAGGCGGCACCATGCCGATGCGCCGGCGTAATCGCATGCCACGTGCTCGTGATACTTGGCCAAGGCCAGCAGTGCAGCGATGACACCGCGCTCGGCCAATGGCTGCCAGACGGCGCGCGCCTTGTCCCATTCACCCCGCCGGCGGTACAGCCGCGCCAACGCCAGCAGGCCGGCTTCGTCCAACGCCGCCCGGCAGGTTTCCAGATGGGCGAGCGCCTGAGTAGGCCGGCCGCCGCGCAGATGGCTGCGTGCCAGCGCATGGGCGTCGGCCTGGCGATGGCCGGGGCGGTCGTGCACGTGGGCCAGTTCGCCGGTCAGCGCGACCAGGCTGATCACGTCCAGGCGGTTGTGTTCGAGGATGCGCGGGACGTCGCCGAGCACGCCAGTGCGCACGAATCCGCTCCACACCTGCGGCACCAGCCAGCCGGGCAGGTCGTGGCGCCGGATCAGGCCGAACAGTTCGGCTTCGGCGCGTTGCAGCCGGCAGTCGGGCCAATGCGCGGCGAACGCGGCGCGGGTGGGATGCAGCAGGTCCAGATGCGGTTTACCGGCCAACGGCCACGACAGGCGACACAGGCGATGACGGCTTTGCAGCAGCGGCAGGTCGAAGCGCTTGCCGTTGTAGCTGACCAGGTGACCGGCCGCCTCCAGCCAAGTCCGGGCATGACCGAGCATGGCGCTCTCGCCGCGAAAGCCGGTGAGGAAATACTGGCGCACGCACAGCGCATCGCCTTCGAAGCGCGCCAGGCCGAGCAGGAAGGGCAACGTGCCGGTGCCGCCGGCCAGGCCCGTGGTTTCGGTGTCGAGGAACAGCAGCGCTTCGGCCGCCGGCGCGTCGGCGACGAGCGCTTGCAGCGGCGCCTGTGTCAAGCCGTCGAGCGCGACGCGCCCATGCCGGTGATGTGCCGGCAGCCGGGTCTCCACCAACACCACACCGGCCGCGAGCACGTGGCCGCCCAGACGGCCGGCCACGGCGGCATCGTCGATGGGCACGACGTTGCGCCAGGGACCGATGGCGGTGGGCGAGCTTGCGCGGCTTGCTTCGTACCACTGCTGACTGGCCGGCAGCGTCACGGCCGCTGCAGAACCGGCGTTGGCTGCGCCGTGTTCGTCCGCCGCGGACCCCTCCTTCGCTCGCGCCGCGCGCGGTGGCGCGATCAGACGCGCGAGGCGGTCCCGCACGTCCATGCTCATGCCTGCAACAGACGCAGCACCGTCAACGCCGCGGCCTTGGGCGACTCGCCGCGCGTCTCCTCGCCGGCGAGGATGGGGCCGACACAGGCCGGGCAGCCGTGGCGGCAGGCGCAACGGGCGACCAGGTCCAGCGCGCCGGCGAGCACGCGATCGCGCAATTCGAACAGCGGCTGCGACAGGCCGATGCCGCCCGGGTAGTTGTCATACAGGAACGCCGTGGGACGGAACTCGCGCAGTCCGGCCTCCACATCCATCGGCGCGCCGTCGGCGCCGCGCAGGCTGCCGCGCCCGTCCGGTCCGATCGTGGCCGACCAGGTCGATTCACCATCTCCGACGGCACGGCCGAGATCGCGGCGCTCGCTCAAGGTGAGCAGGGCGGCGACCAGATGCAGCGCATGCGCGGCGCCGAGAAAACCGTCCAGCGCCTGCCAGCGGCTGGGGAAGGCGGCGGCCAGCGCGTCGGCATCGGTCTGCCACCATACCGCACTGGTGTGCAGTTCCTGATCCGGCAGATTGATATTGCCGTAGCCGACGTTCTCGTGCGTGTAATAGCGGATTTTCTTGTAGCCGGGCACGCGCCGCAGCAGATGCACTTCGCCATGTGCGCACAGGCCATGCGGGTGCGTGGCGGCATCGAAACGGTCGAGGATCTTCAGCCGGGTGTAATCGATGGCATCGGTGTAATAGTCGGCGCGGGTGCGCGTGACGTAGGCCTTGCGCCCGTCCCAGTCCAGGCGCTCGACCTGGTAGGGTGCGGCCTGCACCATGTAGATGGCGCCTTCGTACAGGGTCATGGGCGCGCTGCTGTAATCGACCTCGGCCACCACCTCCTGGGCGCCGGCGGTGGTGTCGATGACGACGAAATTGCCGTCCGCCACCGCGCGCAGGCTCACCGTCACCGCCGGATAGCCGTCCGCCATCCAGTGCCAGGCGCCGGCCTCGTGGTGCAGCACGCCCTGCTCCTGCAGATAGCCCAACAGCGCCGGCAGATCCTCGCCGCCGAAGCGTTCGCCATCCTGGAACGGCAGTTCGAAGGCGGCGCAGCGCACGTGATCCATCAGGATCAGCAACTGGTCCGGAGCGATGCGCGCATGCTCGGGCGAGGCGCCCAGGAAGAACTCGGGGTTGCGCACGATGTACTGGTCCAGCGCCTCGCTGCTGGCCACCAGCACGCCCAGCGCAGCGCGCTGACGCCGGCCGGCGCGGCCCAGGCGCTGCCAGGTGCCGGCGATGCTGCCGGGATAGCCATTGAGCACGCAGACGTCGAGCGCGCCGATGTCCACACCCAGTTCCAGCGCGCTGGTGGTGATGACGCAGTCCACCTCGCCGACGCGCAGGCGGCGCTCGACCGCGCGCCGCTCGCTCGGCAGATAGCCGCCGCGATAGGCCAGCACGCGCGGCGGCCGGCGCGGGTCGCGATCGAACACGTCCTTCAGGTACTTGGTCAGCACCTCGACCATCAGCCGGGTATTGGCGAACACGATGGTCTTCTGCCCCGCCTTCACCGCCAGACGGGCGATGCGGGTGGACTGTGAGCGCGCCGAGGCGCGCAGGCCCAGGTCGGGATTGACCAGCGGCGGGTTCCACAGCAGCAGATGCCGCGCGCCCTGCGGCGCGCCAGACTCGGTGACCGCCGCCACCGGCATGCCGATCAGCATCTGCGCCAGCTCGGCCGGGTTGGCGATGGTGGCGGAACACAGGATGAAGGTGGGTTGCACGCCGTAGAACGCACAGATGCGCCGGAGCCTGCGCAGCACGTTGGCCATGTGCGATCCGAACACGCCGCGATACACGTGCATCTCGTCGATCACCACGTAGCGCAGCCCCTCGAAGAAACGCGCCCACTTGGTGTGGTGCGGCAGGATGCCCTGGTGCAGCATGTCCGGGTTGGAGACCACGATGTCGCCCTTGCTGCGCACCGCCGCGCGCGCATCGCTTGGCGTGTCGCCGTCGAAGGTGCAGGCGCGCACGCCGAGCCCGCCCGCCTCGTCGAGGGCGAGTATCTCTGCCACCTGGTCCTGCGCCAGCGCCTTGGTGGGGAACAGATACAGCGCCTTGGCGCCGGTGGCGATGGCCGCCTGCAACACCGGTAGGTTGTAGCACAGCGTCTTGCCCGAGGCGGTGGGGATGACCACCACGCAATGGCGGCCGGCCGCGACGTGCTCCCAGACCTCGCGTTGATGGCTGTACAGCCGGTGGATGCCGCGCGCCGCCAGGGCATGCAACAGGCGCACATCCAGGCCGCCGGGAAAAGCCATCAGCCGCGCGGCGCGCGCCGGCAGCAACAGTTCGCCGGTGATGCGGTTGCGGTACTTGCGCTTCAGCGCGGCGATGAGCCGGCCGATGTCGGCCGCCGGTGCGGGTGGCGTGACGCTTTGCGGGGCAGGATCCGCATCGAAGCAGGTATCGAGCGCCTGGGACATGGAGACCTTTCACCATGGACTGTATGCACTGACACTACTGTATATAATGACAGTATTCAAGTGCCACCCGAAAGCCCATGGACCCGCTCACCCCCCGTCAGTCGGCCATCTGGCAGTTCATCCGCGATTACCAGGCCGAGGCCGGCTTTCCACCCTCGCGCGCGGAAATCGCCCGGCATTTCGCCTTCCGTTCGATCAATGCGGTCACCGGCCATCTGGAGGCACTGGCACGCAAGGGCGCGATCGAACTGGCGCCGGACATTCCGCGCGGCATCCGTCTGCTGGGCCTGGACCAGGATGACGCGGCGCCGGCCAGGCTGCCGCTGATCGGCGAGGTCGCAGCGGGCTCGCCGCTGCTGACGGAACAGAACATCCAGCGCCATTGCCCGGTGGACCCGGCGCTGTTCCATCCGCGCGCCGATTACCTGCTGCGCGTGACCGGCCAGTCCATGCGCGACGCCGGCATCCTCGATGGCGACTGGCTGGCGGTGCATGCCACGCGCGAGGCGCGCTCCGGCCAAGTGGTGGTGGCGCGCGTCGGCCACGAAGTCACCGTCAAGCGCCTGTGGCGCCACGGTGGGCGCCTGGAACTGCGCGCGGCGCATCCGGATTTCGCCGACATCATGCCGGATGCGGACACCCAGCAGGTGGAGATCGAGGGCATCGTCGTCGGCCTGATCCGCGCGGACGTGCCATGACCCCGGCCCTGCAGACCCTGCTGCGCCACCCCGGCATCTGGCGCGGCGACCGGCCGCAACTGTCCGCCCCGACCGGCATCGCCACCGGCCACGCCGCCCTGGATGCCCTGCTACCCGGTGGCGGCTGGCCACGCGGCGCGCTGACCGAACTGATCCCGCGCGTACCGGGCATCGGCGAAGTCAGCCTGCTGCTGCCGGCGCTGGCCGTGCTGTCGCGCGAGCCGCGCTGGATCGCGCTGATCGCCCCGCCCCA
>CAYTRH010000141.1:0-7411 GCA_964440155.1 uncultured Thiobacillus sp. | reverse complement strand
AAAGAATAACGGAAACCGTCGCTTTTCGATATGATCGTCCGGGACGCTACAGCTATGCATCAGGGCAACCCCAGTTCTATTTGCATTGCCCTTTCAAGCCGACTCCGACTCGCTGTTCTTATCTGATGCAGCCCGATTTCCCTCGCCATGGCTGAAATCGCACTTTCTCCCACGGATCCAGCCACGGTCACCTGCTTTGCTAGAGCGCACAACTCCGCCATACAAATCTCATCCACCGCCCTGACCGATTCAGCGGCTGGTTTTCGGAACGCGACAGGCCCATCCAGACTTATCCCCACAGGCCAGTAGAACGTCCCAACATCCTCCTCGGTCGTCTTGAAATGTTTGGCCGCCAGCCGTTTGACCCTCTCCCGGATACGCGAACCGGTCCGGTGCCAGCCATGCGCCCTGGCGATGCGACGGGCAAGCACCCCATCCAGCACTGGACCTTCGACCTCGACCACGTGGGCAATCATGCTGACGAGGATCGTGTCGTAGGTGGCCTCGAAAAAGGCATCGGGGCTAACACCATCCGCCACGGAGAGAGGGTCGGCCTCCACGAACACCGGGGCTGACGCGGTAGGCGCTTCCGGTGCGTTCCTGGCGTATACCCCGGCGATTGCCTGACCCTGGGTCACGTTGGATTGCACGCTGTCTGATCGTGAGGTGGCGGCATGCTCACAGCCCTCTTCTCCCTGTTGCGTCCTCGGCTCGTCCGCCATGGCCTTGGCATTGGCTTCTTCCGCTTTCTGGCGTGCCACCTCCTTCTCCGCAGCTTCCGCGCGCTTTGCCCGGCTGGCTTCCAGCAATGCCCGCAGTTTGCCGTCCAGCTTATCCAAAGTGCCGGCGGCATCGATCCACCAGTCCGTCGACCAGACCCGCAGGATGTCCCAGCCCAGGCCACGCAGCACCTGTTCCCGCAGCTTGTCGCGGTCGCGGGCGGTTGCCGAGCGGTGGTAGGTGGCACCGTCGCATTCGATGCCGCTCAGGTAGACGCCTTTTGCATCGGGATGGACGACGGCCAAGTCGATGCGGAAGGCCGATGCGCCGACCTGGGTGTGTAGTTGCCAACCCTTCCGGGCCAGGGCGGCGGCGACGGCTGCTTCGAATGGGCTGTCGAAACCGCCCCGGCTGCCGGAATGAGCCTCGGCTAAGGCGCGGGTGCCGCGTTCAGCGAATTCGAGGAACAGCTTGAGGTCTCGCACACCTTCAGCCTGGGTACGCGTCAGGTCCATCTGCTCGGCCTTGAGGCTTGAGAACACGCGCAGTTCATGACGGGCGCGGGTAATCGCGACGTTCAGTCGGCGCTCACCGCCGGCCCGGTTCATGGGGCCGAAGTTCATGGAGACCGCACCGTGCAAATCCGGGCCGTAGGTGATGGAGAAGTACATGATGTCGCGCTCGTCGCCTTGAACGCTTTCCAGGTTCTTGACGAACACGGGCTCCAATTCTGCTTCCGAGAACCAGGGTTCGATGGATGGATCCTTGCGCCGCTCTTCATCCAGCAGGTCTTCGATGAGCCCCTGCTGTTCGGTGTTGAAGGTAACCACGCCGATGGTGAGCTTGGACTCGCGGAAACCCGGCGACTTGAGGCGGCCGACCAGATCGGTGACCAGGGCTTTGGCCTCGGCCTTGTTGATGCGGGCGCCGCCTTTTTCATAGGTGCCACTGACGGGGTGGAAGCTCACGGCCCGATCTTCGGTGACGGGGGACGGGAATGTGACCAGCAAGCCACCGTAGTAACGATGGTTGGAGAAGGCAATCAGGCTTTCGTTGCGGCTGCGGTAATGCCAGGCCAGATTCATGGTGGGCAGGCTGGCGCCCAGGCATTCGTCGAGGATGCTCTCCAGATCGCCTTCCACGTCTTCGTCGTCCAGGTCGGATTCGGCCCGATCGAAGAAATTGGTGGGTGGCAGTTGCTTGGGATCCCCCACCATGACCACCTGTTTGCCCCGCGCGATGGCGCCCACGGCATCCCATACCGGGATTTGGGAGGCTTCGTCGAAAACCACCACATCGAAGCTGGTCGCGTCGGCGGCCAGGTATTGGGCGATGGACAGGGGGCTCATGAGCAGGCAAGGGGTCAGCTTGGTTAGCGCGGTGGGGATGCCAGCCATCAGTTCGCGCAAGGGCATGTGGCGCTTCTTCTTGTTCATTTCATGGCGCAGGGTGCCCCATTCCGAGTTGCGGGTGACATTGTCCTGGCTCGGCATTTCGGCACAGAGACGCGCTCTGATCCAATCCCGGGTCAGCGCGGTAAAACGCTCGTCCAGTGCCCGGAAATCGCTGATGCGCTTTTCGTGCTCGGCCGATACGAAGGTCCGGATGGCCTGTTCCTCATCCACCACGGCATTGAGCCACCAGCGGCTGTAATCGGTCTCGAACGCCCGGCGTACCTTGCCCTGAGCCACCGAACCATGCTCGATGGCGGAAACCAGATTGCCCAGGCCGAGAACCATGGCCTCGCCACAGACCTTGCGCCAGGCACACCAGGCATGCAGCCGGTTTTCGGATTGGATGATGGCCTCGCAGTGCTGGACCAGTTCGTCGAGGGGCTGCTCGCCGAACCGGGTCCTGGCCGCATCCGGGAACCCGCCCGCCGATGCCAACCGGTTTATGGTGGGTTGCAGGGCTGCCCAGGCCTGGAGATAGGCATCGCCAGCCGCCGCGATAGGGCCACCCGGCTCCAACAGGGCATTGCCGGCACCGATGAGCCGGTCCAGTGCACCCTTGATCGTCCCGATGGCTTCCGGCGTGCTGGCGAGGTTCGAAACCACGGCGGCAATGGAGGACTGAAATTTCAGGGCCTTCCCCACTTCACTTGTCCGGGTCCGCAGACCCGCCCATAGCCCGGCCGTGAGTCTGGATAGGTCGTCGTAGGCGGAAAGACGCCGTTCGACCAGTGCCCGCTGGCGCAGGTGGTGGAAATCCGCAGCCATGGTCGTACCACACTCCCCTGCTGACACGGCGTTGTGCTCATCGCTGAGCGAACCGGACTCCCGCAGGGCTTGCATGGCCTCCTGGAAACGCAGCGCCGCCAACAGGGATTCGGTGCGTGTGCCGCGCCCCGCCCACAGCGATTCGGTGGCCGGACCGAGGTGTTCCAGCGCCGCCAACTGACTATCCAGTTCTCGGAGTGTCCGCAGCCGCTTCAACTCATTCGCAAGCCGCTCCCCACAACGGCCCTCCGCAATCGGTTCGAACCCGGTGTCTTCCCACGACTGTTCGTTTCTCGCGGCGCTGAGCGCCAATTGGAAGCGCAGGGCACATTGAGCCAAATCCGCTTTGGTCTTCAATCCGGCCCAGATTCCGTCGGTCTCAGCACCCAGGTCCAGGGCCACAACCTGAGAACGCAAGGCCCGGATTTCGACCCAGGTGCGCAGGTCCCTGGCGACATCGGGCTCACCCTCTCCGGTCACAACGGCGTCGAGTGCCTTGCTGATTCTTCGCTTTGCCAACCAGGAGAGGGGCCACATGGCTTTTTCGGCCTTGCCCCACTCGCGTTGGAGCTGGGCCACGTTCAACTGCTCGACCTGCTCGCCGTAGCTGACGGATAGCTGTTTCATCGCTTGATTGATGCTGTCCAGCAGCGCCAAACCCTTCTTGAATTCCAGGACCGTATTCTTTGGCCAGGGTTGGCCCAGCTGGGCATGGGTATCCTGCCGGCTCTTTAGTAACTGCAACCCTTGTTTACAGGCGCTGATCACCGAATCGGGCCAGGGTGGTGACAGGGCTGCACTGTGGCTTTGATGTTCAGCCAACAAGGCCATGGCTTCTTGCAAGCGGTCAACCAACGTCTTCGCGTCGGGCCGCAAGACGAAACTCCAATCCCGCCCGGCTGTCTGGGGCAGGGTTCTGGCCAAGATGGCCAGGGCGCCACGGACATGACGGTTTAGCGACATCTCCGGCAACCCGACCGCCTCGGAAAAGTGCGTGCCGGCCTGAGCCACGGTCCGCGCGGCGGAAATCAGCTTTCTGGCGGTCTCGATCAGCGTTTGTTGCCAGGTTGGGGACCAATCCCGATGGCCGACGACGGCGAGGGGATGCGACAGCAGGGCGTCCCGTCCCACGGCCTGGGAGTTGACCTCCAGCCGATCAGCCACCTCGCGGAGCGTTTCCATGGCTGGCAGCTCATGGATATTCGGCCCACTCCAGGAAAGTCCCAAAGGGGGGATATCCTCGCCGTCGACGACCCGCCCGATCGCTTCGAAAATGGTCATTCCATTGCCATGGCGAAGATGCAAACGCTCGACATAGCCGTTGAGTTGGTCGCGCAGGTTCCGCAAACGCTGCGCTTCGGCGCGCCAAGAGTCCGCATCTACCACGCCCTTCGCTTCCCAGGCCTGCTGGAGCTGGGCGAGCACATCCAGTTTCCTGGCCTTATTGGAATGCAGTTCCAGACAGAATTCGCCCAGACCGACTTCACGAAGGCGGCGGTAGACCACATCGAGGGCTGCGATCTTCTCCGAGACGAACAGCACCCTCTTGTCTTCCGCGAGGCATTGGGCGATGAGGTTGGCGATGGTCTGGCTCTTGCCTGTGCCGGGCGGTCCCACGAGGACGAAATCCTTGCCGCGAGCGGCGGCCATGACGGCGGAGAGCTGGGAGGAATCGGCGGGCAGGGGACAGAAGGTCCGTTCGGGAGGCAAATCCTGGTCGAGCCATTTCACATTCGGGAAATCGATTCCGGATGGATAGTTCTCACGTGGCGAGTCGATCAGGTGACGTACCACCGGGTTTTGGCGCAATTGATCAGTACGTTCGGTCAAATCCTTCCACATGAGGTACTTGGCAAAGGAGAACATGGCCAGTACCACGTCTTCCGTCACCTCCCATCCCTTGATGTCCTTGATTGCGTGGGAGACTGTTTTCCAGATACCGGCCACGTCCAGGCCGGCATCGTCCTTGGGTAGTTCCCCATCGGCCACACCCAGGTTCAGCTTGAAATCCTGACGCAGCATCTCGATCAGAGTCGGATTGAAGCGGGGCTCATCGTCATGAAGGGTCAGGGTGAAGCCGGAACGCACGCTGCGGCGGTTCAGATTCACCGGAACAAGGATCAGCGGTGCGCGATAGCGTGCCCCCGCCTTGTCTTCCCGGGTCCAGGAAAGAAAGCCGATGGCGAGAAACAGGGTATTCGCACCCCCTTCCTGCAATGTGGACCGCGCGGCGCGGAACAGCTCCACCAACCGGGCATCCAGTTCATCTTGGGGCAGGTCCACGAACACCTCGCGCCGACTCAAGGCATCGCGAGCATGTTCCCGGCGCAGGTCTTCTCGTTCGCGGCCTTCATGGATCGCCTGATTCCGTGGATCGGCGCCGTCCATGAGGGCTGGCCTGGCGAGCAGGCGCAGAGCCTGACCGTCCGAAAGCCGGTCTTCCAAAGCGCCGGGGTCCGGTGCCTCGACCTTGATGGCCTTTTTCCCGCTGCGAAAATTCAGCAGGTTATTGCGCAAGGACAGGTCCAGCAATTTGCGCTGCCAACGTGCCAATCGGTCCTTGGGATTCAGTGTGGCGGGATCCGGTTCGGCGGCGGCATCATCGTCAGGTAGATCAGGAGCTTCGTCGAAGGCCGGTTCCACAACTGGCGGTGTCTCGACTGGGGCTGTCGTCCCGTGCACCTCGGCGCTGGCCAGGGGTTTGATCCGTTGCAGTCGTGCCCGACGGATGTCCACCGCCAATTCAAAGGCTTCTTCGTTTTCCTCCGCGACGTGTCTCGCGCCAAGTTCCACGGCGTGAGAGAACGTAGGCGCCGGCCGGTGGGTGGCGACGGTGGTCTCGAAAAGCACCAGTTCCCTGAGCTTGACTCGCTTGCGCAAGGCCGTGATGTCATCCACCACCGAGGTGGAAAATTCTTCACTCTTGAGCCACACACCGGCAAAGGCATGTCCCCGGGTGAAGACCAGCAGCGGATTCAGCCCGGCCTGTTCGATGGCCGAGCAGAAGAACAAGGCAAGATCGAGGCACGTTGCCAAGCCGGATTCGACAATTTGTTCAGGCCCACGCACTTTCTGGCCGGCATGCTCGAAGCTCGCGGGGGGCAACGCATAGTCCAGGCCCATCGCCGCCACCGCACTCCAGATACCGGAAGTCAGTTCCCAGGCCCTTTTCGAACCGCCCTTGTAACCATCCAATGCCGGATTCTTGCCGTTCTTGCGCAACACCTCGGCCGTCTGCTTCAGTAACCGCTCGACGGCAGGCTCATTGGGCTGGACGAAAGCCGCAACCATGTCGGGCAGGTGAGATATGCCCCCCCATTGGTTGCGAGGCAGAAGTTCGACGGTTTGTTCGAGTCTTGCCAGCGCATCGCCATTTTGATCACGACGGCGCAATGTCCAAGAAACGGTTGCCGTCTCGGCTTCGGTCAGCCGAGCCAACTGGGCGCCATCGAGTTGAACATCCAGATCCGCGATATGGCAGTGCTGACCGGCACTGATTATGTCGATGTACCAATGCTTGGTCTTCAGGAAAGCCGGCGTCGATTCGATGCTCAGGTCGAGCTCAGCCAGGTTCTCGGTCGTATCGTTGACGACACTCAGCTCCCGGAGTATCGGAACGGCATTCTGAAAATCTGCAAGGTTAAGCTTCGCGCAGAAGGCGGGGGCAATGCGCAGGTCCGATGTCCTGCGCTCCGATGCTTCAAGCGAACCTGTGTCGTTCATGGTGCCGGTCCCTGTTTGAGCCAGAATATCGCCGGCATCGACGGCACCGATGGGCCATTCCGACGACACTGGCGTCAGGTCGGCATGTTGTCACAGTGGAGGTTGCGGTCAATAACCGATGACGGCCGAGTAATCCTGTTCCGGATGGTCGATGGCGATTGCCGTGTGATCGACTTGTGTCTGCTGCCAGGTAGGCGGCGTGGGTGGCGCCCGCTCAGGAACCAAGCTACTCCTTGTCCCCATACGAATACCGGATGTGCCCGTAGCGGATGGCCAGCACCGCCAGGGTCAGCAACAGGATCGACGTGGACACGCCGATCATGTGCCAGTGGTCCAGATTCTTGATGTCCAGCACCAGATAGCGCGCCAGCGCGACGATGGCGATGTAGATGGGGAAACGTACCGGCAGTTTGCCGGACGAGAAGTAGACGCTGACCATGGCCAGGATTTCCAGGTACAGGAACATCAGCAGCAGGTCGGCCAGCGTCACGTTGCGCGCGTCGATCATGACGTTGACTTCGATGATGCCGGCGATCACGGTGGCCACGGTGATCACCGCCAGGCCGAGAAATTCGATGAATCCCAGGACCGTCTGGGCCTGATCGGTGTACTTGTTCTGCCGCATCGTCGCTCTCCTCGCTCGATGGCGCGATGCTAACGCAGGTGGCCGTGTTTGGGGCGGCGCGGCAGTCAGCCGCCGGCCGAAGCGCGCGCGGCTCGGCGCAGGCGGTCGTTGACCGCCCGCCAGG
>CAYTRH010000140.1:0-7433 GCA_964440155.1 uncultured Thiobacillus sp. | reverse complement strand
GTGTCGCCGTGCTGGCGGCGCCGGACGCCGCCGACCTGCTGGCGAGCTTGCCGGAGCACACCCTGCAGGCGCTGGTGGAAGACTGGCGCACACGCGAGGAGGCGCCGGAATGGCTGGTGGTCAACGGCGCCGACGCCAACGGCGAGGGCACCACCCTCGCGTTTACCGCCGGCACGCGCGTGCTGGTTCTGCCGGCGGAGCGCACACGTCTGGCGGATGCCTACGCGCTGATGAAGCGCGCCCATGTCGACTGGTCGGGCGAGTCCTGGCTGGTTTTGGTCGACGGCGCCGAAGCCGCGGCCGCGCGCGCGCTGTACGCCTCGCTGCGCGACACGGCCCGGCGCTTTCTTGGTGTCGAGCCGAATTTCCTTGCCGCGTTGCCGCGACGGGCAGGCGCAGCCACCCCGGTCGACGCGGCCCTGCTGGACGCGCTGGCAGACGAACTGCTGGCGCGTCCTCTCGCCGAGCAGGTCAGTTTCGAACAGTACTGGCAGCGCATGTGGCTGTTCAGCCGCATGCGCTGCCAACGCAGTCCCGGACGGGTCGCTCATGGCCAACGGCGCGCACACGGCTGACAAGACCGCGGACAAGGAGGCGCTGGTGCGCGCGCATCTGCCCATGGTCAAGCGCATCGCCTATCACATGATGACCCGTCTGCCCGCGTGTGTGGAGGTGGACGATTTGGTGCAGGCCGGCCTGCTCGGCCTGCTCGACGCGGTGGAACGTTTCGACGACGACCAGGGGGCGCACTTCGAGACCTATGCCACCCAGCGCGTGCGTGGCGCCATGCTGGACGAACTGCGCGAGGCTGACTGGGCATCGCGCAACGTGCGCCGCGCAGGCCGCCAGATCGAGCAGGCCATCCATCTGCTGCAACAGCGGCATCAGCGCCAGCCCACCGAGAAGGAGATCGCCGAGGAGATGGGTCTGGAGATCGGCGCCTACTTCGATCTGCTCAACGACGCGCGCGGCGCCCAACTGGTGTACTACGAGGATCTGCACGACCCCGATGGCGACGACTTCCTCGAGCGCTTCGCCGACGACCAGACGCAGGCGCCGTTCGACATCCTCGCCTCGCGCCATTTCAAGGGAGCCCTGGCCAAGGCCGTGGGCATACTGCCGGAACGGGAGAAGCAGCTGATGGGCATGTATTACGAACAGGACATGAACTTCAAGGAGATCGGCGCGGTGCTCGGCGTCTCCGAATCCCGCGTCTGCCAGTTGCACAGTCAGGCCATCGCGCGCCTGCGCGGCCGCCTGCGTGACTGGTCGCCGAACACGGACTGAACTCCGACCCGCCGCCAGCACGCACGATGCACAGGTTCTCCGGCCTCGACATCATCAGCCTGATCGGCCTGGTCCTCGGACTGTCGGCCATCCTGCTGGGGCAGTTCCTGGAAGGTGGCCATATCAACTCGCTGTTGCAGTTCACCGCCTTCCTGATCGTCATCGGCGGCACGCTCGGCGCGGTCATGCTGCAAAGCAGCCTGCGCGTGTTCCTCGACGGCCTGGCCATGCTGCGCTGGGTATTCATGCCGCCGCGGGTCGCCAGCCAGGAAACCCTGGCCATGCTGCTCGACTGGAGCCACAAGGCACGGCGCGGCGGCCTGCTCGCGCTGGAACCGTTCATCGAACAGCAGACCGACCTGTTCCAGCGCCGCGGCCTGCAGATGCTGGTCGACGGCGCCGAACCCGAAGTCCTGCGCGAAACACTGGAGGTGGACGTCAGCGCCTATGAGCGCCACCATCTGGACGCCGCGCGGGTATGGATGGCGGCCGGCGGTTACGCCCCCACCATCGGCATCCTGGGCGCGGTGCTGGGCTTGATCCACGTGATGGAGAACCTGTCCGATCCGTCCAAGCTGGGCTCGGGTATCGCCGTCGCCTTCGTCGCCACCATCTACGGCGTCGGCAGCGCCAACCTGGTGTTCCTGCCCATCGCCGGCAAGCTGCGCTACTGGGTCGGCCGCCAGGTCGCGGACAAGGAACTGTACATCCAGGGCATCGTGGCCATCGCCAATGGCGAGAATCCACGCATCATCGAAGCCAAGTTGCAGGGTTATCTGACCTGAATCGGTCATGGCACGCCGCAGACCGCCCGAGGAACACGAGAACATGGAGCGCTGGCTGGTGTCCTATGCCGACTTCATCACGCTCCTGTTCGCGTTCTTCGTGGTGATGTACGCGTTGTCCTCGATCAACGAGGGCAAGTACCGCGTGCTGTCCGACGCGCTGGTCAGCGCGTTCCAGGAGTCGCCGCGTTCCGACCGTCTGGTGCAGTTGGGTGGCCGCCGCACCGAGCCGTTCGAAGGCACCGGCCAGCCGATCGGCAAGAATGTGCCGCAACCGCCGCGCGACGCAGCCGATGCCGCGCAGGCCACCGAGCGCATGAAGCGCGTGGCGAAGAACGTGCTGGAGGCCATGCAGCCGCTGATCCGCGATGGCCAGGTGCGTGTCACCCAGTCGCCGCGCGGCATCACCGTGGAGATCAACGCCAGCGTGCTGTACCGCAGCGGCGAAGCCATCCTGCAGCCGCAATCGATCGACGCGTTGAAAGCCGTGGCCAAGGTGTTGGCCGAGGTGGACAACCCCATCCTGGTCGAAGGCCATACCGACAACGTGCCGATCAACGTACCGGCGTATCCGTCCAACTGGGAACTGTCCTCGGCGCGCGCCGGCAGCGTCGTGCGCCTGTTCGCCGAACAGGGCGTGCCGGCGGCGCGCATGGTCGCCATCGGCTATGCCGACAACCGGCCGGTGGACACCAACGCCACGCCCGACGGCCGCGCGCGCAACCGCCGCGTCAACGTGATGATCCTGAACGAAACCGGCGGCGCCGCCTGGGAGCTGGATCTGCGCGAGGACGCCGGCACGGCGGCCGCCGTGGCGCCCTGAACGGCGTTCACATCTGGAAGCGGAACAGATCCATGCTGGGGGTGGATTCCAGCCGTTTGTCGATGCGCACTGCCTGAGCGCCCTTGGGGGTGCGCAGCTCGACCTCGCTGTCCGGCTCGAAACTGCCCGGCTGCGCCAGCAGCATGGGCATCTGGTGGGTCACCGGATTGGGGTGCAGCATCAGCGCCGGCCATTGCCGGCCGTTGTCGCGCCGGCGCAGTTGCACGGCGAGCACCTTGGGCGCCAGCAGTTGCACACCGAAGAAGATCTCCCCTTTCTCCGGCACGCGGAACCAGCGAATCAAGCCGACCGCCCAATTGCCGTTGTCCTGGCGTACGCCCACCGCATCGCCCACCCTGAACTGCGCGCCGTGGCCGACTGCGCCCTTGCGCAACAGTGCCAGGCCACCCATGCTGTCGTTGACGCTGGCGCAGCGCAGCACCTGCACGGGTGCCTCCGGCGCAGGGGCGCCGTAGTGGATGGTGTCGCTGGGCGTGGGCGGGGACAGCAACTGGTGCAACGACTTGACCCCCAGACACACCTCCACGTCGCGTCCGTCGAGGTGCCGCCGCCGTTGCGACTGGCGTTGCACCGAGGCACCCCAATTGAGCTTGAGGCGGCGCAGCATCGACGGATAGGCGGGATCGCGCGCGGCCTCGGGCAACCCCAGCTTGTCGACGTCCACACGCCCCTTGATGTGGTTGCCGAGCAAGGCCAGGTGCTTGGCCAGCTCGGTGGTGTTGAGCAGCAGATCCCAGCGCGGATTCATCGGATGCGACTCGCGTGCCACCGGCTTGGGCGGCGTGTCGGTGTTGACCTCGATGACGAACAGGCCGGCCTGCCCCTTGGCCACCTCCTCGGCGGGAAACAGCGTCGCCAGATTGGAGAAGCGCGCGATCAGATCCTTGGCCCAGGGCATCTCGATCTGCGGGAAATGATAGGGATCGGCCAATGCCAGCAGCAGCGTCGACTTGTAGATCTGTTCGAGAGAGATCATCTTGCCGCCGCCCTCTGGGATGGCATCCTTCAAGTTGGTGCGCAAGGCATGGTTGTAGGTCTGATGCAAATCGACCCAGACCCCCTGCGGCACCGGGTCGTGCGTCTCATAGCTGATTTCCAGCACCGCCTGCAGGGCCAGCAGGATACGCTGCAGATACAGCGGCACCGGATTGCCGCCGAACAGGTTGAAACGTCGGCTCAGCCGCTCCACCAGCAAAATCTTGTAGGTGTCCGCCAGCTCGCGCAGCAGGCGGCGCGCCAGATCGGCGGCATGTTGCTGCCGCGTCGGCAGCGGCAGCGGCATCTGGCTGTATTGTTCATGCAGCGCGGCCACCACGTCCTCGACCACCGGCGCCAGGCGCTCGGCGATCTTGTGGCGGGCATCAAGCGCCAGTTCGCCGCGGTTGATCATGGTCACGTAATCGACCGTCTCCTCCGCGGCCTGAACCGGATTCGACAGGGGCAGGCGCGACAGCCAGGCCTCGACTTGCTTCGGCCGGGTTTCCACGTTTAAATTGCGCCCGGCTTCGCGGGTGGGCAGTACGTATCTGGGTAGCATCACGTGACCTTTTCGCTCCGTGCGGCATTCTACTCGTGGCCAAGGGCGCACGATCAAGTGTCCGGGTGCTCGGCACCACCATGTGAACTCGCGGCCACCGCCGCTATCCAACACGCGTTTGCGTCACCACAGGAAAGACTCGCATGTACCGTCGCATCGCGCTGCTGTGTGCCCTGTTGTCGTTGTCGCTCGCGGGCCATGCGTTTTCGCTGGTCGACAGTACCGGACGCACGCACACCCTGGAACAGTACAAGGGCAAGTGGGTGCTGGTGAACTTCTGGGCCACCTGGTGCCCGCCCTGTCTGGAAGAGATGCCGGATTTGAACGCGCTGCACGAGGACAAGCGCAACAATCTGGTGGTGCTCGGCATCGCCATGGATTACCGCGACCGCCAGACCGTGCTGGATTTCGCCCAGCAAATGATGGTGACCTTCCCCATCATCTTCGGTGACCGTCAGATCGCCGCGCAGATCGGCACCGTGCCCGGGCTGCCCACGACCTACCTGTACAACCCGCAGGGCAAGGTCGTGGCCTACAACGTCGGTGCGCTGAAGCGGGAGACGGTGGAGCGTTACATACGCCGCAAGCGTTGATTGGCTGCAAACACGAGAGAGGAGACCCCCATGCGCTGGATAATGCTGTTGATCGCTTTGCTGTCACTGCCCGCCGCCGCCGAAGTACGCGATCCGCATCGCCACTTCTTCATGAGCCATCTGGGTGATCTCAAGGAGGAACTCGCCGAAGCGCGCGGAGCCGGCAAACTCGGCATGATGATCATGTTCGAGATGGACGAATGCCCGTTCTGCGCGCGCATGAAGAGCACGGTGCTGAACCAGGCGCGGGTGCAGGATTACTACCGTAAGCACTTCAAATTGTTCGCGGTCGACGTCAAGGGCGATGCGCCGCTGATCGACCTGGCTGGCAACGACACCACCGAGAAAGCCTTTGCCCTGGCGCAACGCGCCCGCGCCACGCCGGTGTTCATCTTCTACGATCTGGATGGCAACGCCCTGACCCGCTTCACCGGCGCCACGCAGACGCCGGAAGAGTTCCTGCTGCTCGGGCGCTATGTCGTGGAGGGCGCCTACCGGCAGATGCCGTTCAACGTCTACAAGCGCCAGGGCGGCGCGCGATGAAGTGCGCCAGCCGCGCCGCGGCGGCGGTGTTGCTCGCGGCATGTCTTGCTGCCGCCGGTGCCCAAGCCCAGCGCCTGACGCTGGAAGAGGTGCTGGCGCACGCCGATCAGCCGCATCCGGATCTCGACCTCGCCCGTGCGCGCCATGATGGCGCAGTGGCGGAAGCGCGCCTGGCCGACAGCCTCAACGATTTTCGCGTCACCCTGGATGCGTCGCTGCGCAGTGGCCGCAACGCGCTGTATGACGACCAGTTCCGCCCCGACCATTTCGCCCGGCTGAACGCGCGCCGCACGCTGTTCGACTCCGGCCGGCAACAGGCCGCCGGTCAGGCCGCCGTGCACGAGCGCGACGCCCAGGCTGCCTATCTGCTCGATGCCCGTGGGCAGCGGCGGTTGACCTTGATGACGCGTTTCTTCGACTTGCTGCTGGCGGAGATGCGCGATGTCGCGGAAACCGAGCGCATGGCGGTAGCCTGGGTGGAATGGGACAAGGCCAAGGACCGGCATGACGTCGGCGAACTGGCGCAATGGCGCCTGGCCGAACTGGAGGCGCGCTTTCAGGAGGCGCTGGCACAACGCAACGAAGTACGCCGGAGCCTGCGCGAAAAGCGCCTGGCGCTGGCGCAGGCCATGAACCGCCAAGGCATGCTGCTCGACGAGCTGGTCGACCCGGCGCTGCGCGACAACGACCGCAAACTGCCGGACTGGGAAGTGCTGTTGGCCGCGGTACGCGAGCACAGCCCGCGCCTGCGCGCGCAGCGTGAGTTGCTGGCCGGCGCACGCCAGCGCATCAACGGCGCACGCATGGAGTACCGGCCCAGCATCGAGTTCGAGGCCGAGGCCGCCGCTTGGAAACGCGAGGCCACCGCGCGCGACGATCTGCGCGCCGGCATCAATTTCGTCTGGCCCCTGTGGCAGGGCGGCCGCGCCGACGCCCGTGTGGCGCGCGAACAGGCACGCCTGCATGAACTGCAGGCCGGCTACGAACGCGACCTGCACGCGATGGAATTGGCGCTGCGCGACACCTGGGAAGAGATCCAGTGGCTGCGCAGCAGCGCGCGTCGCGACGCGGAACTGCGCGAGCGCCATCGTGACCTGGCGCTGGAACGCGCACGTGCCGAGTATGAAATGGAACTGAAGACCGACATCGGCAATAGCATGGCGGAAACCCAGGTGGCCCGCCTCAACCGGCGCGCGGTGGAATACCGGCTGGCACTCGCCTGGGCGCGCCTGGAGGCCATGCTGGGCAGCGACCCGGCCGCGCTGGCGCCGTCCACCACCGCCCACAAGGAGCAGCAACCGTGAACCGTAGCGTCCGTCTCGTCAGTCTCGCCTGCCTTGCGTTGCTCGCCGCGCGCGGCGCCGCCGCCGAGTATCCGGCGACCCTGGACTGGTCCGGGCGCGTCGATCTCGGTCTGGCGGTATCCGGCACGCTGGAGCGGGTCGATGTCCGCCCCGGGCAGCGGGTGCGCAAGGGCGAATCGCTGGCGGCGCTGGAAGCCACCCTGTTCAAGGCAGGAGTTGCCGAAGCGCGCGCCGAGCTGGACCGCATGATCCAGGAGGAAGCCGATGCGGCACGCGAGCTGGAGCGCGCGCGTGAACTGTATGCGCGCACGGTCACACCCACCAGCGAGATGGAAGCGGCGCAACTGCGCCATGCCCGCGCCAGCGCCGGACTGGCCGCCGCCCAGGCGCGCATGGAACGCGCCCGCCGGCTGCTGGCACAGAGCGAACTGCTGGCGCCGTTCGATGCCGTGGTGCTGGCGCGTCACGCCGAACCGGGGCTGGTGACCAGCGCCCAATGCCAGCCGGCGGCGCTGCTCACCGTGGCGCGCGCCGACCAGG
>CAYTRH010000139.1:0-7473 GCA_964440155.1 uncultured Thiobacillus sp. | reverse complement strand
GCCACGCTGTGGGCCGACATGCTGGCCGACGCCGGCATCCCGGGCGCGCACCGCACCCGTGCGCGGCCGCCCGGTCGCGGTGCGTATTCGGACGTTTGGCGGTAGGCTCTGGGCTTCGCCAACGATCCCGGAACCCGCCATGTCCGACACACCGATACACCGCTCCGCCTCCGGTCATGACCTGACGCCGCCGGATGCCGCCACGCGGGCGCGTCTGAGTGCGGATCTCACGGCGGAGGAACGCCATGTGCTGCTGCACCAGGGCACCGAGCCGCCCTTCTGTGGCGGCCTGTTGCACAACGAGGCCGATGGCGTCTACCACTGCCGACTGTGCGACCTGCCGCTGTTCCACTCCAGCGCCAAGTTCGAATCGGGCACCGGCTGGCCGAGCTTTTTCCGGCCGTACGACCCGGAGCACGTGCGCGAACTGCGAGACACCAGCTACGGCATGCTGCGCATCGAAATCCGTTGCGCCCGCTGCGATGGCCATCTCGGCCACGTGTTCGATGACGGTCCGCCGCCGACCGGCCGGCGCTACTGCCTGAATTCACTGTCGCTGCGTTTCGTGCCCGACAGGGCTGGTTGACCGTATGACGTCGGCGCATGACACCTTCCCCGGCGCGCGCAGACACCGTTCGCTGCTGGTGCGGCTGCTATGCGCCGGCCTGGGGGCGGTATTCGTCGCGCTGGGTGTGCTCGGCCTGTTCCTGCCGGTGCTGCCGACCACCCCTTTCCTGCTGCTCGCCGCCGCCTGTTTCGCCCGCTCGTCCAGCCGCATCTACCACTGGCTGATGCGTCACCGCACGTTCGGGCCGATCCTGCGCGAATGGAATCAGCATCGTGCCATTCCCTACCGGGCCAAACGGGTAGCGCTGGTGATGATCGCGCTGAGTTTCACGCTGTCGATCGCGTTGTTCATCCCCTATTGGCAGGGCCGCCTGGCCATGGCGCTGGGCGGCGTCATGCTGTTCATCTGGATGGCGCGGCTGCCGTCGCGCGATGGCCCGGCGCGCTCAGTCGGGCAGATGCGAGGACGGTCCCTTGTCGCTGGTGACGAGATACATACCCACGCCGGCCAGGATCATCCACAGCGCCATGGCCCACACACCCAGGATCTCCCATAGGCTGCCCAGAAAGAACAGCAGCACCAGTGACAGCGCCAGCAGTGCGTTGCCGAGCCAGAACAGGGGTTTGTGACGGAAATCGTTCATGCGTGCTCCTTGTCGTCGGAGCCCTTATGATGCCGGCTATCGCCGCGCAGCGCAGCCCATCGATCAGCGCGAGGCGGCGGGCGACGCCATGTTGCGGTTTCATGACAGCAACACAAATCTGTAACAATCGGCCGATACGCTAGCGCCCATTCTCCCCGCACAGGACGCCACCATGCTGGAAACCCACCACATCCTCGACGTCAAGAAACAGCAGATCGAGGCCAACCTGGCCATGTTGTTCGAGGAAGTCAAGAACGCGCTGGACGGCGCGATGATCTGCCTGGAGACCGGCAACCGCGACGGCTGCGACGCGATCGTACGCAACGATGCCCGGATCAACGAGCGGCGCCGATTGGTGGAGCAGGACTGCCTGGTGGCCATCGCCTCGCAGCAGCCCGTGGCCAACGACCTGCGCGACATCGTCGCCGACATGCGCATCGCCAGCGAGCTGGAGCGCATGGCCGACTACGCCAGCGACATCGCCCGCCTGGTCATGAGCATGAACGGACCCGGCATCGACAAGCTCGGGCTGCCGGAAATCCGTGGCATGGTCGATCAGTGCCAGACCATGCTCAGCGACGTCGAACGCGCGCACCGCACCGCCGACGCCGCCCTGGCCCGCGCGGTGGCCGCCGCCGACGATAAGCTCGACGCCTCGCTGAAAAGCATCATCGACCAGTTGCTGGCAGCCATGCGCGGCGACGCAACCCTGGTCGATAACGGCACGCGCATGCTGTGGATCGCGCACAACCTGGAGCGCTGCGGCGACCGTGCCACCAACATCGCGGAGCAGGTGGTGTTCCGCGTCGAGGGCGAAGCCGCCGACCTGAACTGAACCCACCGCGGAAGCGCCCCGAACCGGGGCGATTCCGGCTCAATCCGCGACGATCTCGACCCGACGGTTGGGCGCCAGACAAGCCTTGGTGACGGGTGTTGCGCCGCCGGCGCAATGCTTGACCGGCTCGCTCTCGCCCTTGGCCAATACCCGGATGTCAGCCGCGACGTAGCCGCGCTGCACCAGGTAATCACGCACCGCCTCGGCACGCCGGCGTGACAGCTCGAGGTTGTACGGCGCCGGGCCGAGGCGGTCGGCGTGGCCGGTCAGACGCACCCGCATACCGGCGGGCACCTGACGCAGCCAGGCATCGATGGCGGCGCGACCGGCATCGGTCAATTCCGCACTATCGAAGGCGAAATGCGCCTTGGCCTCGTCGATCACGGTCTGTTCACGCGCCGCCAGGGCGGGCGTCGTCGGCACCGGCGCCGGCCGATCGGGATGGCCAGGCTGGCCGTGCTCTGCCAAGGCCACTGGCGTCACCGCGGCAGGCGCGGTCATGGCTTCGGCGACGGGCGACGGTGGCGAGGCGTGTTCTGCCGTCCCCGCCTCACGCGCTTGGCCGCTCGGGTCCGCGCGCGCATCACCGGCAGGCGTCGTCGGCGTATCCCCACGAGCGCTCGATACCGCCGCCGGAGACGGCCGTGTGGCCGCCTCCTCGCCCACCGGCAACGGAATCTGGCGGGCTGTGGCCTCCTGCACCGACTTGTCCAGCGGTTGGCCGACCTCTGCAAGATTGTCCAGCATCGCTTCGCGCATGGCCGGCCGGGCCACGTCCACCTCCGGCACGGGCTGTACCGCTGGACGCTCGCCGGCCACCGTCATACTCCCGGACGGCAGCGCCGGACCGGCCACGACCGGCGTAGCAGCATCACGTTCCACCGCCTGGACCGGCACAGGCGCGGCGAGCGCGGGGTCCCGCACGGGCATGGCGGGCAGCACCATGGCAACGGGCGGCACGGGGGCAACGGGCGGCACGGGGGCAACGGGCGGCACGGGCGGCATCGCCATGGCCGGCGCCATGCCATAGGGTCTGACGTTCCAGGCCAGGTACGGATTGGGCAGCAGCGGTGCATGCGGCAATGCCGGCGGCATCTGGATCACCGGCGGCCCCATCACCACCGGCCAGTATGCCGGCGCACCGGGCTGCGCACAGCCCGGTGCCGGACCGGCCACACCGACCGGCTGGCATTGGGTGAGGCCATTGCCGAGCAATTGGCAAACCTGCTGTACCGCATAGATCACCAGTCTCGAGCAGAAATCCTCGCTGGCCCGCGCCGATCCGGGCGCGGCTACACCCGCGGCAATCAGCGCGAGCAAAAGGGCGCTTGGTTTCATCGGTCTTTTCCCAGTGTGTGCGACATCACCACCGCCGCGCCTGGACCTGACGGGCGATGATCTCATCGGGCGTGATTTCCCAGCCATGTTAACAGCGGGCGCGCTGCCGATGCCGCCCCAGGCTTGCGTTCGGGCGCGAGGCGGGGAACACTTGTGGCCAAACCTCCACCCAGGACATGCTCATGCCCCACCCCGCCCTGCTCCGCTCATCGCCTTTTCCGTCGTTCGTGCTGCTGCTGGTGCTGCTGGCGACGCTGATGGTCACATCCACTGCGCGCGCCGCAGAACCGGAAACCTATGACCAGGATTCCATCGTGCGCGAGGCCGCCGCCTTCCTCGGCGATACCACCGAGGGGCTGGCCAAGGTCATCGAGAAGGCCTTCCGCGATCACGGTCGCCCCAACGGTTACATCAAGGGCGAGGAACTGTCCGCCGCGATCACGCTTGGCCTGAGCTACGGACGTGGCGAACTGACGATGAAGAGCGGCGAACGCATCGACGTATTCTGGCAGGGGCCCTCGCTCGGTTTCGACCTGGGCTTCAATGCCTCGAAGGTGTTCATACTGGTTTACAACCTGCCCGGTAAGGACGCGATCTTCCAGCGCTTTCCCGGCGTCGATGGCAGCCTGTATTACTTCGGCGGCGTCGGCATGAACTATCAGCGCCGTCAGGACGTCGTGCTCGCGCCCATCCGGCTGGGCGTGGGCTGGCGTGCCGGCGCCAGCGTGGGCTACATGCATTACACGCGTGAACGCAGCTACTTGCCGTTCTAGCCGTTCAGGGCGCGCGCGACGGCCCGGCACCAACTGGAGGCAAGCATGACCCCGCAAACCCTGGCGAGCGAAGTACACCGGCTGTTCACCCTGCCCGATGTTGCCATCCGCCTGCATCAGTTGCTCGGCAAGGATGCGGTGACGACAGCGGAACTGGCCGAGATCGTCGCGCTCGACCCGGCCTTGTCGGCGACCCTGCTGAAACTGGCCAACAGCGCCTATTACGGGCTGAGCCGGCGCGTGGAGACGTTGTCGCAGGCGATCAACGTGGTCGGCCAGACGGCGCTGATCAACCTGTCCACCGCCATCTCGGTGCTGAACACTTTCACCGGGCTGCCACGCGACGTGGTCGACATGACCCGCTTTTGGGAGCACAGCGTGACCTGTGGCAGCCTCAGCCGGCTGCTGGCGCGACAGGCGCACCATGCCAACGCGGAAACCCTGTTCGTTGCCGGCCTGTTGCACGGGGTCGGCCGTCTGGTGTTCTACCTGCGCCGCCCGGAACAATATCGTGCCGTGCTGGTGGCGCCGGAGCCAGGCTACCGCGCGATCGCGGCGCGCGAACGGGAGGTGTTCGGCTTCGATTACGCCGAATTGGGCGCGGCCCTGCTGGAAGCATGGCGGCTGCCGGAGAGCCTGCGTGAACCGGTGCGCTATCAGTTGCGGCCCGACGATGCGCCGACCTTCCGCCGGGAGGCGGCGTTGCTGGCGCTGGCCAACGATATCGCCGAGCGCATCGCACCCGACCAGGCCCTCGCCGAACCGACCGTGGCGGTGGACGCCGGAGTCGCGCTGCTGGCTGGAGTCGAGCTGGATGCCGAGACCCTCACCGAACTGATCCAGGCGGCCAACCTGCAGGCCCTGGAATTCCTCGACATCCTGCGACCGGAAGCGACCATCATCCGCTGAGCGGACTTGCGCCGCATGACGCGGCACGCACCCCACGCCATGGGTGATTAGTCCCATACGCAGCCATCCGCGCGAGCGCTAACATGGCCCGGTCCCGGTATGGATCAACCATGGCCACGCCCGCCACCCTGCTGCCCCGCAAACTGATCTCCACGGTCGGCGCCGGATTCGCGCTGGCGCTGGGGTTGATCGTCGCCATCTCCTGGCTCGGGCTACAGCGCATCGCCGCCAACAACGCCCATCTGGAAGCCATCGTGCAGGAAAAGAACCTGAAGATGCGACTGGCCAACCAGATGCGCGACATCCTGCGCGACCGCGCCATCTCCATGCTGTCCATCGTGGTCATCAGCGACCCGTTCGAGCGGGATCAGGAAATGCTGCGCTTCTACGGCTACGGTTCGCAGTACCAACTGGTGCGCCTGCAACTGGAGCCCATGCTGGGACTGGCCGAGGAAAAGGCGGTGCTGGCGCGCATCGACAACCTCACCCGCACCAATCAGCCGCTGATGGTGCGCACCGTGGACCTGGCCATGGACGGCTACACGTTCCTGGCGTTCGAACTGCTGCAGAACGAAGGCATCCCGCTGCAGCGCGCGCTGGTGCGTGAACTCGACGAGTTGATCGCCATCCAGCGGGCGATGACCGCTCAGGCGGTGGAGACGGCGCGCGCGGACTATCTGCGCACCCGTGTGCTGCTGCTGGCGCTGGGCGCCGTCGCGCTGCTCGCCGCCGCGGTGGTGGCGGTCACCGTGATCCGCCGCACCGCGCGTCTGGCTGCCGCCAGCGAGCGCGAGCGCACCAAGTTCCGCACGCTGTTCGAGACCAATACCGACGGCATCGTGATCCTGGACCGCGATGGCTTCACCGATTGCAACCCCGCCACCCTACAGATGTTCCACATGCGCGACGTCGATGAATTCCGCAAGTACCGCCCCGAGGATCTGGGCATGACCAGCCAGCCCGACGGCACCAGCGCCTATGCGCTGGCCGAGCGCAATCTGCGCGCCGCGGTGGAGAACGGGCACGCCTTTTTCGAATGGAACGCCCGGCGGCCCGACGGCAGCAGCTTTCCGGCCGAGATCGCGCTGCATGCGATGACACTGGACGGCAAGCCGGTGATCCAGGCGATCATGCGCGACGTCTCTGCGCGCAAGGAAGTCGAGGCCACGCTCAAGGCCGCACGCGATGCCGCGCTGGCGGCGACCGAGATGAAGTCGCGCTTCGTCGCCAACGTCAGCCACGAGATCCGCACGCCGATGAACGGCATCCTGGGCATGACCGGCCTGCTGCTGGGTACCGAGCTGACCGCGCGCCAGCGCGAGTATGCCGAGGCGATCAACCGCTCCGCCGAGGCGCTGTTGCGGGTGATCAACGACCTGCTCGACTTCTCCAAGATGGAGGCCGGCCGCCTGTCGTTGGAGGTGGTCGAGTTCGACCTGCAAAGTCTGATCCAGGACGTGCTGACCCTGTACGTGCCGCGCGTCGACGCCAAGGGTCTGAAACTGCGTCTGGAACGACATGAGGCGCTGCCGGCCTGGGTGCGTGGCGACCCGTTGCGCTTGCGTCAGATCCTGCTGAACCTGCTGGACAACGCCGTCAAATTCACTCCCGAGGGCGAGATTCTGCTGCGCGTGCAGCCCTCAGCACGCGAAGGCGAACTGGAGTTCACGGTGCGCGACAGCGGCATCGGCATGACACCGGCGCAACTCGCCAATGTGTTCCAGGCGTTCGCGCAGGCCGATGGCTCCGTCAGCCGCCGCTACGGCGGCACCGGACTGGGTCTGACCATCTGCCGCCAACTGGCCGAACTGATGGGCGGCAGCCTGAATGTGGACAGTACCGCAGGCGCCGGCAGCACCTTCACGCTGCGCCTGCCATTGCCGGCCGCGCAGACGCCACACCCGCATGCGCATGCCTCGACACCGGCCATTGCCTTCGCGCGCGGGCGGGTGTTGGTGGCAGAGGACAATCCGGTCAATCAGAAGCTGGTCGGCTACATGCTGGACAACCTGGGCATCGAGTGCATCGTGGTCAGTGACGGCAAGAGTGCGTTCGAGCGCCTGGCGACGGAATTCTTCGACCTGGTGTTGATGGACTGCCAGATGCCCGAGTGGGACGGACTCACTGCCACGCGCGCGATCCGCGCGCGCGAGGCGTCGGAAGGACGCGGGCGCACGCCCATCGTCGCCTTGTCCGCCAACGTCATGGCCGGTTACGCCGAAACCTGCGCACAGGCCGGCATGGACGGCTACCTGGCCAAACCGCTGCGGGGAAACGAGTTGATCGAGACCCTGGCGCGCTGGCTGCCCATCGGCGCTGGCCGGCGCGACACGGAAGCGGACGCCGGCCTGCCGACTTCACGCGCGGCCGCGATCGACGCCGGCTCGGCTGCACCCGCGCCGGTCGA
>CAYTRH010000138.1:0-7645 GCA_964440155.1 uncultured Thiobacillus sp. | reverse complement strand
TGGCCGGCATCCTGGTGTGCTCCTTCCTGGGCGGCATGCGCGCGGTGACCTGGACGCAGGTGGCGCAGTACATCATCCTGATCATCGCCTACATGATCCCGGTGGTGTGGCTGTCGGTGCAGCATACCGGCAATCCGATACCGCAGCTCGCCTATGGTCAGGTGCTGCAGAAGGTGACCCAGTTGGAGAAGGAGCTGAACAACCCGGACACGGCGCGCGGCAAGGCCGAAGCCTCGGCGCGGGCGGCACACAAGGCCAAGGCCGACGAGCTGGAGGCGAAGATCGCCGCTCTGGACGAGGCCGTCGCCGCCGGCAACGGCGATGCGTTCGTCGCCCAGGCGCGTGAAGCCGCCGGCAACCCCGCCGACTTTCCCGCCACCGCTGCTGCGCTCAAGGACACCTGGAGCAAGGCCGCCGCCGGCCACAAGGGCAAGACCGGGGCCGTACCGGCGCACGCCACGGCGTTCGCCGGCAAGGGCGCGGAAGCCAAGCTGCTGAAGGAGAACCCCAACGCCACGGCGGCGGAGATCGCCGCCGCCAAGGCGGAGGACGAGCATGCCTCCAACGTCAAGCGGCGCAACTTCATCGCCCTGGTGCTGTGCCTGATGGTGGGCACCGCCTCGCTGCCGCACATCCTGATGCGCTACTACACCACCCCCTCGGTGCGCGAGGCGCGCAAGTCGGTGTTCTGGTCGCTGTTCTTCATCTTCCTGCTGTACTTCACCGCGCCGGCGCTGGCGGTGCTGGTCAAGTTCGAGGTCTACAACAACCTGGTCGGCTCGTCGTTCGCGACGCTGCCCGCCTGGGTGTCGAACTGGGCAGCGGTGGACGCGACGCTGATGAAGATCACCGACGTCAACCTGGACGGCATCATCCAGTTGGCCGAGATCACCATCGGCGGCGACCTGATCGTGCTGGCCACACCGGAGATCGCCGGCTTGCCCTACGTCATCTCCGGCATGGTGGCGGCCGGCGGCCTGGCCGCGGCACTGTCCACCGCCGACGGCCTGCTGCTGACCATCGCCAACGCGCTGTCGCATGACGTGTACTACAAGATGATCGACCCGAAGGCGTCCACCGTGCGCCGCATCACCATCTCCAAGACCCTGCTCCTGGTGGTGGCCCTGACTGCGGCCTACGTGACCTCGCTGAAACCGGGCGACATCCTGTTTCTGGTAGGTGCGGCCTTCTCGCTGGCGGCTTCGGCCTTCTTCCCCGCCCTGGTGCTCGGCGTGTTCTGGAAGCGGGCGAACTACACCGGTGCGGTCATCGGCATGCTCGCGGGCCTGGGCACGTGCATGTATTACATGTACATGACCTACCCGTTCTTCGGCGGCGTGCCGGCCAACGAGTGGTTCGAGATCAAGCCGATCGCCGCCGCCGTGTTCGGCATGCCGGTGGGCTTCATCGGCATCATCGTCGGCTCGCTGCTGACCGCGGCACCGTCCAGGGAGATCCAGGAACTGGTCGACCACGTGCGTTACCCCAGCCTGGAAGGCGACATCGATACCAAGGCGGCCTGAGCGCCGCCCGACCGCCCCGGATGGGGCGGTGCTTGATGAGGCCCGCGCGAGCGGGCCTTTTTCTTGGCGACCGGCGCCAGCCGGTACACTCATCGCCCATGCTCCCCGTATCCTGGAAAGTCCTGCTCGCTTACGGTCTCGGCGGCGTGGTGCTCAACGTGCTGAGCAATCCGCAGACCGTCCTGCCGCTGGCGCTGGCGCCATGGACGCCGCCGCCGGGACTGGCTCTGGCATTCCTGCTGCTGTACGGCCTGCATTACGCGCCGTGGCTGATCGCCATGACCTTCCTGTTCGGCCTGCCGCTGCATGGCGCACCCAAGGAATGGCTGCCGGCCTTGTGGGGGGCGACGCTGCTGATGCTGGGTCTGGTGGCGCTGGCTGGCGTGCTGCTGCGCGTGCTGCGCATCGATCCGCGCCTGACCACGCTGCGCGATCTGTCCTGGCTGCTGGTGGCGGCGGTGGCGGCGGCCTGGCTGGACGCCGCGGTGCAGGTGTTCTCGCGCAGCCCGGAGGCGGCGCCGGACGTGTTCGCCTGGCTGGCCGATCTGGTCAACGTTTGGGTAGGGGCGCTGATCCGCCTGCTGGTGATCCTGCCGCTGGTGCTGGTGCATGCGCGCGACCTGCGCCGCGAGTGGCGGCCGACGCGCGAGAACGTGGTGCAGGGTCTGGCCATATTGCTGGCCTTGTGGGTGATCTTCGGCGTCAAGTACACGGACGAGTTCAAATTCTTCTACCTGCTGTTCCTGCCGCTGATCTGGATCGCCATGCGCCACGGCATCCGCGGCGCCACCATCGCGCTGGCGGCCTCGCACGTCGGCATCAATGCGGTGCTGGAGTGGCGTGGCCTGCACGCCATCACGGTGGTGGAGTTCCAGATGCTGATGCTGGGGCTGGCGTTCACCGGCCTGTTCCTGGGCATGACCGTGAGCGTGCGGCGCGCCACCGAGGAGCGGCTGCACCAGCGTGAAGCCGAACTGAACCAGGCCATGCGCCTGGCCGCCGCCGGCGAGATGGCGCAAGCCATCGCGCACGAGCTGAACCAGCCGCTGTCGGCCGTGGCCAATTACGCGCGCGCCGGCCGCGCCATGCTGGCGGACCCGGCGCGCCATGGCGCGCTGCTGGCGGATACGCTGGAGAAGATCGACCGCGAGGCCAACCGTGCCGGTCAGGTCATGCGTCGCCTGCGCGAGTTCTTCCGCGGCGGGGGGCTGCGCCGCGAGCGTTTCAGCGTCGCCGCACTGATCGAGGAGAGCCTGGGCCAGTTGCGCCGCCGCGTGGAGCGCGAGGGCATCGGCATCCATCTGCGTCTGCGCGAGCCGTTGCCGCTGCTGTATGCCGACCGGGTGCAGATGGGCACCGTGCTGCACAATCTGCTGGTCAACGCGGTCGATTCGCTGAGCGCGGGCGATCGGCCGTTGCGCCAGATCGACATCGAGGCGACCCGCCTGGATGATGGCCGCGTGCGCATCTGCGTGGCCGACACCGGCGCCGGCGTCGCCAGCGACATGGAGGAACGCCTGTTCGATTCGTTCGCCACCAGCAAACCGGATGGCATGGGCCTGGGCCTGGCGATCAGCCGCACGCTGGTCGAGGCGCACGGCGGCGAACTGTGGATGGAAAACGCCCGTCCGGCCCGTTTCTGCTTCACACTGCCTTACCCGGCCGAGGAAGACGACAGCCCATGACCGACCCCTTTGTCTACATCGTCGACGATGACGAGGCGGTGCGCGATTCGCTCGCGCTGCTGCTCAATTTTCGTGGCCTGCGCAGCCGCACCTTCGCCAGCGCCGAGGCGTTCCAGGATGCCTGGCAAGCCGACTGGCGCGGCTGCCTGCTGCTCGATCTGCGCATGGGCGGCATGGACGGCCTGGCGCTGCAACAGGCACTGGCCGAGCGCGGCTGTGATCTGCCCATCGTATTCCTCACCGGCCATGGCGACATCGCGCACGCGCGCGCGGCGTTGAAACGGGGCGCCGTGGATTTCCTGGAAAAGCCGTATGCCGAACAGGCGCTGCTCGATGCCATCGGCGAGGCGCTGGCGCGCGACCGTACCCGCCACGAAGCGGTGACGCGCGCCAGCCAGGTGCGCGCGCGCATGGCGCGGCTGTCCGAGCGCGAGCGGCAGGTGCTGGAACTGGTGGTGGCTGGCAAGCCGAACCGCGACATCGCCACGCTGCTGGACATCAGCCCGCGCACGGTCGAGGTGTTCAAGGCGCGCATGATGGAAAAGATGCAGGCGCGCAGCCTGCCGGAACTGGTGCGCATGCATCTGGAGGCCCAGGGCTGACGGCTGCACCGTCGGGTCGCCGTATGGGCTTCCCTTACGCGACGGTACGAATGCCAATGTCGGTCTGCGGGTCGACAATGGCGCCATGCCTGCCAGCCTGCATTCTTGGAGCCTGCCGCCGACCCCGCGCGACCCCGACGAGGAGCGCGCGCGTCGCAAGGAGCGTATCCGCGCCGTACTCAAGCTGTTCAGGGTCACGCTGGACGCGGTGCGCCGCCACGCCGAATGGACCGAATCCCGTTACGGCATCGGCGCCGCACAGCTTTGGGTGCTGTGGGAGCTGGCGCAGACGCCCGGCCAGCGCGTCGCCGATCTGGCGCGCGCCATGGCGGTGCATCGGGGGACGGCGGAAGACCTGTTGCGCGAGCTGCACGCGCGTGGCCTGGTCGAGCATGGTGATGTCGATGGCAGCGCAGCCATCCACCGGCTCACGGCGGCCGGCCGGCGTATCGCCGAGGACGCTGGCGACAACGGTCAAGGGGTGTTGAAGGCAGCGCTGGAATATCTGCCGGAGGCGGGTCTGGTGGCCCTGCTCGACGCGCTGGCGCCGATGACCGAGCGGCTGCCGCTGCGCGAGAACGCCGCCGCCATGCACCCGGTCGCGCACCTGTTGCGGCCGACGCGCGACGGCGAAGGCTGAGACGGCGCCATGGACACGCAGATCAACATCTTCCTCGGCTCGCTGGAGGCGGTGTGGAGCGAGGTCGCCCTGTTCCTGCCCAAGCTGCTGGCCGCAGTGGTGCTGCTGGTGGTCGGCTGGCTGATCGCGCGCGTGCTGCGTGCCGGCATGCGCCGCGCGCTGGAGGCGCTGGGCTTCGGCCGCATCGCCGAGAAATCCGGGCTGGAGGCGCTGCTGCGTCAGGGCGGTATGGAACTGACGCTGGCGCAGATCATCTCCGGCCTGGTGTACTGGTTCGTGCTGCTGGTGGTGGCCATCTCGGCGGCCAACAGTCTGGGTCTGGAAGTGGTCGCCTCGCTGATCAACCGCGTGGTGCTGTATCTGCCCAACGTGGTCGTGGCCATTTTGGTGCTGGTGTTCGGCACCCTGCTGGCGCGCTTCTGCAATCGCCTGATGTTCGCCTGGCTCAATGGCATCAAGGCGCCACACGCGCTGTTGTTGAGTACCGGCACCGAATACGCCGTGCAGTTGTTCGCGCTGTTTCTGGCGCTGGAACAACTGTCCATCGGCATGCAGTTGCTCACCGTCACGTTCGCCATCGCCTTCGGCGGGCTGGTACTGGCGCTGGCGCTCGCCTTCGGCCTGGGCGGCCGCGACTGGGCGGCGGAACGCATCCGCCGCTGGTCCGACAAGCTGTGAGGTCACGGTGACGGCCTGCCGATCGTTGCCACCATATGCCGATGAGGGCGCGCCGACGCGCGTCACGCACCGATCATAGAGGTCCCTTGAGCAGGACAGCTGCGGAAGAACGATAGCAGCATTCCAGGCGGCTCCGGCCGCCTGCTTTTTTTGTCCACGCCGCATGCCGTCCAGGGCGCTACCATGGCAAGCCCATCGACCGCCGCCGGAAATGCCATGACCCGCCATCGTACTGCGCGCCACACTCGCCCTTACCGATCGATCATGGCCGCGCTGTGCGCGCTGGCACTGATGTCCGGCCATACGCCAGCCGCGCGCGCCGAGGCCGTGGACGGTCACTGCGCCGGCGTCGTCGCGGTGTCCCACCCGCTGGCCGCGGCCGCCGCCGCAGATTTGCTGGCACACGGCGGCAACGCGGTGGACGCGGCCGCCGCCGCCCTGTTCGCGCTCAACGTCGTGGAACCCCAGTCGTCCGGCATCGGCGGTGGCTTCTTCGCGCTGCTCCACGTGACCGGCGAGGACACCGTGCACGTCGTCGATGCGCGCGAACGCGCCCCCGCAGCCGCCGGTGCCGACCTGTTCGCGCCCGCGGGACAGCCGCTGCCGTTCGCGCTGGCTTCGACCAGCGGCCTGGCCGTCGGTGTGCCCGGCACGGTGCGTGGCATCGCCACGATGCTGCAGCGCTGGGGCACACGATCGCTGGCGGACACGCTGGAGCCGGCCATCGCGCTGGCGGAACGCGGTTTCCGCGTCAACCGTTTTCTCGCCGCCGACATCGCCAACGACCACGGCCGTACCCAGGTGCATGCGGAAACCGCCGCCCTGTTCCGCCCGGACGGCAAACCGCTGGCCGAAGGCGACTGGCTGGTGCAGCCGGACCTCGCGCGTACCCTGCGCCTGCTCGCGCGCGAAGGCGCCGACGCGTTCTATCGGGGCCCGCTCGCCGAGGCCATCGTCGCCGCACAGCGCCGCACGCGAAGCGAGCTGGGCGAAGCCGGCACCGGCCGCATGCGCCTGCATGACCTGGGCGACTATCGGGTCACGCTGCGCCAGCCGCTGATCGGCCGCTATCGCGGCTGGACCGTGGCCACCATGCCGCCGCCGTCCTCGGGCGGTGTGGCGCTGTTGCAGATGCTGGCCCTGCTGGAGGGCCTGCCCCTGGGCGACGAGGCGGCCGGCTACGGTCTGCACCAGCCCGCCACGCTGCACGCCATGGTCGAGGCCATGCGCCTGGCTTTCGCCGACCGCGCGCGCTGGCTGGGGGACGCCGATCATTGGCCGGTGCCGAGCGAAGGACTGCTCGATGCCGACTATCTCGCCGCCCGCGCCGCGCTGATCGAGCCACACCGGCGCATGCCGCTGGCGCTGCCCGGCACCCCGCCCGGCGCGCACGCGGCGCTGCCCGCCAACGTCCCGGAACATGTGCACACCACGCATTTCACCATCGCCGACCGCTGGGGCAACGTGGTCAGCCTCACCGCCACCATCGAGGCCACCTGGGGCTCCGGCATCACCGTGCCGGGCTATGGTTTCTTGCTCAACAACCAGCTGACCGACTTCGATTTCGCACCGGCACACGGCGCCAACGCCGCGGCGCCGGGCAAACGTCCACGCTCCAGCATGACGCCGACGCTGCTGCTGCGCGACGGCCGTGTGCACGCCGCGCTGGGCTCGCCCGGGGGACCGACCATCATCAACAGCGTGCTCAACGTGTTGGTGAACCTGCTCGACCACGGGTTGCCGCCGGAGCAGGCCATCCACGCGCCGCGCCTGTCGGTGACACAGGCCGAGGGTCAGGTGCGCTGCGAGGGTGGGGAAGCGTTCATGCGCCCGGCCATCGGCGTCGCCAGCCAGGATGCCTTGCGGGCGATGGGCCATGTCGGCCTCGGCGACGCGGGCACCGATGGCTGCGGCGCGCGCATCGGCTCGGTGCAGGCCATCGTGCGCGACGCATCGAGCGGCCTATGGGTCGGCGCCGCCGATCCGCGGCGCGAGGGCACGGTCATCCGGGTGCCGGCGATCTCTACTCAGAACAGGCTCAGTTGCCCGCCGGCTGACGGTGGCCGAAAACGGTCGCACGCGAGCGGCGGCAGTTCCTGATCCAGCCCCAGCCGTCTGCGCGCCACCGCCACGCGCCGGGCCAGCAGATCGGCGAACACACCGGTGCCGCGCTGGCGCAGTCCGAATTCCGCGTTGTTGTCGCGCCCGTCGCGCATCTGCCGCAACAGACTCATCACGTGGCGCGCGGCGAGCGGGTGATGCACGTCCAGCCAGTCCTGGAACACCTGTTTCAGTTCATGCGGCAGACGCAACAGCACATAACCGGCAGTGCGCGCGCCGGCGTCGCGTGCCGCCGCCATCACCCGTTCCAGGTCGGCGTCGGTGAGGCCCGGAATCACCGGCGCGACCAGTACCGCGCTGGGAATGCCGGCGGCGGCGAGCCGCTCCAGCGTGCGCAACCGGCGGGCCGGGCTGGCGGCGCGCGGCTCCAGGCGGCGCGCCAGCGCGCCATCCAGC
>CAYTRH010000137.1:0-7719 GCA_964440155.1 uncultured Thiobacillus sp. | reverse complement strand
AACTGGCGCAGGTGTTGCGCGACGTGGGTATCGAGGCGGTCGATGGCGTGCTGTTCGATCTGGGCGTGTCCAGTCCGCAACTGGACGAGGCTGCACGGGGGTTCAGTTTTCGCGCGGATGCGCCGCTGGACATGCGCATGGACAGCAGCCGCGGCATGACTGCCGCCGACTGGCTGAACCAGGCATCTGAACAGGAGATTGCTCGCATTGTCCGGGACTATGGCGAAGAGCGGTTGGCTCGGCAGGTTGCGCGGGCGATTGTTGCGCAGCGCGCGCGCGCGCCGATCGAGCGCACGGGAGAGCTCGCGCGCATCGTCGCCGGAGCCGTGCGCACGCGCGAACGCGGCCAGGACCCGGCGACGCGGACCTTTCAGGCTGTGCGGATTTTCATTAACCGCGAGCTTGAAGAGATCGAGGCGGCGTTGCCGCAGGCGGTTGCCCGGCTGAAACCGGGCGGTCGGTTGGTGGTGATCAGCTTTCATTCGTTGGAGGATCGCATCGTGAAACGTTACTTGCGCGCACAGGCCGAGGGCGAGCAGTTGCCGCCCGAGATTCCGGTGCGTGCGAGCGATCTGCGCGGCGGATGCCTGCGCCTGGTCGGCCGCGCGCTGCGCGCCGACGCGGCCGAATGTGCTGCCAATCCACGCGCGCGCAGTGCGGTGATGCGGGTTGCCGAGCGCACGCCGGCGGCTGGGGATGCAACATGCTGAAGCTCAACCTGCTGCTGATCGTGATTCTGGTGGTCAGCGCCCTGTCCGTGGTCGCCGCGCGCCATCAGGCGCGCAAGCTGTTCGTGACGCTGCAATCGGAGCAGGCGCAGGCGCGTGCACTGGACATCGAATGGGGCAAGTTGCAGTTGGAGATCTCCACCTGGCTGATGCACAACCGCGTGGAGGAAGTGGCGCGCAGCCGCCTGCGCATGGTGGTACCCGATGCGCGCCAGGTGTACGTGTTGAGTGAGCAGGGGACGCCGTGAGCCCGCATGCCCATCCGCTGCTGCGCCTGGATTTGCAACGCTGGCGCATGCGCCTGACCCTGGCGTTGCTGTTCGGCGGCTTCGCCTTGCTGAGCGCGCGCGCGGTCTATCTGCAGGTGTGGCAGAGCGAGTTCCTGTCCAACCAGGGTGAGAAGCGCGCTCAGCGCGTGGTCGCCATACCGGCGCATCGCGGCATCATCACCGACCGGCGCGGCGAGCCGTTGGCGGTGAGCACCCCGGTGGAGACATTGTGGGTCAATCCGCGCGAGGCCGATCCTTCGCCGCAGCAGTTGCAGGCGCTGGCAGAGGTGCTGGGGCGCGACCCCGAGCAACTGGCACGGCTGTTCGCCGACAAGTCACGCGCCTTCGTCTATCTGGAACGCCTGATCGAGCCGCCCAAGGCCGATCAGGTGCGCGCGCTGGGAATCGCCGGCATCCACAGCAAGCCGGCGTTCCGGCGCTACTATCCGGCTGGCGAGGTGGCGGCGCACGTGCTCGGGGTGACCAACGTCGATGACCATGGCCAGGAGGGCGTGGAGCTGGCCTACCAGTCGTGGCTGAGCGGTGTGCCGGGGGCGGAGCGCGTGCTGCGTGATCGGCCGGGCAACGTCGTCGAGGTGCTGGAACGCCTGCACCCGCCCAAACCGGGGCGTGACCTGGCGTTGTCGCTCAACCAGCACATCCAGTATCTCGCGTACCGCGAACTGACCGACGCGGTGGAACGCCATCAGGCCCGTGCCGGCTCGGTGGTGGTGCTGGATGCGCGCAGCGGCGAGATACTGGCCATGGCCAACGCGCCCAGTTTCAACCCCAACAGTCGCAGTACCTTCCAGCGCGAGCGCATGCGCAACCGCGCCGTCACCGACGCGTTCGAGCCCGGCTCCACCCTGAAGCCGCTGTTCGTCGCTGCCGCCCTGGAGGCCGGTGTCACCCGCCCCGACCAGATCATCGATACCGGTCCGGGCTGGTTCGTGATCGGCGACAAGCGCATCACCGACACCCACCCCAAGGGTGCACTGACGCTGGCCGATGCGTTGCAGGTATCCAGCAACGTCGCGGTGGCCAAGCTGGCTTTGGAGATGCGCGCGGAAGACTACTGGCGCGTGCTCAACCGCGCCGGTCTCGGCGCGCCGCCCGGCTCCGGCCTGCCCGGCGAGGCCAGCGGCCGTCTGCGCCCGTACCAGACCTGGCGGCCGATCGAGAAAGCCACCATGTCCTATGGACACGGTGTGTCGGTCAGCCTGTTGCAGCTCGCCCATGCCTACACCGCCTTCGCCAACGACGGCGTCATGCCGCAGTTGACCGTGTTGCGCCGCGAGGGTGCGGCCACGGGCACGCGCGTGCTGCGTCCGGAAACGGCCCGGCAGGTGCTGGCGATGCTGGAACGGGTCACCCATCCCGGCGGTACCGCACCGCGCGCGCGCGTCGACGGCTATCGCGTGGCCGGCAAGACCGGCACCGCGCATAAGCTGGTCAACGGCAGCTACGAGGGGCGCACCTACGTCAGCACCTTCGTCGGTCTGGCGCCGGTGAGCGACCCGCGTCTGGTCGTGGCGGTGGTGATCGATGAGCCGGGCGGGCGCGAATACTTCGGTGGTCTGGTGGCGGCGCCGGTGTTCTCCAATGTGATGTCTGGAGCGCTGCGCTTCATGGCGGTGCCGCCGGATGCGCCGTTCGAACGCGGCACATCCTGGCGCGACGCGCCGGTGATTCCGGAGGCGGTATGACGGCCACCGACGAACTGGTCCGGGCATTGCGCGCACTGGTGCCGGACGCGCGCGGCATGACCGCCGACAGCCGGCAGGTGGGCCCCGGTGATGTGTTCCTGGCCTACCCCGGCGCGCGTCATGACGGCCGGGCGCACATCGCCGGCGCGCTGCACGCCGGCGCTGCCGCGGTGCTGTGGGAGCCGGACGGCCACGCCTGGGATGCGCGCTGGCGCGTGCCGCATCTGCCGGTGAGCGGTTTGCGCCAGCGCGCACCCTTGCTGGCCGCAGCCTGGTATGGCCAGCCTTCGCGCGCGTTGTGGGTGTGCGGCGTGACCGGCACCAACGGCAAGACCTCGGTGAGCCAGTGGATCGCCGCCGCGCATGCCCGTTTGGGCACGCGTGCCGCCGTGATCGGCACGTTGGGCAGCGGCCTCGCCGACCCCAACGGTTCGCTCGCCGGGCTGGTCGCGACCAGTCATACCACCCCGGACGCGGTCACGTTGCAACGCCTGCTCGCCGCCTACCGCGACGACGGTGCGCGCGCGGTGGCCATGGAGGTGTCGTCGCACGCGCTCGATCAGGGCCGCGTGGAGGGTGTGGATTTCGACGTCGCGGTGTTCACCAACCTGTCGCGCGACCACCTCGATTACCACGGCGACATGGCCTCCTACGCCGCCGCCAAGTCGCGCCTGTTTCACTGGCCCGGGCTGGATCATGCCGTGCTCAATGCCGACGACGCCTTCGGCATCACGCTCGCCGGCCAGTTGCGCGGCGGCAGCGCGCGCGTGCTGACCTATGGCCTGCGCGCGGGCGATCTGCGCGCGACCCGTTGCGCAGCGGATGCGGCCGGACTGCGTCTTGCCATCGCCTCGCCTTGGGGCGAGGGCGAACTTGCCTCTCCGCTGCTGGGTGAGTTCAACGCCTACAACCTGCTCGCCGCGCTGGGGGCGCTGCTGGTCGCCGGCGTGCCCCTCGCCGACGCGCTGAGCGTGCTGGCACGGGCCGAGGCCGCGCCCGGGCGCATGCAGCGCGTGGCGTCGCCGCCGGATGGTCCGACGGTGATCGTCGATTACGCGCATACCCCGGATGCGCTCGACCAGGTGCTGGCCGCACTGCGCCCGCTCACCCAGGGTCGGCTGTGGTGCGTATTCGGCTGCGGCGGCGGCCGCGACGCCGGCAAACGGGCGTTGATGGGCGCCGCGGCGGCCTCCCGCGCAGATGTGGTCATCGTCACCAGCGACAATCCGCGCAACGAGGAGCCGGCCGGCATCATCGCCGACATCCTGGCCGGCATGCCGCCCGGTCAGGAAGCCGTGGTCGACCGGCGCGCCGCCATCCATAGCGCGATCGGGCGTGCCGGCGCCGGTGACCTCGTGCTGATCGCCGGCAAGGGCCACGAGGATTATCAGGAGATTGCCGGCGTGCGCCATCCGTTCTCCGATGTCGAGGTCGCGCAGGCGGCGCTCGCGGAAAGGAACCCCCATGCGCCTGCATGAAGCCGCCCAGGCACTCAACGCCACCGCCATCGGCGCCGATGTCGAGTTGACCGCGGTATCCAGCGACAGCCGTGCGCTACCCCCCGGCTGCCTGTTCGTGGCCTTGCGCGGACCTCGCCACGACGGCCACGACTATGCCGCCGCGGCGCTCGCCGCCGGCGCTGCGGCGGTGATGATCGCCGCCGATGCGCATCTGGACGTGCAGCCGGCGCTGGTGGTCGATGACACCTTGCGTGCGCTCGGCCGTCTGGCCGCCTGGCAGCGCGCGCGCATGCCGGCGCGCGTGGCGGCCATCACCGGCAGCAACGGCAAGACCACGGTGAAGGAGATGACCGCTGCCATCCTCACCGCCGATGCCGGTGCTGACGCCGTGCTGGCCACCGCCGGCAACCTCAACAACGACATCGGCGTGCCGCTGACCCTGCTCCGCCTGTCGCCGCAGCACCGCTACGCGGCGATCGAGATGGGCATGAATCACGCCGGTGAGTTGACCTATCTGTCGCACCTGGCCAGTCCGGACGTGGCGCTGGTCAACAACGCCCAACGCGCGCATCCACAGGGTCTCGGCTCGGTCGAGGCGATCGCGCGCGCCAAGGGCGAGATCTACAGCGGCCTCAAGGCCGACGGCATCGGCCTGATCAATGTCGACGATGCCTACGCGCCGCTGTGGCGCGAACTGTGCGGCAGCCGCCGGGTGCTGGGTTTCGGCATGGCGGCCGACGCCGAGGTGCGCGTCGCCGCCGCGGGTGCCGCCAGCGGGCGCCAGCCGATCACGCTGCACACCCCGGCCGGGCGCATCGACACCAGCCTGGGCGTGCCGGGCGAACACAACCTGCGCAACGCCGCCGCGGCCACCGCCGTCGCGCTGAGCCTGGGCGCGTCCGCCGATGCGGTGGCGCGTGGTCTGGCCGCGTTCACCGGCGTCAAGGGTCGCTTGCAGATGCATGCCTGCATCCTCGGCGCGACGCTGATCGACGACAGCTACAACGCCAACCCGGATTCGGTCGGAGTCGCCATCCGCGTGCTGGCGGCACGTCCCGGACGGCGCATCCTGGTGTTGGGCGACATGGGTGAGCTGGGCGAAGGCGGCGAGCGCCTGCATGCCGAGATCGGCGCACTGGCGCGCGCGGCCGGCATCGACCGGCTGCTGTGCCTGGGCGAACTGTCGGTGCACGCCGCGCGCGCGTTCGGTGCCGGCGGCATGCATTTCGAGCGCATCGAGGAACTGCTGGCCGAGATCGAATGCGCGCTGGCGCCGGACGTCACGGTGCTGGTCAAGGGTTCACGCTTCATGCGCATGGAACGCGTGGTCATGTCCTTCCAGGAGGCGAAGACATGCTCCTGAGCCTGTTCCAATGGCTGGGTACCGACATCCGCGCGTTCAACGTGTTTGGCTACATCACGTTGCGCGCGGTGCTGGCGACGCTGACCGCGCTGGTCATCTCGTTCATCGTCGGCCCGGCGCTGATCCGCCGCCTGACCCGCCTGAAGATCGGCCAGACCGTGCGTGACGACGGTCCGCAGACCCATCTGATCAAGGCCGGCACGCCGACCATGGGCGGCGCGCTGATCCTCACCGCGGTGGCGGTGACCACGCTGCTGTGGGCCGACCTGGCCAACGCCTACGTCTGGGTGGCGCTGGTCACGCTGCTCGGCTTCGGCGCCATCGGCTGGGTGGACGACTGGCGCAAGGTGGTGGAGAAGAACCCGCGCGGCCTGCCGGCGCGCTGGAAGTATTTCTGGCAGTCGCTGATCGCCGCCGGCGTGGCCATCTTTCTCGCCTGGTCCGCGCACCTGCCGGCACAGACCGAGCTGATCGTGCCGTTCTTCAAGCAGGTGGTCATGCCCCTGGGCACCGTCGGCTTCGTGCTGCTGGCCTACTTCGTCATCGTCGGCACCAGCAATGCCGTCAACCTGACCGATGGCGCCGACGGCCTGGCGATCATGCCGACGGTGATGGTGGCCGGCGCGCTGGCCATCTTCGCCTATGTCGCCGGCCATGCGGTGTTCGCCAAGTATCTGGGCGTGCCGCACATCCCCGGCGCCGGCGAGCTGGCGGTGTTCTGCGCCGCGCTGGTCGGCGCCGGCCTGGCCTTCCTGTGGTTCAACGCCTATCCCGCCGAGGTGTTCATGGGCGACGTCGGCGCGCTGGCGCTCGGCGCCGCGCTGGGCGTGGTGGCGGTGATCGTGCGTCAGGAGATCGTGCTGTTCATCATGGGCGGCGTGTTCGTGGCCGAGACCATCTCGGTGATGTTGCAGGTCGGCTCGTACAAGTTGCGCGGCAAGCGGGTGTTTCTGATGGCGCCCATCCACCACCATTTCGAGCTCAAGGGCTGGAAGGAGAATCAGGTGGTGGTGCGTTTCTGGATCATCAGCATGATGCTGGTGTTGATCGGGCTGTCCACGCTCAAATTGCGATGAACGCCGCCAATCGCACCTTCGCCGGCCGCAAGGCCCTGGTCGTCGGTCTCGGCGAGACCGGTGCTTCCTGCGTGCGCTGGCTGCTGGAGCGCGATGCCGTGGTACGCGCCACCGACAGCCGCGACGAACCGCCCCATGCGCAGCACATGCGTGAGGCTTTTCCCGAAGTGCCGCTGCGCCTGGGTGGCTTCGCCGACAGCGACTTCGCCTGGTCGGATCTGGTCGTGGTCAGCCCGGGGGTGGCCGTGGCCACGCCCGAGATCGCGCGCGCGCAGGCCGCCGGCAAGGACATCGTCGGCGACGTGGAACTGTTTGCGCGTGCCATCGCCGGTAGCCGCTCACGGCTGCTGGCCATCACCGGCTCCAACGGCAAGAGCACGGTGACCGCGTTGGCCGGCCATCTGTGCGCCGCGGTCGGCCTGGATACGGTGGTCGCCGGCAACATCGGTCTGCCGGTGCTGGAAGCGTTCGACGACCGCGCCACCCGCGCCAAGGTGCCCGACGTGTGGGTGCTGGAGCTGTCCAGCTTCCAGTTGGAGACCACGCGCAGCCTGATGCCGGATGCCGCCACCGTGCTCAACCTGTCGCAGGACCACATGGACCGCTACGCCGGCATGGACGATTACGCCGCGGCCAAGGCGCGCATATTCCCGGCCACCGGTCATTGCATCCAGGTGCTGAACCGCGAGGACGCGCGGGTGATGGCCATGGCCCTGCCGGGACGCACGGTGTGGACCTTCGGCGTCGAAGCGGATGCGACGCCTTCCGCGCCCGGCCATTTCCACCTGGTCACGCGCAAGGATCGCCTGTGGCTGGCGGAGGGCGAGGAGGCGCTGCTGCCGGTGGACAAGCTGCCGATTGCCGGCCTGCACAACGCCGCCAATGCGCTGGCCGCGCTGGCGCTGTGCCGTGCCATCGGCCTGCCCTACGAGGGTCTGGTGCCGGCGCTGAAGACCTTCGTCGGCTTGCCGCACCGGGTGCAGAAGGTCGCCGAGGTGGACGGGCGGACCTACTACGACGATTCCAAGGGCACCAACGTCGGCGCCACGGTCGCCGCGCTGCAAGGCCTGCGGCAACCGGTGGTGCTGATCGCCGGCGGCGACGGCAAGGGCCAGGA
>CAYTRH010000136.1:0-7827 GCA_964440155.1 uncultured Thiobacillus sp. | reverse complement strand
GCGGCGGAATCCAGCGTGCCCTGATAGACGGCGCGACCGGTGATGGCGCCCATGATGCCCTCGTCGGCCACCGCACACAGCTTGCGCACGTCATCCAGATCGGTGATGCCGCCGCTGGCGATGACCGGGATGGTCAGCGCCTGCGCCAGCTTCACGGTGGCGTCGACGTTGACACCGGACAGCATGCCGTCGCGGCCGATGTCGGTGTAGACCACCGCCTCGACGCCGTAATCCTCGAACCGTCGGGCCAGATCGATGACGTCATGACCGGTGACCTTGGACCAGCCCTCCACTGCGACCTTGCCGTCGCGGGCATCGAGGCCGACGATGATGTGACCGGGGAAGGCGGTGCAGGCGTCATGCAGGAAGCCGGGATTCTTCACCGCCGCGCTGCCGATGATGACGTAGCTGATGCCGTCGTCGAGATAGCGTTCCACGGTGTCCAGATCGCGGATGCCGCCGCCGAGTTGCACCGGGATCTCGTCGCCCAATGCATCGGTGATCGCCTTGATCGCCTTCTCGTTGACCGGCTTGCCGGCGAAGGCGCCGTTCAGATCGACCAGATGCAGCCGGCGCGCACCAGCAGCCAGCCACTTCACGGCCATGTCCGCCGGGTTCTCGGAAAACACCGTGGCGCTGTCCATCTCTCCCTGCTTGAGGCGCACGCAGTGACCGTCCTTCAGATCGATCGCCGGAATGATCAGCATGGCTTAACCTTGATTTCCTTCCCAGGTGACGAAATTGGCGAGCAGGCGCAGGCCGGCGGCCTGGCTCTTCTCGGGGTGAAACTGTACGGCGAACAGGTTGCCCCTGGCCACCGCACTGGCAAATGCGAACGGATAGTGACTGACGCCGGCGACCACCGTCTGCGCCGCCGGCGCGCAGTAGTAGCTGTGCACGAAGTAGAAACGCGCGCCGTCGTCGATGCCGACCCACAAGGGGTGCGCCATGACCTGCTGCACCCGGTTCCAGCCGATGTGCGGCACCTTCAGGCGCGCGCCGGCGGCGTCGCGCATGGTCTCGGCCGGGAACAGGCGCACATCGCCTTCGAGCAGCCCGAGCCCGGCGCAATCGCCTTCCTGACTGTGCGCGAACAGCGCCTGCATGCCCAGACAGATGCCCAGGAAGGGCTTGCGCACGGCGGCATCGCGCAGCGCGTCGACCAGACCGCGCCGCGCCAGCTCGCGCATGCAGTCCGGCATGGCGCCGACGCCGGGGAACACCACCCGGCGTGCGCCGGCGATCACACCGGCATCCGCGGTCACGGCGATGTCGGCCGCGGGCGCGACATGCTCGAACGCCTTCGCCACCGACAGCAGGTTGCCCATGCCGTAATCGACGATGGCGATGTCGGCCATCACAACGCCCCTTTGGTCGACGGCAGCGTATCACCCATGCGCGGGTCCGCTTCCAACGCCATGCGCAGCGCCCGGCCGAAGGCCTTGAACACGGTCTCGGCCTGATGGTGGGCGTTGACGCCGCGCAGGTTGTCGATATGCAGCGTGACCGCGGCGTGGTTGACGAAACCCTGGAAGAACTCGCGCAGCAGATCGACATCGAAATCGCCGATGCGCGCCCGGGTGAACTCGACGTGGTATGTCAGGCCCGGCCGTCCGGACAGGTCGACGACCACGCGCGACAGCGCCTCGTCCAGCGGCACGTAGGCATGGCCGTAGCGACGAATGCCTTTCTTGTCGCCCACCGCACGCGCCAGTGCCTGACCGAACGTGATGCCGATGTCCTCGGCGGTGTGATGCGCATCGATGTGCAGATCGCCACGCGCCTGGACATCCAGATCGATCAGCCCGTGGCGTGCCACCTGGTCGAGCATGTGGTCCAGGAACGGCAGGCCGGTGGCGAATGCGGCGCGGCCGCTGCCGTCGACGTCGAGCCGGACGGTGACCTGGGTTTCCAGGGTGTTGCGCGTGACTTCGGCAGTACGGGACATGGACTCGGGTTTCAGGAGGTGGCGCCGGTTTCCGCCGCGAGGGCGTTCAGGAAGGCGGCATTCTCGTCGGGCGTGCCGACGGTGACGCGCAGGCACTGATCGAGCAGGGGATGGCTGCCGTGCAGGTTCTTGATCAACACGCCGCGCGTTTTGAGGCCGTTGAACACGCGTACCGCGTCGGCGACCCGGAACAGGACGAAATTGGCGTGGCTGTCGTAAGGACGCACGCCCGGTAACACGGCCATGGCTTGCAGTAGTCTCCACCGTTCTTGCACCAGGCTTGCGGCCTGAGCCTGCAACACGTCGACGTGGCGCAGGGCATATGCCGCCGCGAGCTGCGTCAGCACGTTGACATTATACGGCAGGCGCAACTTGTCGAACTCGGCGATCCATGCCGGCGCGCCGACCAGATAACCAAGGCGCAGACCGGCCAGGCCGAGCTTGGATACGGTACGCATGACCAGCAGATGGTCATGGCGGGCGAGATCGTCCTGGAAGCTGAGTCCGCCGGCGAATGCGTGGTAGGCCTCGTCCAGCACCACCAGACCCGGCGCGGCGGCGATCACGCGCTCCAGAGCGGCGCGGTCGAACGCGTTGCCAGTGGGATTGTTGGGGTAGGCAATGAAGGTCAGCGCCGGCCGCTCGCGTGCCATGGCTGCGAGCACGGCGGCTTCATCGAGCGAGAAATCGGCCCTGAGCGGCACGCCGACGTAACGCAGGCCGGCGAAACCGGCGATCATGCGGTACATCACGAACGACGGCTCCAGCGCCAGCAGCGCGGCGCCGGGACGGGCGACCGCGCCGGCCAGGATCTGGATCAGCTCATCCGAACCGTTGCCCAGCAGCAGCGCGTGTTCCGGTGCGATGGCGAACGCCTCGCGCAGCACCTGTTGCAGCTCCGGCGCGCTGGGCGCGGGATAGCGGTTGATCGCCGCCTCGGCCAGCAATGCCCCCAGTTCCGCGCGCATGGCGGCGGGCAGGCGGTAGGGGTTCTCCATGGCGTCCAGCTTGATCAGGCCGTGCGCATCGGCGACATGGTAGGCGGACAGGCCCAGGATGTCCGGGCGGATCAGTTGCGCGGGGGTCATGATCGGAGCGGGCGGCCGGGGCCGCGCGGACAGGAGCGGGTCAGGCGTTCCCCAGACGGTATTCCGCCGAGCGGGCATGCGCCTGCAAGCCTTCACCGTAGGCCAGCGCGGCGGCGATCTCGCCCAGCGTGCGCGCGCCCGCCGCCGATACCTGGATCAGGCTGGAACGCTTCTGGAAGTCGTACACCCCCAGCGGCGAGGAGAAGCGCGCGGTGCGGGCGGTGGGCAGCACGTGGTTGGGGCCGGCACAGTAGTCGCCCAGCGCCTCGCAGGTGTTGCGCCCCATGAAGATGGCGCCGGCGTGACGAATGCGCGGCAGCAGCGCCTCCGCATCCCGCACCGACAATTCCAAGTGCTCGGGGGCGACCCGATTGGCGATGTCGGCGGCGTGGTCGAGGTCGCGGCACAGGATCAGCGCGCCGCGGTTGAACATCGACGCGGCGATCACGTCCTGACGCGGCAGGGTCGGCAACAGCCGATGCACGCTGGCCTCGACGGCATCGAGATAGCCGGCGTCCGGGCATACCAGGATGGATTGCGCCAGTTCGTCGTGCTCGGCTTGCGAGAACAGGTCCATGGCGATCCAGTCGGGATCGGTCTGGCCGTCGCAGATGACCAGGATTTCCGATGGCCCTGCGATCATGTCGATGCCGACCACGCCGAACACGCGCCGCTTGGCCTCGGCCACATAGGCGTTGCCTGGGCCGACGATCTTGTCCACCTGCGGGATGGTCGCGGTGCCATAGGCCAAGGCCGCCACCGCCTGCGCACCGCCGATGGTGAACACGCGGTCGACGCCGGCCACGGCGGCCGCCGCCAGCACCAGATCGTTGCGCACACCGTCCGGCGTCGGCACCACCATGATCAGTTCCTGCACACCGGCGACCTTGGCGGGAATCGCATTCATCAGCACGGACGACGGATAGGCCGCCTTGCCGCCGGGCACGTACAGGCCGACGCGGTCCAGCGCCGTCACCTGCTGGCCGAGCACGGTGCCGTCAGCCTCGGTGTAGCGCCATGACTCCTGCCGCTGGCGCTGGTGATAGGCGCGCACGCGCTCGGCCGCCTGACGCAACGCCTGCTCCAGGCGCAGCGGCAGATTGCCCAACGCGGCTTCGAGCTCGCCGCGATGCAGTTCCAGTTCCTTCATGGTGCCCGCGTTCAGGCGGTCGAAACGCGCGGTGTATTCCAGCACCGCGGCATCACCTCGCGCGCGCACGGCGGCGAGGATTTCCACCACGGCATCGCCGACCGCATGATCGGTGGCCTCGTTGAACGCGAGCAGTTCGGCCAGGCGGGCGTCGAAGTCCGGCGCGGACGCGTCCAGACGGGTGATGGTGCGGTCGGCCATGATCATGGTCACGAAAGTGAAACGCCGCGATTATAGCCGCGGCTCAAGCCTGCACGGCGTCGCGGAACGCATCGATGATGGGCCGCAGTGCCGCCTGCTTGAGCTTGAGCGCCGCCTGGTTGACCACCAGACGCGAGCTGATCGGCATGATCTCCTCCACCGCCACCAGATTGTTGGCCTTGAGCGTGCCGCCGGTGGACACCAGGTCGACGATGACGTCGGCCAGACCGACCAGCGGCGCCAGCTCCATCGAGCCGTACAGCTTGATCAGATCGACGTGCACCCCCTTGCCGGCGAAGTGCACGCGCGCGGTGTGCACGTACTTGGTCGCCACCCGCAGACGCGCGCCGCGCCGCACCGCGGCGGCGTAGTCGAAGCCCACCGGTGTGGCCACCATCATGCGGCAGCGGGCGATGTTCAGGTCCACCGGCTGATACAAGCCGTCGCCGCCGTGTTCCACCAGCACGTCCTTGCCGGCGATGCCCAGATCGGCGGCACCGTGCTGCACGTAGGTCGGCACGTCGCTGGCACGCACGATGATCAGGCGCACGTCGGCGCGGTTGGTGCCGATGATCAGCTTGCGTGACGACTCCGGGCTCTCGGCCGGTTCGATGCCGGCCGCCGCCAGCAAGGGCAGGGTTTCGTCGAAGATGCGGCCCTTGGACAAGGCCAGCGTGATCTGCGTCATGCTTTCTCCCGCCGGATGCTGGCACCCAAACGCGTGAGCTTGGCCTCGATGCCCTCGTAACCGCGATCGAGGTGATAGATGCGTTCGACATGGGTCTCACCGTCGGCAACCAGGCCGGCCAACACCAGCGACGCCGAGGCGCGCAGATCGGTGGCCATGACCGTGGCACCCTGCAGCCGGCCAACCCCGGTCACCACCGCGGTGTTGCCGTCGATGCGGATGTCCGCCCCCAGACGTTGCAGCTCCACCGCGTGCATGAAGCGGTTCTCGAATATGGTCTCGCGAATCACCGCGGTGCCGTCGGCCACGGCATTCAGTGCCATGAACTGCGCCTGCATGTCGGTGGGAAACGCCGGGTACGGCGCGGTGCGGATGGACACGGCCTTGAGCCGCGGCGGTGCGATCAGCCGCACCGACTCCGCCAGCGGTGTCTTCTCCGCCTGCACGTCACAGCCGGCATCCATCAGCTTGTCCACCACGGCATCCAGATAGCCGGTGGAGGTACCGGTCAGGCGCACGTCACCGCCGGTGATCGCCGCGGCGCACAGGAAGGTACCGGTCTCGATGCGGTCGGGCATGATGCGATGCGTGGCGCCGGTCAGGCGCGGCACGCCCTGGATACGGATCACGTCGGTGCCGGCACCGCTGATGCGCGCGCCCATGGCGGACAGACACTGCGCCAGATCGACCACCTCCGGCTCACGTGCAGCGTTCTCGATCACCGTCTCGCCGTCGGCCAGGCAGGCGGCCATCATCAGATTTTCGGTGCCGGTGACGGTGACCATGTCGGTGAACAGGCGCGCGCCGCGCAGACGCGTGGCCTTGGCTGAAATGTAGCCATGCTCGACGCCGATCTCCGCGCCCATGGACTGCAAGCCCTTGATGTGTTGATCGACCGGGCGCGCGCCGATGGCGCAACCGCCGGGCAGGCTGACGCGCGCCTCGCCCAGCCGCGCCAGCAGAGGCCCCAGCACCAGGATGGATGCGCGCATGGTCTTCACCAGCTCATACGGTGCCACGGGCTCGATGGCACCGCCGGCCTGCAGCGTCACGCTGTCGCCCTCGCGCGTCACCGCCACCCCCATGCGCGTCAGCAGCTTGAGCATGGTGGCGATGTCGTTCAGCGCCGGCACGTTGCGCAGCGTCAGCGGCTCGCTGCTGAGCAGGCTTGCGCACAGGATGGGCAGCGCGGCGTTCTTGGCGCCGGAGACCGCGACCTCGCCAGTCAGGCGTGCGCCGCCGACGACGACCAGCTTATCCATGCGCCGCCCGCCATTCCTCGGGGGTCAGCGTCTTCATCGACAACGCGTGGATGTCCGACTTCATGCGCTCGCCGAGGGCGCCGTACACCAGTTGATGACGCGCCACGGGCAGCTTGCCGGCGAATGCGGCGCTGACCACCAGCGCCTCGAAATGCTGGCCGTCTCCGGCCACGTCGACGTATTCGCACTCCAGGCCGGCCTGGATCCATTGCTTGATCTGTTGCGGGGTGACCATGCTCAGTCTTTCTCAAGTTCAGTGGCGCAGTTTATAGCCCGAGCGCAGCAGCCACAAAGTCGCCAGCGCCAGCAGCAGCACGCAAGGCGCCACCACCGCCAGGCCCAGCCAGGGATCGACGTCACCTTGGCCGAAGAAGCCGTAGCGGAAGCCGTCGATCATGTAGAACACCGGATTGACGTGCGACACCGCCTGCCAAAACGGCGGCAGTGAGTGGATGGAATAGAACACGCCGGACAGGAAGGTCAGCGGCATGATGACGAAGTTCTGCACACCGGCGAGATGATCGAACTTGTCCGACCAGATGCCGGCGATGATGCCGATGCAGCCGAACACCGCGCTGGAAGCCAGCGCAAACGCCAGTATCCAGCCCGGATGGCGCATCTCCACCGGCGTGAACAGCAGCCCGACCAGCAGCACACCGACGCCCACCACCAGCCCGCGCACCATGGCGGCGATCAGGTAGGCCAGAAAGAACTCCAGGTGCGACAGCGGTGGCAACAGCACGAACACGATGTTGCCGGTGATCTTGGATTGGATCAGCGACGACGATGAGTTGGCGAATGCGTTCTGCAGCACCGACATCATGATCAGTCCGGGCATCAGAAAAGCGGTATAGCCGACGCCGGGAAAGACCTGGACGTGCGCTTCCAGCACGTGCGAGAAGATCAGCAGATACAGCAGCGCGGTCAACACCGGCGCGGCGACGGTCTGGGTCAGCACCTTCCAGAAGCGCAGCAGTTCCTTGCGCAACAAGGTGACGAAACCGGTCATGCGCGCGCGCCTTCCATCACCCGCAGGAACACGGTCTCCAGATCGGCCTGGCGCAGGCTCATATCGCGCACGCCCACCCCGGCCGCCCGCAACTGCGCCAGCAAACCCTCCAGCTCGGCCAGATCGGGCAGCGCCAGCAGCAGGCGCCGACCTTCCCGCCCGCGAACACGGTGAAGCAGGAAGTCGGGTGGCGCGTCGACGTCGAGTTCCAGCGCCAGCACGCGTTCGGCGCAACTGCGCAGCAGATCCTCGGTGCGGTCGAGCGCGACCACGCGCCCATCCTTGAGCATGGCGACGCGCTGGCACAGCGTTTCGGCCTCTTCCAGGTAATGCGTGGTGAGCAGAATGGTATGGCCCTGCGCATTGAGCCGGCGGATGAAGCTCCACAACGACTGGCGCAGCTCCACGTCGACGCCGGCGGTCGGTTCGTCGAGCACGATCACCGGCGGCTTGTGCACCAGCGCCTGCGCCACCAGCAGGC
>CAYTRH010000135.1:0-7859 GCA_964440155.1 uncultured Thiobacillus sp. | reverse complement strand
CTGGCGACACCATCCGGCGCCGGCGTCGCGGGCAAGGTCGGCTCGGCGACCTGCGCCGGTGGCTCGGGTGATGGCGCCGGCTGCAAGGGCGCGTCGAACGGCGTATCGCGCGCGGGGATGCGGATGTCCACGTCCGGCCCCAATGGTTTCGGATCCGGGTCGAACAGCATGGGCAACAGCACGAAGGCGGACAGCGCGATCGCCACGGCGCCCACCAGTCGCCGCCGCGCGCGCCGGCGCAGGGCCAGTTCTTCCTGGGTTACGACGGTGTCAGCCATGGGTCTGGAGGTGCGCGAGGACTTCCGCCACGGTATGGAAGGAACCGAAAGCGATGATTGTATCAGCGGCCCCGGCGCGCTGGCATGCGCCTGTCCACGCTTCGGCCACGCCCGCATAGGCGGTATGCGCGCAGCCGAGCGCGCGCAGGCGGGCGGCCAGGCCATCAGCACTCAGTCCGCGCGGCCCGCCCAAGCCGGCACAGTGCCAGTGGCACACACGAGGGTTCAGCGTAGCGAGCACACCATCGACGTCCTTGTCGGCCAGCATGGCGCACACCGCATGCACCTCGCCAGCGGGCGGCAGAGCCGCCAGATTGGCGGCGAGCGCGCGCGCGGCGTGCGGGTTGTGGGCGACGTCCAGTACGCGCAGCGGCCGCTGGCCGACGATCTGGAAACGGCCGGGCTGGCGTGCCTGCGCAATACCGGCGCGCATGGCCTTGACCTCGACCGGCAGACGTGCGCGCAGGCTGTCCAACGCAGCAATGGCGCAGGCGGCGTTGGCATATTGATGCGCGCCGGGCATGGCCGGCGGCGGCAGCGCGGTGTAGGTCGCCGCGCCGACCCGGCACAGCCAGGCGGAGTCTTTCGGCTCGACGCGGATGTCCACGCCGAAGCGCAGCAGGTGCGCGCCAATGGCGTGCGCGTGGTCGAGCAGGGTTGGCGGCGGATCGGGGTCACCGCAAATGGCTGGTCGGCCACCGCGAAAAATGCCGGCCTTTTCATAGCCGATGGCGGCGCGGGTATGGCCCAGATACTGCTGATGATCCAGATCGACGCTGCTGACCACGGCGCAATCGGCATCCCAGACGTTGACCGCGTCCAGACGGCCCCCCATGCCGACTTCCAGCACGGCGACATCGACGCCGGCCTGAGCGAACAGCCACATGGCCGCCAGCGTGCCCTGCTCGAAATAGGTCAGCGGCACCTCGCCGCGCGCGTCTTCCACCGCCGCGAGCGCCTGCACCAGGGCGGCATCGTCGGCTTCGACGCCAGCGATGCGCACGCGCTCGTTGTAGCGCAACAGGTGCGGCGAGGTGTAACAGCCGACGCGATGGCCGGAGGCCAGCAGCATGGCCTCCAGATACGCGCATACCGAACCCTTGCCGTTGGTGCCGCCGACGCTGATCAGCGCAAAGCGCGGATGCAGCGCGAGGCGGTCGCGCACCACTGCCACGCGTTCCAGCCCCAGCATGATCGGCTCGCGCTGGCGCGCTTCCAGCGCGCGCAGCCAGTCGGCGAGAGCGGTAGTCAATTCGGCCGCAGATTCATCAGCTGCGCGCACAGCCGCGCCAGCGTGGCCTTCAGCTCGCGGCGATCGACGATCAGGTCGATGGCGCCGTGTTCGAGCAGGAACTCGGCGCGTTGGAAGCCTTCCGGCAGTTTCTCGCGCACGGTCTGTTCGATCACGCGCGGGCCGGCGAAACCGATCAGCGCCTTGGGCTCTGCGACGATGACGTCGCCGAGCATGGCGAAGCTGGCCGATACGCCACCCATGGTCGGATCAGTCAATACGGAGATGAACGGCAGCCGGTTGGCGGCGAGCTGGGTCAGGGCGGCCGAGGTCTTCGCCATCTGCATCAGCGAGATCAGGCCCTCCTGCATGCGCGCGCCGCCGCTGGCGGACACGCAGATGAACGGCTTCTTGCCGCGGATGGATGCCTCCACGCCGCGCACGAAGCGTTCGCCCACCACCGACCCCATGGAGCCGCCCATGAACCGGAACTCGAACGCGGCGGCGGTCACCGGCAGGCCGCGCAGCGTGCCTTCCATGACCACCAACGCGTCGAGTTCGCCGGTTTCCTTGCCGGCGTCCGCCAGGCGGTCGGGATAACGGCGGCTGTCCTTGAAGCGCAGCGCGTCCATGGGCAGCACGTTGGCGCCGATCTCGTTGCGGCCATCGGCGTCGAGCAACAATTCCAGCCGCTTGCGCGCACCGACGCGGTGATGGTGACCGCAATGCGGGCAGACGTGCTGGTTGTTGTCGAGGTCGGCCGCGTACAGCACCGCGTCGCAGCTCGGGCATTTGCTCCACAGCCCCTCGGGCACGACTTTCTTGGCCGATTCGCGCCGCTGGATCTTGGGCGGTAAGAGTTTCTGGAACCAGCTCATGGCGTACTCCTCAACGGTCCATGGCCGCGCGCACGCCGGCGACGAAGGCGCGGACACGTTCGACCATGGCATCGTGCGGCGCGGCCTCGATCTCACGCACGATGCGGCTGCCGATCACCACGGCATCGGCCACCTGGGCGACCCGGCGCGCGGTGTCCGCATCACTGATGCCGAACCCGACGCCCACCGGCAGGCCGGTATGCGCGCGGATCACCGGCAGACGCGCCGCCACGGCGTCGATGTCCAGGGTGGAGGCGCCGGTCACGCCCTTGAGCGAAACGTAGTAGATGAAGCCGCTGGCCAGCCGTGCCACCGCATCGACGCGTGCCTCGGCGGTGGTCGGCGACAGCAGGAAGATCGCATCCAGCCCGCGCGCGCGCAACGCGGCGACGTAATCGTCCGCTTCCTCGGGCGGGTAATCGACGGTCAGCACGCCATCGACGCCCGCGGCGGCGGCGGCCTCGGCAAAGCGGGCCATACCCATGGCTTCGAGCGGATTGGCGTAGCCCATCAGCACCACCGGGGTATCGGCATCATCACGCCGGAACGCGGCGACCAAGTCGAGCACGCCGCGCAGGCTGACGCCCTGGGCCAGCGCGCGCTCGGAGCTGCGCTGGATGGTGGGGCCGTCGGCCATGGGGTCGGAGAACGGCACGCCCAGTTCCAGCAGGTCGGCACCGCCCTGTACCAGCGCGTGCATCAGTGCCACGGTCATGCCCGGCTCGGGATCACCGGCGGTGATGAACGGAATCAGGGCCTTGCGGCCGGAGGTCTTGAGTCGTGCGAAGGTTGGGCCGATGCGGCTCATGCGTGGATCTTTCCCAAAGGGATCATAGAGGGTTTACGCCGGTGCCTGATACGTCACGCGTACATCAGGCGTCCATGGGGTTGGGATATCGCGCGTCCCAGCTCGCGTGCCACTTCGATCCAGCCGGACATCGCTTCCCGGATGTTACGCAGGGCTTCCTCCCGGGTATCGCCATGCGCCATGCGCCCCGGCGATTCGGGCACCTCGGCAACGTGGGCGGCATCCTCATCGCTGCAGAACCGGACGATTTCGTATCGATGCATGTCATTCCCCTACCAGCCGATACTTCACGACCACCGCTCTGACCCGTACCTGACCTGGTAGGGTTTGGCTTTGCCAGGGGTGGGTTGGATGTCGATGATCTCCACGCCGCCCTACCGGGAAAACAGAGGGTGGCTGCCCTCGATGCGGCGATCGAATCCCGGATCCTCCAGCACGTAGACCAGGTCGGCGATACTGATGTTGTGGTCGGCATAGGCGGACAGGAGCTGCCAGCGTGCCTTATCCAGTTCTTGCCATCGTCGTTCACAGCGTGATGCCCGACAACGCCGCCACCGTGTTGATGTCCTTGTCGCCCCGTCCGGACAGGTTGACCAGCAGCACCTTGTCCTTGTCCAGGGTCGCCGCCAGCTTGCCGGCGTAGGCCACGGCGTGGCTGGATTCCAGCGCCGGGATGATGCCCTCGTAGCGGCACAGGTCGTGGAATGCGGCCATCGCCTCGTCGTCGGTGACCGCGACGTATACGGCGCGGCCGCTGTCCTTGAGGTAGCTGTGCTCCGGCCCCACGCCGGGATAGTCCAGGCCGGCGGACACCGAGTGGGTCTCGATCACCTGCCCGTTGGCGTCCTGCATCAGATAGGAGCGGAAGCCGTGAAGTACGCCGGGCGTACCGGCGGCCAGCGGCGCGGCGTGCTTGCCGCTGGCGATGCCGTGCCCCGCCGCCTCGACGCCGATCAGGCGCACCTCGTCGTGCGCGATGTAGGGGCGGAACAGACCGATGGCGTTGGAGCCGCCGCCGACGCAGGCGATCACCGCGTCGGGCTGGCGGCCGATCAGTTCCGGCATCTGCGCCTTGGCCTCGTTGCCGATGACGCACTGGAAATCGCGCACCAGCATGGGATAGGGATGCGGCCCGGCGGCAGTGCCGAGCACATAAAAGGTGGATTCGACGTTGGTCACCCAGTCGCGCATGGCTTCGTTGAGCGCATCCTTGAGCGTCCTGGAGCCCGACTCCACCGGCACCACGGTGGCACCCAGCAGTTTCATGCGGAACACGTTGGGCGCCTGCCGCTTCACGTCCTCGGCGCCCATGTAGACCACGCAGTCCATGCCGTAGCGTGCGGCGATGGTGGCGGTGGCCACGCCATGCTGCCCGGCGCCGGTCTCCGCGATCACCCGCCGCTTGCCCATGTGGCGGGCGAGCAGAGCCTGGCCGACGGTATTGTTGATCTTGTGCGCGCCGGTGTGATTGAGATCCTCGCGCTTCAGATAGATCTGCGCGCCGCCGCAATGCTCCGAATAGCGGCGGGCGTGGTAGATCGGGCTGGGCCGGCCGACGTAGTGCCGCAACTCACGCGCGAACTCGGCCTGGAAGGCCGGGTCGTCTTTCAGGCGCAGATAGGCGTCCTTCAACTCGTCCAACGCCGCCATCAGTGTCTCGGCGACGAACACGCCGCCGTAAGGGCCGAAATGCCCGCGCGCGTCGGGCAGGTCATACATCCGCATTGCGAACCTCTTTCATGAAAGCGGCGATGCGCGCCGCGTCCTTGATGCCCTTGGCGGCTTCCACGCCGCTGCTGACATCCACCGCCCAAGGCCGCACCTGACGCACCGCGGCGGCGACGTTGGCGGGCGACAGACCACCGGCGAGGATCACCGGCCGGGGCAGCGCCGCCGGGATCAGCGACCAGTCGAAGCGCTCACCGGTGCCACCGTGCGCGGCTGCGCTCCAGGCGTCGAGCAACAGGCCGCGCGCATCGGCATACAAGGTGGCGGATTGTAGCAAATCGACCCCGGCTCTCACCCGCACCGCCTTGAGGTAGGGCGCACCGAAGGCGCGACAGAACGCCGGCGTCTCCTCGCCGTGGAATTGCAGCAGGTCGGGGCGCACGCCGGTCAGCACGGCCTGCACCCGCTCGGGCTCGGGATTGACGAACAAGGCCACGGTACTGACGAACGGCGGCAGGGCGCGGACGATGTCCGCCGCTTGCGCAATGCCGACGTTGCGCGGGCTGGCGCCATGGAACACCAAGCCGATGGCATCGACACCGGCTTGCGCCGCGGCCAGACCGTCCTCGACGCGGGTGATGCCGCAGACTTTCACGCGGGTCATGGCAGGGAAGTTTCCAGACAGTCGGGCAACGGGCTGAAGGTCTGCCGGCGCGCGCCCGGCAGTGCATGGCGCGCATCGTACTCCACTCCGGCCAGATAGAGGCCGTCAGCAGCGGCCGTGGCGGCGGCCCGGGTGCGGTCGCGCGATGCCAGCAACTCGTCGATCCATGCCGGTGGACGGCGTCCCTGCCCCACCCACAGCAACGCGCCGACCATGTTGCGTACCTGATGGTGCAGGAAGGCGTTGGCGCAGAAATCGAAGTACAAGAATGCGCCGGCGCGCGTCACCGTGGCCTCGCGCAACTGGCGCACCGGCGTGCGCGCCTGGCAGGCGGCGGCGCGGAAGGCGGAGAAATCGTGGGTGCCGACTAGGCGTGCTGCGGCGTTGCCCATGGCGTCGAGATCGAGGTCGCCGTGTGACCAACCGACGCGCCCCGCCAGCAGCGCCGGCCGCACCGCGTGGTTGAGCAGCACGTAACGGTAGCGACGCGCCAAGGCGCCGTAACGCGCATGGAAATCCGGCGCCACCGCGCACGCCCACAACACCGCAATGCCTTGCGGTAGATGCGTGTTGACGCCACGCACCCAGGCCTGCATCGGCCGCGCTTGGGTCACGTCGAAGTGCACGACCTGCGCCAGCGCGTGCACGCCGGCATCGGTGCGGCCGGCCACCACGGTGTCGACGGCGGAACCATGCACGCTCGCCAGCGCGGCTTCCAGATGATCCTGCACGGCACAGCCATGCGGCTGCGTCTGCCAGCCGCAAAATGCCCGGCCGTCATATTCCAGGCCGAGGGCTATGCGCTGAACCACGGCCATGACAGCACGACGGCGCAGCCGACCGGAATCAACACGTCACTCGGCCGCACCGGTGTGCATTCGATACGGATGACTTCGGGCATGGACGGCACCACTGTTTCGTCCAGCAAGCCGCGCAGCAGCGGTCGGCCGCGTTCCATGCGCTCGATCGCCTGCAAGGTCAGGCCGAGACGCAGCGCGACGCGCTCGGCAGGCACGCCCAGCCGCGCCAGCGGCGCGAGCAGGGCATACAGACCGCCGAGCAACCGCCCGGACGGAAGCCGTAGCACCAGCACATCGAGCCAAAGCAGCAACGCCAGCAGACGCAGCGCCTGGGCAGCACCGTGCTGCGCGCCTTCGAGGGTGGGCGACCACGTGTCGAGCATTGGCCACAGCGCCGCACCGGGGAGACTGTAGGCATAGCCCAGGATCAACACCAGGAACAACCAGCGGGTACGCCAGATCAGGCGCCCAACTCGGGCGCCGCGCGGCAGCGCGGCCAGCCCGGCGAGCAGCACGAGCGCCAGTGTCCAGGTCTGCGGCAGCCCTGGCATGGCCAGGGCCACCAACAGGTAGACGACGATACGTGCAGCCGGGTGCAGGAAAAAAGGCAACGGCGCCCAGGTCAGGCGGCTTCGGCCAAGAGCTTCTGGGCCTCGGCCTTCTGCGCGCTGTCGCCCTCACCCAGGACTTCCTGGAGGATCTCGCGCGCGCCCTCGTGATCGCCCATCTCCAGGTAGGCCCGCGCCAGATCGAGTTTGGTTTCGACCTCCTCGCGCAGCTCCGCGTCCATCGTTTCCTCGCCGGTCGATGGGACGCCAGGGGTCGGCTCGGACGGCTGAACTTCAGCCGGGGCGGCGACGACCTCTGCTTCGATTTCCGGCACCGGCTCCAGCAGGGGTTCCGCGGCCATGGGCGCTTCCACCTCGAGCGCGCCGAAGTCCGGAACGGCGGGTTCATCTTCGGCCGGCAAAGCAAAGTCGAGACTGCTTTCCGGCGTCGCCGGCGCGGGTTCGACCGGAATGCCGAGCTCGATGTCCGTACCGAAGTCATCGACGGCGAGCGCCTCGGCGGCCTGCGGCTCCGGCGCTGTCTCCAGTTCAAGATCGATGCCGGACAGGTCCAGCCTCGGCGGCGCCTCGGCAGCCGGGGGCGCGGCAGGAGGCAGATCGAATTCCAGCAACTGCGCCTCGTCGCCCGGCAGCACCAGGGTCGCATCCATGTCCACGGGCTCGGCAGCGGGTTCCGGCGCGACCGGCGTCGTCGGGAAATCCAGACCGGCATCGGCCGTCTCGATGGCCGGTTCCGGTTGCCGGACCGGCGCCATTTCGACCGGCGCGAAATCAAGGTCGTTGGACCAGTCCATCGCCTGCGGCGCGCCGGTCGAGGGCTCGGTCGCGGTGGCGGAGGCCGCTCCGCTGTGATCGAACGACAGGTCCAAGCCGGCCGTCAGGTCGGCCGCAGGTCCGGGCTCGGCACGAGCAGCGCGCTCGACGATCGGCGCCGCGGCGGCGGCCGCCATCGTGGCGGCAGCG
>CAYTRH010000134.1:0-7897 GCA_964440155.1 uncultured Thiobacillus sp. | reverse complement strand
CCGCTCCAGGCCATGATGGAATGGTTCAAATCCAACCCCGAACTGTTCCATCGTAAACCTTATGATCGTCCGGGATGTGACATTAACGCGCCGCGAGCTTATCGGTGCCTTCGGCCAGCTTGAGATCGGCTCCATAGACCCGGCTCAGCGCCTTCATTTCAACGGTCGGCACCTTGATCGCGCGCTCCCCCAGCAGCTTGTCGGCGACCCTCTGGTCATATGACTGGTAATTCAGCCTGGCCTCGACTTTGAAGGTTTTCGCGTCATCCGGCAGCCGGAAAGCGTACTTGCCGACGCGGAACCCTTTAGGCGGGATGGTGTTGAGCTGGTCGAAGCGCGCGATTTCCCAAGGATTGACGGTTGGTTTTCCATCCTTGTCCACTGAGTGGTTTCCAAAGATCACCGTATCCTCATCGACCCGGTTGTTCGCATCCAAAGCGCCGGAGCGCAAAATTACGCGGCCTTGGTCGTCGGTGATGGTGACGTCCAGCCAAATACGGCGAATGAAGGTCAGGCTGGTCGGAAGATGATGGCCGGCTCGCAGGTTGGTGACCTTGATGCGCAACTCGTGCGCCCCGCCCCTACCTTTGCGGACTTCCATGTCCATGTCTGCCGCGTTTTGCAAGCGCTTGATGGCCTCGGCCCTGTTCGCTTCTGCACCAGGTACACCGAGCGCTGCGGCGATAACCGTGTTACCGCCAACGAACCCATGGTCGTGAACGAGTTCGCGCTCTTTCTTGGCGCCCTTGGCCGCAAAGCCGCCAAGCCCGTGATTGGGCACGTCTTTGGCTCTCACCATGCGGTCAGCAACCTGAATGGCCACATCGACCGGCACCATATGGCAATCCTGGCAGGGGATACCTGCCTGGGCATAGGGTGAAGCTTTCCATTCGTCATAAGTATGCTCGATGGGGAACTGATTCACAGAATGGAAAATGTTGTGGCAGCTGCCGCAGAACTCGGCCTTGGTGTGGAATTCCGAATATTGCGTGTCGTGGTAGCCAGAGACGGAATCCTTTAACGGACCATACTTGACGTCACCCGGATTCAGCTCGATCGAGGCGTTGCCGTGCTGACCCAATGGCGAGCGTTTGGCAGTGGAGCCAGAGACGGAGTGGCATACGTCGCACGATACGCCATGCTCGACCTGTTTGGGCGCGGTAAAGCCTCCATGCAGCCCCAGTTTCGGATCGAACTTGATCGTTCCGGTGACAACGCCAATCGGTGCATGGCAACCACCACAATCGTTGATTGCCGACTCTCCGATGTCTTTGAAGGCCAAAGCCCATTCAGCCTGGAACACCGGATCCTTGAAAGCCAAGGAATGCATGGATCCCTGCCAGCCTTTCATCTGCCGCTCATGGCATTTGGCACAAGCCTGCGGTTCCTCGAAATCTTCCGGTTTCAGCTTGCGGTCACCTGCGACCCCTAGGTTGGAAGGCTTGCACGCTGCCGACGGGCTGGCCGTAAGTTTGGCCAAATCGGCCGGGGTTTGCGCGCCTGCGGAATACATCAAACTGGCGGCGAGGCCGCCAAACAGCCCGATGACCAACATCAGGCGATTGCGCAATGAGTATCTCATCGTGGGTCTCCTTGATTTGGGCGGGCAGGCAGGGCGAAGCCCACCTGCACACCTGCGATGTCAGGCGAAAGCGTCGGCCATGACGTTGTTGAACCAGCCGACGCAGTACTCGGCCTCGAGCTTGCGTTGGATAGGTGGCGCGTCGATGGGTGAAGTGCCACCCGCCTCGCGTACATAAATGAACTGGTTGTCGGTCACGCGGTAGACATGTACCACGGAGATGCCCCAGTCCGGCGCCAGCGTGCTGAAACAGGTGTTGACGTACCATGGCGTCGGATTGGGCAGACCATTGAGCCGGGCAACGATGGCGCCGGCCGCCACCTTGGCCTGGGTGATCGCCATGTGCGCCGACTTAGGCATGTCGTAGACCGGCAATTCACCCGCGATACAGGCATCGCCAACTGGATAGATGTCCGCATGCGCAGCCGATTCCATGGTCGTTGGCACCACTTCGCACCAACCCTGCGCGTTGGTCAGTCCTGTATCCCGCGCGATGCGTCCGGCACGATGAGGCGGGATCAGGTTGATGACATCCGCCTTGTGGTCATTCAGCCCGGTGAAACACGTGCGCGCAGCCGCATCTACCCGTTCCACCCGACCGTCTTCCGCACCCGGCACCCATTCGATCATGCCTGGGTAAAGGGCTTTCCAACCTTGCTCAAACAAGGCTTTCTTGGAGAAGGAATCATTGGCGTCGAGGATCAGCACCTTGGATTTTCCCTTGCCGTGGTGTTTCAGGTACCCGGCCACCTGGGCAGCACGTTCGTAAGGCCCGGGCGGGCAACGGAAGGGCCGCGGCGGCACCGAAATGATGAAGGTGCCACCATCTGGCATGGCCTGCAGTTGTGCCCTCAGCAGCAGTGTCTGCTCGCCTGCTTTGTAGGCATGGGGCAGCAGTTGAGCAGCATCGCGGGAATAACCTCCGATGGCTTCGTAGTCGAAGGAAATCCCCGGTGCCATGACCAGCGCGTCATAGCTCATAGCCTGGCCTCCAGTGGTGACCACAGTCTTCTTTACTGGGTCGACGGCGCTTACATGGTCATGCAGCAGCTTCACACCACGCGCCGCCAGGCGCTCGTAACCGACTTGCAGGCTAGCGATGTCGCGGTGACCGGAAATGACTTCGTTGGACAGCGGGCAGGACGTGTAGATCTTGTTCGGCTCGATCAGCGTCACGTCGATGCCAGGGTCCATCATTCTCAGATACTTGGCGGCGGTGGCACCGCCAAACCCACCGCCGATGACCACGACCCGGCCCTTGGCGGCGGCGCGTGCCGTACTCGGTACGGTAAGAGCAGCGGCGGAACTGGCGGCCGCGAGGGTCTTGATGAAATTGCGACGATGCGGATTCATGTCCAGTCCTCTCCTCATTTCTGCTGGCTGGCGTAGTGGGCGGCGACAGCGGCGACGTCCGCCTCACTGAGGCGCTTGGCATTGGTGCGCATGCGCCGGTGCGGCATCGGTAGCGCGTCATCCCGATACTTCATCAACTCCAGTTCCATGTATTTCGCCCATTGACCGGTCAGACGCGGCGTTTCCGCCTCGTCGGGCGCGCCGTTTTCGCCGTGGCAACTGGTGCAGCGCGAAACCGCATCCTTGCCAAGCTCCAGCAGCTTGGCATCGAAGGTCTGCGGGCTCGGCTTCCATGGTTTGCTGGCAAAATGGGCGGCTAGCGCGGCGATCTCCTGGTCGGTGTAACCCTTGATCAGCCGCCCCATGGCAGCGGAATAACGCTCGCCGGTCTTCCACTGCATCATCACGTTGAACAGATATGGTTCCGACAAGCCGCCGATCGACGGCATGGTCGGCCCCACGCTGACCCCGTCGACGCCGTGGCAGTTATTGCAGCTCAACGCCAGACCGGCAATGTCGGGATTGCCGGCCTGCACGGTGGGAGCAGCGCACAGGGCGGCAAGCAATAGCAGTGCTCGATTCATGGTGAACTCCTCTCTCGTCTGGTAGGTGTGGTAATCAAGGGTTAGGTGTAGCGCCTTGGAATGGCATCAGCTTCAACAGCGCGGCGGGATCGAACGGGTTGCCGCCGGCACCAGAATTGGCAACGGTACCTGCGTAAGCACCGGCGTCCACGGCCGCACGCGAGACCGCCTCCGACGTGGCCGGCATCTGGCTCCAAGCGCCAAAGGTCTGTGGATTCAAGCCGGCTCCAAGCCAACTCATGTACAGGTTAGGGTTTAGCGGCGCCATCATGGTGTTGACCGCCTGAGGGCTCGTCGGCGCGGCCATCCAGTTGCCATACAGAGCAGGATTGAGCATGCGCAACCCGGTATTGAGCGCTTGAGGGCTCAGCGGTGCTGCCATCCACGCCAGATAGTTCGAGGGATTGAGACCTTGCGCTATCAGGGCCGCGTAGAAACTAGGGTCCACGCCCGCGGCCATCCAACGCATCGCCACGCTGGGATCGGTGAACTGCATGTAGTTCTGCAAGGTGGCCGGATTCATCATGCCCGCTGCCATGTGCAGATAAGTGTTCGGGTCCATCCCCTGCTGGGCTAAGGCCAATGAAGTGGCAGGGTTCATCATATTGGCGGTCCAGTGCACGAACGCCTTGGGATCTTTGAAGGCGGCAGCGTTGCGGGTGGGATCCAGCATCCTCGCGGCGGTGGCCTCGGGTGTCTCGGCTAGCGCGTTAGGGATGACCAGCAGGCACATGATGGCCTGCGACAGCTTAATTGCTGATTTCATCTTCGCTCCTTGAGGTGGGTTCCTTCGTGGTACTACAGGTCGCCGTTGGCGGCGGCTTTCATGATGTCGTCCATCTTGTCGCGGATGTCCTTGGCAAACTTGCCAAGCTCTTTGTCGATGCCCATCTTGCCGTTTACGGTATCCAGCCAGGCCAGGTCCCAGTCCAGGGTGATGACCCAGATGTTCTTGTTGGCGTCTTCCATAATGGCTATGCGACACGGCAGGTAGGCGATGGCCTCAGGCGCGGCTTTCAGCACCGCTCGGCCGGCGGCAATGTCGCAGTAGTGGTAGACCTCCATGCGCGGAGCCTCCATGTCGCCCAGCACCGCCTGGATGTCTTTCCACATCGGGCTCTCGCCGACCTTTTTGAAGTTGAGCTGGTTGGCGCGCAATTCCATGGACTCCTTGACCTCGTCGAAGGTCAGGCCATCCTTGGCCTTGTATTTGGTCGACATGAAGCTCATCGCGTCGCGGATGCCCATGTTGGGCATCATGGCCATCATGCCTTGCATCAAAGCGACCTTCTGCTCCCGCGGCAGCGAGGGCGCCATCTCGTAGGGCTTGGCTGCGACGGAGGGCTTGAACATGGCCATCGAGCCAATCAGCCCCAGATACGCGGGAATGTTGGGTAAGGACAGGGTGGGAAGGGCAAATCCGCCGGCGGAGAATCCTGGGATCTGCAACAGGTAGGGATTGGCGGCCGCGGGGACCTGGGCTTGCGCCGACACGACGCTCGGCACGGCCGCCAGCAGCGCCGTAACCACGGGAGAGGCAGATGTCTTCAAGGTAAAGTCCTCATCGTTGGGGGGAAGACTCGAGGGTTTCCGGCACGGCCGTTGACAGGCCCAGCATCTTCCAGTCCTGCATGCCGCCCCGGTACCATTTGAGCTTGTGAGGGGGGTAGCCCAGCGCCATCAATTGCTTGATGTTGGTCGGGGATTGCCCACACCATGGGCCATTGCAATAGAACACCAGGGTTTTGGCGTTCTCGAAGTTCCACAAGGCGCCCTCGTGCACGGCGCCGAACCGGAACGAAAGGATCTCCGCGATCCGCTCCGGCCCTGCGTGCGCCGGATGCAGTTCCTGCCAGGGCAGCAGAACAGCGCCGGGGATGACCCCGGAGCGCCGTGGCCAGTCGCCATCGCGCGAGTCGATGACCAGCACGTCGTCCTCAGCGCCGGCTCGCCGCAGATAGGCGAGCAGTTCCAGTTCTCCGAGCGTCTCGACCCCTGGAGCAAGCACCATCGGTTGGATGCAGTACGGCGGGCAGGGCCGCGACGTCAGCATGAAATCGGCATCGAGGAGGTTGTCCGTATCCGCATTGCGCTCGATACGCACGCGTTCCCCGTGATGATCGACATCGACGTAGGGCAGATCGTGGGTGATGCGCACTTCAGCGGCGACGGCGCCGCCCAGCAGTGCTGAGCACAGCAACGCGCCACTACCGCGCGCTACCCAAAGCCGGATTCGCATAGTCAGAATGCCTCCTGTTCCCTGCTGCGAATTTCTTCCTGCAACAGATCGATGGCTTCCAACAGGGGCTGGGATATGCCCATGAGTTGGACGGCCAGCACAGCCGCCCGCGCCGGATTGCCGGCGCACAGGGCACCTTGGATGAGCTGGAAGACCGCATGCAGCAGTTCGTGGGAAAACTCGACGTCCTGAAAGATCTGCCAGTGGCCAAACGCGTTGAAGCCTTCGCGGTAAAACCACTGGCCAAACTCACACTGCCTGTGATCGACCGGGGTTTCCCGCTCGCCGACGTCGAGGCCGGCAATCAGGGCTTGCACGTGGGCACGCCAGCGGATATGCGAGGATTTGGCATGGCGCGTCATGCGCAGCGCTTCTTGCTTGGTCATGGCTTGAACGTTGGCCTTTGTCGGGCGCGGCATTCCACCGCGAACGTGACAGACAATGCAATGACCGTGCCAGCCACTCAGTCGAGCAGCGAAATTAAATTAACTCAATGGCTTGCTTATTTAACGCCGGCACCCGCGCGGTGTCGGCAGGCAGCCTGTCATGACACGCTCATGCGGCGCGTGTCATGACTTGTCAGCCGACCGTATGGCTTTCAGCTTGCGGTACAGTGTGCGCTCAGTGATGCCCAGCGCCTCGGCCGCCAGACGGCGATTGCCATGATGCCGGGCAAGAACGTCGAGCAGGTCGACCTCGTCAGAACCACCGGCATCTTTGGCCTCGACCGGCGATAGCCGATAAAAGCTTTCGGGGTCGTGCACAGGATGGACCCGTCCGGCTAGTTCCTTGTGAACCACTTCTACCGGCAGGTGGCGCAATTCCACCCGCCGCCCTTTAGCCAATGCCATGGCGCGCTCAAGGATATTGCGCAACTCGCGCATGTTGCCGGGATACGTGTATTCGAGCAGTGCCTGAAATGCCTCGTCCGATATCCCCGGCTTGTGCCCGGCGCGGCCTAGAAAGTAGTTAATCAGTTCCGGTAAATCCGCTTGTCGATGTCTGAGTGGCGGTAATTCGACCTGCATGCAATTGATGCGATAGAACAGGTCGGCGCGAAAAGTACCCTCGGCCACCATTTTCTTGAGGTCTCGGTTGGTGGCGCTCACCAGACGCACGTTGGCTTGGCGGGTACGGGTTTCGCCCAGGCGCCGGAACGTGCCGGTCTCCAGCGCGCGTAACAGCTTGGCCTGGAGATTCAGCGATATCTCACCGATCTCGTCGAGGAACAGCGTGCCCCCGTCAGCCAACTCGAATAGGCCCATCTTGTTTTCCACAGCGCCGGTGAAGGCGCCGCGCAGATGGCCGAACAGTTCACTGGCAAAGCTCTCCTCAGTGAACTGCGTGCAGTCGATGGCAACGAATTCCTTGTTGAATCTGCGCGATTTACGGTGGATAAGCTGTGCGGCCATCTCCTTACCGCTGCCCGTCTCGCCGATGATTAACACCGGCGCATCGGTCGCCGCGACGCTCACCAAGTTATCCAGCACACGCATAAAGGAAGGGCAGCATCCCCCAACTATCCTGTCTGGGTCGAAGCACAGTTCCTTGCTGTGGCTGATGGATGAACAGCTCTCGCCTATCAGCACTACCTTGCCCGCGTCATTGAGAATGGGGCTGGCGTGTACGGCGACATAGTCCGCTGCGTGGTGGCGGTCATAGTGGCGATGGATGACCTGATATGGCTCACCACTGTCGAACACACGGCGCAACGGGCATTCCTCGCCATTGATTTCGCAGGTGGTATCGGTCTTGTGCGAGACCTGATGACACTTGAGCCCCACCACGGTGTTCTTGTCCCGCCCCGCATAGGTTTCAGCGTAACGCTGGTTGGCGGCGACGATGTTGAAATCCTCGTCGATTAGCGCGAAGGGCTCCGGGTGGGCGTCGACCAGGCTTTGCAGCATCGCCTGATCGGGCAACTTTGCATCGTCGGACATGCGTTTGACCGTGGGCACGAGGTTAACGTGAGGCGAGGCGCCGGGTTCTCGACTCCTTGTCTGCCTTCCAATGACGAAAGCGAGTCCTCACGGCACGCGGCACGCCACGCCCGATCGCAAAGGCGCGCCGCGCAAGGTGATCAGCTGACGGTGGCGTCCGCCGTGTTGGTCGCGCCGGTGTTGTCCACCCAGTTGACCT
>CAYTRH010000133.1:0-7918 GCA_964440155.1 uncultured Thiobacillus sp. | reverse complement strand
GCGCAGCGTGGCGATCCAGGCGGTTTGCACGGGCGCGACGGTGGCTGCTGGATTGCCGCGGCGCTGCGCGCCTCGCAATGACGGCGAGGGGGTGGCGCGGGCGCGGCGGCAGAGGGTCGTCACCGCGAGCGCAGCGTGGCGATCCAGGGGTTTGCGCCGGCACGACGACGGGATGGCCACGGTGCTGTCCGCCGCGCACGGGCGGCGGCGTGGCAGGCCGCCCCGGGGGCGCAAACGCGGTCTCTTACCCGGGCCGACGTTCCCGCGCCCGGTCACGCGCGAAAGCGCGCATACCACAGCAAGCCCATGACCGTCTTGGCCTCGTCGATGCGGCCGTCGCCGACCATGGCCAGCGCCTCGGCGAACGGCACGCGCAGGATTTCCAGGAACTCGTCCTCGTCCATGGCTTCGCCGCTGTATTCCAGTCCGCGCGCGAGGAAATACACCAGCCGTTCGTTGGCGTAGCCGATGCACGGATAGAAGGTGGGCAGTGGCGACCAGTCGCGCGCGATGTAGCCGGTCTCCTCGCGCAGTTCGCGCTGGGCGCAGGCCAGCTCGCTCTCGTCGGGGTCGAACTTGCCGGCCGGCAGCTCCAGGAAATCCCGGTGCAACGGGTAACGGTGCTGGCGTTCCAGCAGTACGTCGCCGTTGTCGAACAGCGGCAGGATCACGGCCGCGCCGGGATGGACGATGTATTCGCGCGTCGATTCGCCGCCGTCGGGCAGGCGCACGCGATCCTTGCGCACGTGCAGCAGCCGGCCGCGGTACTCGTCGCGCGACTCCAGCAGGTGTTCGGTCAGGTCGAGCGGGCGGGCCGGGTGGGTCATGGTCGATTTCAGGATGGTGACGGCGCGAGTATAGTGGCTGGCGCGTGCGCGATCGGGGGAGCGCGCCGCGTTCCGCCATTCGTGATTGCCTGGAGACCGTCATGCCGCAGACCAAGATCCTGCTCGAAGAAAGCGAAATTCCCAGCCACTGGTACAACGTCGTCGCCGACATGCCCAACAAGCCGCTGCCGCCGCTCGGCCCGGACGGACGGCCAGTGGGGCCGGAGAAGATGGGCGCGATCTTCCCGATGAACATTCTCGAGCAGGAGATGTCCGCCGAGCGCTGGATACCCATCCCCGAACCAGTGCGCGAGATCTACCGACTGTGGCGCCCGTCGCCGTTGTTCCGCGCGCATCGGCTGGAACAGGCGCTGGGCACGCCGGCGCGCATCTACTACAAGTACGAAGGCGTGTCGCCGGCCGGCTCGCACAAGCCCAACTCCGCCATTCCGCAGGCGTATTACAACAAGGTGGCCGGCATCAACCGCCTCACCACCGAGACCGGCGCCGGCCAGTGGGGGTGCAGCCTGGCGCTGGCTGGGCAGATGTTCGACATGGAAGTGCGCATCTACATGGTCAAGGTGTCCTACGGCCAGAAACCGTTCCGCCGCTCCATGATGCAGACCTGGGGCGCCGAGGTGTTCGCCAGCCCCACCGATATGACCGAGGCGGGGCGCCGCGTCCTCGCACTCGATCCGGACAATCCCGGCAGCCTGGGTATCGCCATCTCCGAGGCGGTGGAGGAGGCCGCCTCGCGAGCCGACACCAACTATGCGCTCGGTTCCGTGCTCAACCACGTGCTGCTGCACCAGACCGTGATCGGCCAGGAAGCGAAGAAGCAGTTCGACAAGGTGGGCGACTACCCCGACATGATCTTCGCCCCTTGCGGCGGCGGCTGCAATTTCGCCGGCGTGTCCTTCCCGTTCTTCGCCGACAAGGCAGCCGGCGACAAGCGCGCGCAGAACCTGCGCTTCGTCGCTGTCGAGCCGACCTCCTGCCCAACGTTGACCAAGGGCGTCTACGCCTATGACTACGGTGATTCGTCCGGGTACACGCCGCTGATGAAGATGTACACGCTCGGGCACGATTTCATGCCGCCCGGCATCCACGCCGGCGGCCTGCGCTACCACGGCGACTCGCCGCTGATTTCGCAGCTCTACCACGAGCGGCTGATCGAGGCCGTGGCGGTGCCGCAGGTCGCCACCTTCCAGGCCGGTGTGCAGTTCGCCCGCGCCGAAGGCATCGTGCCGGCGCCGGAATCCTGTCACGCCATCCGCGCCGCCATCGACGAGGCGCTGCGCTGCGAGCAGAGCGGCGAGCCCAAGACGCTGCTGACCAACCTGTCCGGCCACGGCCACTTCGACATGGCCAGTTATGACAAGTACTTCGCCGGCGAACTGGTCGATTTCGACTACCCCGAGCACGAGATCCAGGCCGCGCTGGAACGCCTGCCCAAGGTGGCGGAACCGGCCTGAGTGCCGGTTAACGGCGTCTTCCGCTGCGCCGGCTATGTGTCCGGTCGCGCCTCGGCCTTGCGCCACGTCGATGGTCGGGCGGCGCGACCCGGGTCTCGCCAGTGCCAGCCGGCGCCGAGCAGCAGCAAGGCGATCAGCCACGCGGCCAGGCGGGGTGCGTCCAGCAGGCTGTCGAACATGCCCACCGTGAGCATGCCGGCCAGCGCAGCCAGTGCCGCCCACGCCAGTCGGTTGCCGCGCCAGCCGGCGCGCGCCAGGCGTGTGGCGGCGACGACGGTCAACGCAGCGAACGCCAGTACACCCAGCCAGCCGTGCTCGAACAGCAGATGCACCCACAGATTCTTGATGTGCCAGGGTAGATGGCTGTGGGTCTTGAAGAACCAGCAGTCGCTGCCTTGGGAAAACGTGCCGTTGCACAGCAGGTCGCGCTCGCTTGAGTCGACCAGGCGCAGATTGTCGATCTCCACCACGCCGCCGTCGCCCGGGTTGTAGAGGAACAGCTCCACCGGCGGGCGCCGCGACCAATGTGCGGCCCCCACCTCGGCATGTGCGAATTCGTGCTCGATGGCGTGCCAGTCCGTCCCGGCCGGGATGTAGAAGCCGCGCCAGGCGCATTGGCGCGAGTTCAGCAATTGCTTCTCGCATATCGGCACGTGCACGGTGGCGTGCTCGCGCGCGGCGCGCGCATCGAATTCCAGCCGATAGGTCTCGCCGGCGACGAACGGCACGCGCTGCGCGACATACAGCGTCTCACCGTGGCCCAGGCGCAGGTAGGTGTTGCCCTGCTCGACGGCGAAGGCGTAAGTCGCCGGCTGCTTGTCCTGCGGACCGCGTTCCAGATAGATCCGTGGAAACGTGCCCAGGCCCATGCCGAACAGCCGGGTGGCCAGGCCGTCATCGCGCAGATCGAGGGCCAGGCGCCAATGGCCGGTGCGCGTGGACCAATCCTCGCTGCTGGCGGCGAAACGCTGCATCAGATAGCCGCCGCCGGCGCCCGCCGCCAACACCAGCGCCACGCCGACCAGCATGGCCACGGGGGCGAGCAACCGGCGCCCGCGGGACAGCATCGCCGTGCGCACGCTGGCCAGCAGCAGCACCAGCACGACCACGCCGAGCGCGGCCACGCCGCCGCGCGAAACGGTGTAGAGCATCACATAGCTGGTGAGGATCATGATCGGCCCGGTGAATGCGAGATCACGCAACCGGCTGGTGAGCAGCCACAGGAACGGCACCGCCCCGACCAGATAGGCTTCGATATGGCCGCCGCCCGTGTGCATGCTGGAAAACAGACTGACGATGCGATAGGTCTCCAGGCGATGGGCGAAACCGACGTAGAGCTGGTGCTCCCAGGCGCCGACCAGCGCCACGCCCAGCAGCCCCAGGGTGATGCCGCCGGCCAGCGGCCGCGCCAGCGCTTGGCCACGCAACGGGCAGTCGCGTAACCACAGAAAGATCAACGCACCCCAGAGGAAACCCTTGGCCACGCGCAGGCCGTTATAGCCGCTCCAGTAACTGGCGAAGGCATTGGCATCCAGCGGCGCCAACGGCCACACGCCGCGCAGCGTGGTGACGGCCGTGAGCACGGCCGTCGCCGCGGCCAGCAACAGAAAGGCGCCGCCCGGTGCACGCCGCGGCTGGCGCGGTCGGCCACGCCACAACAGCACTGCGGCGGTGACCAGCATCAGCACATCGAACTCGTCCAGAAAGTAGCGACCGGTCCACGGCGCCAGATCCAGCAGCGGCCAGGCCATCGGCACGACCCACAACCACGTGGTCGGCCGCCACCACAGCAGTAGCGCGTAGACCGCCAGCGCGGCGGCGAGCGGGCCGGCGAAACGCGGAAATCCGGCCACCGTGGTCGCTGCCAGGGCGAGCAGGCTGGCGCCCAGCAACAGCGCCGGAGCGCCCGGCGGCCGGTAGTCCGTGTGCCGCACCAGGGCGAGCCATCCTGCCGGCAGACTGGCACCGGCGCCCGCCGGCGGCCCGTCCGCCGCTTCGTCGCGCCAGCCCGGGGCCTGACGGGTGATTTCGCCGACCCACAGGCCGAGCGCCATGGTCGGCGCGATGATCAGCCAGGCCAGCCAGTCGCGGCTGTCGAAGTGCAGCAGCAACGTCGGCGCCACCAGCACGCTCAGCGCCAGACCGATCAGGGTCCACACGCGCGCAGCCCGCGCCACACCGATCAAGCCGAGCAGCACGGAGAAAGGCAACCAGGGCAGACTCAGGCGGATGGCGCGATACAGCAGCGCGGACGCCTCGGCCAGCCAACCGCCGAGCGAGTCGGCAGGCGCCATGGTCAGCGGCGCCAGCAAGCCACAGGCGACATAGCAGGCGCGCCACAGGCGCGCCCATTGGTCTGCCGGGAGTTCGCGCGCGCGCCAGCGGGCCGACGCCCACGCGGCCGACATGCCCAACGCGATGCCGAGCAGATGGGCGGGCCACACGAACGCTGGTGCCGACAGCGGTGGGAAATAAGCCTGGGCGATGGCCAGCGCCAGCACCACCAGTGCGAGGCCGGCAATCGGGCCGGCCACGGCGGCGGGTGCATGGCGTGCCCGGCCGGCGCTCGCGCGGCGCATCCACCACAGATGGACGAACAGCCCGGTCCAGAACGCCGACCACAGCGCAGTGCCCGACCAGCCCGGCGCCGCCATTGCGGCGCCGATGGCACGCGCGATATCGACATCGGGCGCCGGTTGGAACGGTGCCAGCACGGACAAGGCCAGCCAGGCCGGCGCCAATGTGGCCAGGGCGGCGAGCCAGGTTGGCGGCGGGGTCGCGGATGATGCCGGCACGCGTCAAGCCAACAGGGTATGGACGCCCGGGAGACGGTCCCGCATCAGACCCGCGGCGGCCTCATCCGGCACGCTCGGCACGGTCGGGCAAGCCTGGCGCTGCGCTGCATGCGCGCGCCGGCGGAAAAAGAAACGCGTGCCGGGGGCACGCGTTCGACCGGTGGCCGAGACGCTCGCACTCAGGCCGCGCGCCGTGCCCTCACGCGCCGGGTGAGATACAGGCCACCCGCGCCGACCAGCAGTAGCAGCAGGGTTTCCGGTTCCGGCACGGTATTCACGTTGTGGATGTGATAGGTGCCCGTGGCGACCACCTCTTCCTGCAACCCCGTCGCCGCCGTGCCGGTGACCTTGATGATCTCGAAGGTGCGCGTCGCCGCCGGTTCCTGCTTGGGTCGATACGGCCCCTGGAACGCAAATACGATGCGGTAGAACACCCGATTGGCGCCCGTGCCGGTGGCCGGCGTACGCAATCCGGCGCCCAAACCGACGACATTGAGCCCCTGATCCTGTTGGTTCATCGTGACATTGCGCACGATGACCTTGAGTCCACCGGGCGTGAAGGTTCCGGCCGGTACGCCCGCCATGCAGCCATCCTGGATGGTCACACTGGCGTTGTCGGGGGTCTTCCAGCCGGGACCATCGTTGGGATCCTTGGTGAAGGTGACCGCGCCGTTGGCACAGGTCAATGCCGTTCCACCCTGTTCCAATATGATGTTGTAGGTGTCCGCCATGGCCGGCAGCGCCAAGGCGGTGAGCAGCGCGCACAGCGTGGAGATCATGCTCCGGCGGGTGAAACGTGAGAACGAATTGGTCATGGTGATCGCCCTTGCGACGCGACCGCACACATGCAGTCGGCTGGTTTCCGTGTGCCAGCGTGAAAGCAATTTTCACGCCATATCCAATAAATCCCTTGTTATGAATAGCTTGCGTCACGCCGCCGGGGCCCGTGCAGGGGTGCTGTAAAAAAAACCGACAACCCGCGCGTCTCGTTGCGTCATCACTGCCCGACATGCCGATTCCCGTCCATGGTTCCCGCCACTTCGGCGCGCGCTTGGCGCGCGAAGCGCTGCAACAGCATGGCGCTGATGATCAATAGATACAACAGCGGCCAGTAACTGATGCCCAGGAACAGTGCGCCGACCGCATAGGCCGCCAGCGCGGCGCGCAACATCGCGGCGTGGCTGTCCAACCACGGCAAGCGCCAGCGGCGGTTGCGGTGGAGCAGATAGGTCAGTTGCAGCATGCTGCCGAACAGCAATGCGCACCACAGCGCCAATGCCGGCAGGCCGTGCTCGACGGCGATCTTGATATAGGCGTTGTGCCAATCCAGCATGCGGCCGCTGGGTTGGGACAGATAAATCCAGCCCTCGAAGCCGCCGCCCAGCCAGGGATGACGCGCCACGTAATCCAAACCCACGCGCCAGACGTCTACGCGGCTTTGCGCGGACGGATCCAGTTCCGCGGTGCCCAGGCTGGCCATGCGTGTCAGCCAGGCGTCCGGCAGCAGGAACGTGGCGCCCGCCGCCGCCATCAGCAGCGCCGCCACCACCGGCAGGCTGCGGCGCGCATGCCAGGCCAGCAACAATGCCACGGTGGCCAGGCTCAACAAGCCGCTGCGCGACCACGATCCCAGCACCGCGAGCGCGCTCAACGCGATCAGGCCGGCGACCAGCGCGCGCAACGCCACGTATGCGCCCCCTCGACCCAGTTCCCGGTACCACAACACCAGCAGCGGAATGATCATGGCGACCGCCACGGCGAACTCGTTGTTGTCGAGATAAGGACTGCCGGGCGGACCGTAGATGCGCTCGCGCAGGCCCATGGTCAGGGCCCAGTAGGCGCCTTTGACCACGATCACCGCGATCGACAGCGCCATGATCACGTAAAGGTCACGCAGCTTCTCCCGGCTGTCGATCAGCAGCCATGCCAGCAACAGCGGCGGCAGGATCTTGGCGACTGCCCAGAACTTGGGCCAGCCGGCCCAGGGGTTGATGCTGAAATAGGTGGACAGCAAAAACAGCGCCCACAGCAACATGAGGGCGCCGATGCGCCAGTCCCAGAACGGGCGCGGCGGCACCTGACGCGACAGCGCGTCGCGCAGCACGCCCAGCAGCACTGCGAGAAACAGGGTGTGATACACCGGCGCACCACGCAAGGCTTCGCTGGCATAGCCCTGCGGGTACAGTGTGCCGAGCAGCGCCAGGCCGAGCACACCCCACCAGGGGCGTGCCCAGGCCAGACCGGCCAATGCGCCCAGGATCAGCAGCAGCGAAATGTCGCTCACGCGGTTTCTCCCCCGGCGCCACGTACCTGCCGCCGGCCACGGCGGGATGTCGGCATGCGCACGCGCGCATGCACGGCGCGAGCCAGTCCGTAACCCAGCATTCCACCCAGACCTTGCAACAGCCAGTCGGTGCTGTCCGGATACTTGTCCGGCAGCAGCACCTGACCCAATTCGATGCCCAGCGCGGCGAGCACGATCAACGTCATGGATGCGGCCAGGCCCCAGCCACGCCACAGCCATGGCAGGCCGCTCACCCACCAGGCGAGCAGGGCGCCCAGCGGGGCGAAGAACGACATCTTCTGCAGCAGCGAGGTGATGGCGCGGAATTCGGTGCCGAAGTAATAGATCTCGAACGGCACGCGCTGGAACGACGCCAGACGCTCACGCGCGAAGCTGCCGTCGGTGTGGAAATCGAACGGATACCAGAACACCGCCATCAGCACCGGCAGCCAGGCCAGCGCCAGCAGCAGTGGCAGCCAACGGCCGAGGCCGGCGTCGGCGCGCGGCGCGGGCGTGGCGCCGGCACGGTGGCTCAGG
>CAYTRH010000132.1:0-7933 GCA_964440155.1 uncultured Thiobacillus sp. | reverse complement strand
TGCTGCCGGGCGAGGCGCCACCGCCGGTGCCGCCGGCACCGGCGGTGGCGGCCACGCCGGGCGAACGGGTGATTCCGCATCATGCCAGTCAGAGCCATCTGTTCATGGGCCAGCCGGGCATGATGCGCCACGACCCGGACTTCTTTCCGTTGATGGTGGGCAACTACGTGCTCGGCGGCGGCGGCTTCGATTCGCGCCTGAACGAGGCGGTGCGCCAGCAGCGCGGCCTGGCCTACAGCGTGTACAGCTTCTTCGCGCCCATGCAGGCCATGGGACCGTTCCAGATCGGCCTGCAGACCGGCCGGGCGACTACCCGCGAGGCGGTGGACACGGCCTACGCCGAGCTGGTGCGTTACCTCGTCGAAGGCCCCAGCGAGGCGGAACTGACCCAGGCCAAGAACAACCTGATCGGCGGTTTTCCGCTGCGTCTGGACAGCAACCGCAAGATCCTGGAGCACCTGGCGGTGATCGGCTTCTACCGTCTGCCGCTGGACTGGCTGGAAACCTGGTCGGCGCGGGTGGCCGCGGTCAGCGCAGACGACATCCGGCGCGCGTTCCAGGCGCGTCTGCGTCCGGAGGCGATGGCGCGCATCATCGTCGGCGGTCAGCTTGAGCCGGCGTCCGAGTAATACGCTGCGCGTCATTGGCGGCGCCTGGCGCGGCCGGCTGTTGCGTTTTCCCGACGCGCCCGGGCTGCGGCCGACGCCGGATCGCGCGCGCGAGACTCTGTTCAACTGGCTCGGTCAGCGCCTGGACGGGCAGGTCTGCCTGGACGCCTTCGCCGGCAGCGGTGCGCTCGGTTTCGAGGCCGCCTCGCGCGGCGCGGCGCGCGTGCTGATGTTGGACAGCGACGCGCGCGTCTGCGACGCCCTGCGCCGCAACGCGCAGGCGCTGGACGCGCGCCAGGTCGACATCGAGCGTGCCGACGCGCTGGCCTGGCTGGCGCGGCCGGGCGAGGCGTTCGACCTGATCTTCCTGGATCCGCCGTTCGCGCTCGATCTGTTGCAGCCGGCGCTGGCGCATGCGGCGACACGCCTGCGCCGCGGCGGTAAAATCTACGCCGAATCACCCGCGCCGCTCGATGCCGAAGGTTGGCGCGTGACGCGGCACAGCCGCGCCGGACTATCCCACTATTGCCTGCTGGAGCCCGCTTGAACCCGCCACGGCGCAATCGCCTGATCGTCTACCCCGGTACCTTCGACCCGCTCACCCGCGGCCATGAGGATCTGGTGCGGCGCGCGCTCGGCCTGTTCGACGAAGTGGTGGTGGCGGTGGCCGACAGCGCGCCCAAACAGCCCTGCTTCTCGCTGGCCGAACGGGTCGAACTGGTGCGCGCGGTGCTGGGTGATCAGGCGGGTGTGCAGGTGCGCGCGTTCGACGGTCTGCTGGTCGATTTCGTGCGCGAGCTGGGCGCGCGCATGGTGCTGCGCGGTCTGCGCGCGTCGTCCGACTTCGAATACGAATTCCAGCTCGCCGGCATGAACCGGCGGCTCGACCCGCACATGGAAACGGTTTTTCTCACGCCGGCGGAGGAACACATGTTCGTCTCCGCCAGCATGGTGCGCGAGATCGCGCGGCTCAAAGGCGATGTGCGCCCGTTCGTGCATCCGCTGGTGGCCGAGCGGCTCGCCGCCCGCTACGCGCAAGTCGACTGAACAAACAACCAACCGACGAAGGAAACGAAGCCATGGCCCTGATGATCACCGACGAATGCATCAACTGCGATGTGTGCGAACCGGAATGCCCGAACGGGGCGATTTCGCAGGGTGAGGACATCTACGTCATCGACCCGAACAAGTGTACGGAATGCGTCGGCCACTTCGACACGCCGCAGTGCCGCGAGGTCTGCCCGGTGGACTGCATCCCGGTCAACCCCAACTATGTCGAGGACAAGGACCAGTTGTACGCCAAGTACCTGAAGCTGACCCAGGAGAAGTGAGCCGCCATGGCCGGGTGCAGTCTGTCGACGGCCGAAGGGGCGCTACGCCGTCGCCGCCGATCATGAAGCTGGCGCGACGGGTTGCGCCCGGTGCGTGCGCGCTGCTGATCGCGCTGATGTCGGCCGAGGTCGGCTGGGCGCAGACGCAGCGCCTCAACGTCGGCGGCTGCGACATCCGCCGCGGCGCGCTGTGCACCAACAAGAACCTCAACGGTGCCGCGCTGGCGGGCGCCGATCTGCGCAATTCCCAGTTCTCGCGCACGGTGCTGAGCGGTGCCGACTTGCGCCGGGCCAACCTCACCGAGGCCAATTTTTCCTCCACCGACCTGCGCGGCGCGGATCTGCGCGGCGCCACGCTGCTGCGCACCAATCTGCGCGGCGCGCGCCTGAATGGCGCCAATCTGGCGGGTGCGGATCTGCGCAACGCGATGTTGCAGAACGCCGACCTGAGCAACGCGGATCTCACCGGCGCGCATCTGGAGGAAGCGGACCTGACCAACGCCCGGCTGAACGGCGCGCGCCTGCAGGATGCCGACCTGCGCCGCGTCAACCTGCGCGCGGCGCACCTGCAAGCCGCATCGTTGCGCGGCGCCAACCTGCAGGGGGCCGACCTGACCCGCGCGTCGTTGGAAAACGCCGACCTCACCGGCGCGCACCTGGATCAGGCGGTGCTGCGCAACGCCCAGACGCGCGGCTGTATCGGCTGTCCCTGACCGAGGACGCGGGAAAACTCACCGCGGCCGTTCCGCTCCCGTCACCACCCACGCCGCCCACAGCGGCCGCCGTTGCACCTGGCAGCCGAGTTCCGTCAGCCAGTCCGCCATCACCTGGTTGGAGTTGTGGGCGAGGCTGTAGGCGCGGGGGTGGGGCACGAAGGTCAGGTCGACGTCGGGGGCGGGCAGCAGCGTCGGCGCCTGGGCGATGATCGCGTCCAGACGCGCGCGCAGGGCGTCGGCGCGGGCCCGCTCCACGCGCAGCGTGTGCAGTTCGACGATGCCCACGCGTACCAGGCGCTCGACCGTCGCGGCGTCGGCCTCGCCGCGCAGGCGGCGGTAGCCGAGCGCGCCGGGGGTTGGCCAGAACAGTGCGGCCAGCCCGCTGGCCAGGCTGGTGTCGCCCTGCGCGTAATAGCGCCAGTCGCCGTAGGCATAGCGGTGCAGGCCGCCGTCGCGGTCGGCCAGGACCAGGCTGGTGTGGCGGCCGTGGTCGAGCACGAACACCGGCACCGGGTCGAGCACCTCGGCTGGCGGCGAGATGCGCGTGGCGCCGCAGCCGGTGAGCAGCAGCGCCGCGAGCATCGCGCCGGGCACCGCGCGGCGCGGGTGTCTCTGGGAAACCCCGTCGAGGCGGGAGGGAATCGGCTTCTGCTCGGCGGTCATGACGGTGAGGCTTCCGCGCTTCAGTTCCTCCTGATTATCCAAAAAACCGCGTTCGGGCATGTCGCGGATTCATCTGGCGGGTGACATCGAGCGAAGGCGAACACCCCTCATCCTCAGCGGCCTTACGACGGCAGTGAGCGGTCTGCCGCAGTTTCCGGGCTCATCCACGGTAACATCGCATCATCGTCCCAACAACCTCGCGGATCACGCATGAGCCCCCTGAACCAGCAAGCCCTGGACTACCATGAGTTTCCCCGCCCCGGCAAGATTTCGGTGGAGTCGTCCAAGCCTTGTGCCACCCAATACGAGCTGTCGCTTGCCTATACGCCGGGTGTGGCCGAGCCGGTGCGGCGCATCGCCGAGGATCCGGCCAATGCCTATCGCTATACCGCCAAGGGCAATCTGGTGGCAGTGATCACCGACGGCACGGCTATCCTCGGCTTGGGCAATCTTGGCCCGCTGGCGGCCAAGCCGGTGATGGAGGGCAAGGGCGTGCTGTTCAAGCGGTTCGCCGGCATCGACGTGTTCGACATCGAGGTGCAGGCGCCGTCGGTGCAGGCGTTCATCGACACCGTGGTCAACATCGCGCCTACCTTCGGCGGCATCAACCTGGAGGACATCGCCGCACCACACTGCTTCGAGATCGAGGCGGCGCTGAAGGCGCGGTTGGATATCCCGGTGTTCCATGACGACCAGCACGGCACCGCGGTGGTGATGTGCGCCGGCCTGCTCAATGCACTGGATGTGCAGGGCAAGCGACTGGAGGACATCCGCCTGGTGTGTCTGGGCGCCGGCGCCGCCGGTCTGGCCTGCATGCGTCTGTTGATCGCCATGGGTGGACGCAAGGAACACATGACCCTGGTGGACAGCAAGGGCGTGATCCACAGCGGGCGCGCGGATCTCAACGTGCACAAGCGCGAATTCGCGCGCGATACCGAATTGCGCACGCTGGCCGAGGCCATGGCCGGCGCCGACGTGTTCATCGGCGTGTCCGGACCCAACCTGGTGACGCGCGACATGGTAGCGGCGATGGCGCCGCGCCCCATCCTGTTCGCCATGGCCAATCCCGATCCGGAGATCACGCCGGCCGAGGTCGCGGCCACGCGCGATGACGCGGTGATGGCCACCGGCCGGTCCGACTATGCCAACCAGGTCAACAACGTGCTCGGTTTTCCGTACATTTTCCGCGGCGCGTTCGACGCACGCGCCAAGGCCATCACCCAGCCGATGATGATCGCCGCAGCGCGCGCCCTGGCGGCGCTGGCGCGCGAACCGGTGCCGGCGGAGGTGTTGCAGGCGTACGACCTGGAGCGGCTGGAGTTCGGCCGCGACTACATCCTGCCCAAGCCGTTCGATCCGCGTCTGATCGAGCGCATTCCGCCGGCGGTGGCGGCGGCGGCCGGCTGAACGGGCGGATCACACACCCGGCTGCAGGGTCACGGCCACGGTTTCGCGTTTGCCGTCGCGCAGCACCGTGACCTTGACGGTGTCGCCGACGCGGAAGTCGTCCAGCCGGCTGAGCAGCTTGCCCACGTCTTCCACCGGCTTGTCCTCGACGGCGACGATCACGTCGCCCGGCACGATGCCGCCGTCGCGCGTCTGCGTGGCACCGCGCAGGCCGGCATTGGCGGCGGCGGAGCCCGGCGTGACGCGCAGGATCACCACGCCCTTGACGCCCAGCGCAGCGCTGAGCCGCTGGTTCAGGGCGTCGTCCACCTCGATGCCCAGCGCCGGACGCAGGTAGCGGCCATGGCGGATCAGTTCCGGCACGACGCGGTTGACCGTGTCCACCGGTACCGCGAAGCCGATGCCGGCACTGGCGCCGCTGGGGCTGTAGATGGCGGTGTTGATGCCGATCAGACGGCCGGCGGAGTCGAGCAGCGGGCCGCCGGAGTTACCCGGGTTGATGGCTGCGTCGGTCTGGATCAGATGCTCGATGTTGCCGCCGCGACCGTCGCCGAGCGAGCGGTCCAGCGCCGAGACGATGCCGGTGGTCAGCGTCCAGTCCAGACCGAACGGGTTGCCGATGGCGAACACCTTCTGGCCGACCTTGAGATCGTGGCTGGTGCCCAGCGGCACCGGCGCCGGCCGGCCCAGGCCGATGCCCACGCGCAGCACGGCGAGATCGTGCGCCGGGCTGGCGCCGACCAGTGCGGCGCGGTAGTCGCGCCCGTCGGCCAGGCGGACGATGGCCTCGCTGGCGTTCTCCACCACGTGCCAGTTGGTGACGATGTGGCCGGCCTCGTCCCAGACGAAGCCGGAGCCGGTGCCGCGCGGCACGGAGAACACGTTGCGCGTCCAGAAGTCGCGCACCAGCGCCTTGGTGGTGATGAACACCACCGAGTCGCGTGCGTTCTCGAACAGCTCGATGGTGCTCTGCTCGTCCGCGGCCAGGTCGCCGCGCGGCGTCACCACGCGCGGCTGCGCATCACGCGGGGCGACGCGGTCCTCAATGCCGCGACGCAACTCGGGCAGTGCGTGCCACAGCACGATCAGCAGCGCCGTGGCCACGGTGAGCCACAGCAGGCGGGTGAGGAAGCGGTCGCGGGTCTCGGGCATGGTCAGTCCTTGGCGGTCACGTGTTCGTCGTCGGCCCGGTACTGGCGGCGCAGGCGCGCCAGCCCGGCGCGATAGGCCTCGGCGTCGCCGTAGTCGAAGAAGTCCGGGTAGCGTTCATGCGCGCCGCGCACCCGGCGCGCATGCTTGATCGGGCACCAGTACTGTTCGGTGCGCGCGGCCACCTCGCGGGTGTAGGCGGCTACGCCGTTGCCGTAGGAACAATAGAAGCAGTTGAACTTCTCGATCAGGTTCAGATAAGGCAGTTCGCCGCGGTCCAGGACCACGTAATCGGCGCGCCGCACCAGCGGGATGCGGTAGACCGGAAAGCAGATGCGCTGGTACAGGGTGACGAACAGATCCATCAGCAGGAACGGCAGCCAGCCCAGGTAGATCACCGGCGCGGTCAGGATCACCAGCGGCCGTGCGCCGGCGATGAAGCGCAGCAGGCCGATCTTGTAACGCCGTTGCTGGCGCAGGAACTCGTCCGCCAACTCGGCGCGTTTGCGTTCCAGGTTCTCGCGCGCCTGGCGGTATTCCTCCTCCAGTTCTTCCTGCAGGGCGCGCAGCCGGGCAAGTAGTTCTTGCAGATGCTGAGTCATGGGCGGGCATCCGTGGGTAACGTCGGGTATCGGGAGTATCGGAGCGCAGGACAGCCTTGCCGGCTCCGGGCCTGCCGCTGCAGGACGACGCGGCGACGCCTCAGCGCCAGCTCAGCATCACCGTACGCGTCTGGCCATTCTCGCTCAAGCGCAGCAGCACGCGCGCGTCGCTGCTGCGCGCCAGCGCGGCGGCGAATTCCTCGGCATTGCCCACCGGCTGGCGATTGACCTCCAGGATCACGGAGCCGGGGCGGATGCCGGCCAGCGCTGCCACCGAGCCGCGCGCCACGCCCACCACCAGCACGCCCTGGCCGGGGCGCAGACGCGCGCGTTCGCTCTCGGCTGCGGTCAGCGCGCGCACCGCCAGGCCGACGGCCTGATGCAGGCTGGCGGGCTCCTGGGTGTCCTGCTCGTCGAGCTGGCCGACGCGTGCGCGCAGGGTCAGCGGCCGGCCGTCGCGCAGCACGCCCAGGGTGACGGTGCTGCCGGGCGTGGCCAGTGCGATGCGGTTGCGGTAATGGCCGCCATCGGTGAGCGGTTCGCCGTCGAAGCTGCGTAGCACGTCACCAGCCTGCAACCCGGCGCGCGCGGCCGGGGAATCCGGTGCCACCTGCGCCACCAGCACGCCTTGCCCCTGCCGCACGCCCAGCGCTTCCGCCAGTTCCGGCGTCAGTGCCTGCACCGTGACGCCGAGGAAGCCGCGCACCACGCGCCCGCGGGTCATGAGCTGTTCGGCGATGGCGCGCGCGAGGTTGCTGGGAATGGCGAAACCGATGCCGAGCGAGCCGCCGCCGCGGCTGAAGATGGCGGTGTTCATGCCCACCACCTCGCCGTCCAGATTCACCAGCGGGCCGCCGGAATTGCCGGGATTGATGGCGGCATCGGTCTGGATGAAATCCTCGTAGTCGTTGATGCCCAGGCTGGTGCGGCCCTTGGCGCTGACCACGCCGACGGTGAGCGTGTGCGACAGGCCGAACGGATTGCCCAGCGCCACTACCCACTCGCCCACTTCCAGCGCGGCCGAGTCGCCCCAGGCCAGGGCCGGCGCGCGTGCCACCGGAATCTCCAGCACGGCGACGTCGGATTTGGGATCGACGCCGCGCACGCGCGCATCGAACTCACGGCCGTCCTGCAGGCGCACGCGGATGCGTTCGGCGTCCTCGACCACGTGGCTGTTGGTCAGCACGTAGCTGACGTCGCCGGCGCCGTGCGCGAACACGAAGCCGGAGCCATGGCCGATGGCGCGGCGCGGCGGGCGGGCCGGCGCACGGCGCGACAGGCCGGGGAAATCGTCGCCGAAGAAACGCCGGAACAGGTCGTCGCCGAACGGGAAAGCCTCCGCGCGTGCGTCCTCGCGCGGCTGTTCGCGCCCTTCGGTCTGGATGAACACCACCGCCGGCCCGGCCTTGCGCGCCACCGCGGCAAACGCCTTGCCGCTCTCGCGCAGGCGGCCAGCC
>CAYTRH010000131.1:0-7962 GCA_964440155.1 uncultured Thiobacillus sp. | reverse complement strand
ATTCGGCCGCCGCCACCGTGGGGGCACGCGCCGGCGCCGACGCCGGACGCTCGCCGTCGCCCTGCACCCGCGGCCTGTCATCGGCGACGGCATCCGGCGCCAGCGCCTTCACCATCATGTCGGCCAGGCCCAGTCCACGCCCCTGAGTGACCGCACGCGCCCATTGCTGGTCGAGCAGATCGCGGTACAGGCGGCCGGCGTCGCCGCCGGAAAACGGATCGTCCTCGTCGGCGAAGCGGGTCTCGCGCAGCGTCTTCAGCATCTGCGTGACCATCAGCGCCTCGAACTGACGCGCGACGTCACCCAGCGCTTGGCGGTCGCCGGCCTGCGCGCGGCTCTTCAGCGCCTGGGCATCCGCCAGGCCGACCGCCAGGTGGCGGTGGTCGTCGTGCGCGCCGATGCCGGCGAGCATCAGATCACCTCCAGTTCCGCGCGCAGCGCACCGGCCGCCTTCATGGCCTGCAGGATGGCGAGCAGATCCTGCGGCGTCGCACCGACCGCGTTGAGCGCCTTGACCACGTCGTTGAGCGAGGCCGATGCCGGCAACACCACCAGTTCGCCGCGCTCGTTCTTGACCTGCACGTCGGCGCGCTCGGTGACCACGGTCTGGCCGCCGGCGAGCGCACCGGGCTGCGACACCTGCGGGTCGACGGTCACGGTCACCGACAGGTTGCCATGGGCGATGGCGCACGCCTCCACGGTCACCATCTGGTTCATCACCACCGAGCCGGTGCGCGGGTTGATGATCACCCGCGGCGTCGGCGTACCGACATCGAGGCGGAGGTTCTCCAGGCGCGACAGGAACATCACGCGCTGGCCGGGATCGCCGGGCGCCTTCACCCGGACGGTGCGCGCGTTCAGCGCGATGGCCGCCCCCTGGCCGAACGCCGCATCCACCGCCTGCATCAGCCGGGCGGCGGTGGTGAAGTCGGCCTCCTTCAACTCCAGATGCACGAAATCGCCCTGCCCCAACGGCGTGGCCACCGCGCGTTCCACCGTGGCACCGCCGGGGATGCGGCCGGCGGCCAGATGGTTGATCTGCGCCGAGGAACCGCCGGCGGCTGCGCCGGCGCCACCGACCAGCAGATTGCCCTGGGCCACCGCGTACACCTGGCCATCCGCGCCTTTCAGCGGACTCATCAGCAGCGTGCCGCCGCGCAGGCTCTTGGCGTTGCCCAGACTGGACACGGTCACGTCCAGCAACTGCCCCGGCCGCGCGAACGGCGGCAGCGTGGCGGTGAGCATCACCGCGGCGACGTTCTTGGCCTTGAGCTGGCGTGCCTCCTGGTGCAGGCCCAACTGGCCCAGCATGCTGGCCAGGCTCTGGTTGGTGACATCCAGACTGGAATCGCCGGTGCCGTCCAGGCCGACCACGATGCCGTAGCCGATCAACTGGTTGACGCGCACGCCGTCGATGCTGGCGATGTCCTTGACGCGCTGCGCCCAGGCGGCCGGAACGGTGAGCGCCACAAGCAGCAACAGATGGATCAGACGGTACATGACGGACCTCAGAACGGCAGCACGGTCAGGAAGAAGCGCGCCAACATGCTGGTGAACTGGGCACGATCGATGCCCTGACTGTTCTTGGACTCGATCTGGGCGTTGGCGAGCTGGGTGGAGTTGATGGTGTTGGCGGGCGTGATCTGCGCCGGATTGACCACGCCGGCCAGGCGGATGTACTCGGTATCCTGATTGACCGCCACCTGCTTCTCGCCCGCCACCACCAGATGGCCGTTGGCCAGCACTTCGATCACCGTCACCGTGATCGCGCCGCTGACGCTGTTGGAATTGGTCTCGTTGTCCTTGAACTCCTGTTTGCTGGACGCGGACGGATGCCAGGTGGTGTCGCCCAGCACCGGCAGCGTGCGGCCGATCACCAGCGGCGTCGGCACGTCGATGTTGGCGTTGGCCTTGCGCTCGTCGGTGGTCTCGGACTTGCGCTTGGCCTCGGACCGTTCCACCAGATTCACGGTCAGGGTGTCGCCGACGTAACGGGCCTTGCGGTCCTCGAACAGCGCCATGGCCGGCCGTGCCGCCACCGGTGCGGCGCGGTAGATGGCGCCGTTGTTGTCGTCCGCCAGCACCGGCGCGCGCGGCAGCGCCGTCAACGGCTGCTTGATGGCGGTATCCGGCGGCGTCGCGCAACCGGCCAGCAGCACGGCCAGCGAGAACAGGCATGCAGTGACGGTGAACGGTTTCATGAGGTGCGCTCCTAGATCTGCGTCAACCGCTGCAACATCTGGTCGGACGTGGTGATCGCGCGCGAATTCAGCTCATAGGCGCGTTGCGCGATGATCATGTTGACCAGTTCCTCGGCCACGTTGACGTTGGAGGTCTCGACGAAGCTCTGGTTGAGCAGGCCCAGGCCGTCAGCACCGGGGTTGCCGACCAGTGGTGGACCGGATGCGGCGGTCTCGATGAACAGGTTTTCACCCTGGCTCTGCAGGCCGGCCGGATTGATGAAGCCGGCCAACTGGATCTGGCCGAGCTGGGTCACCGTGTTGGGATTGCCCGGCTGCGTCACGCTGACGATGCCGTCGCGGGCGATGCTGACCACCAGCGCATCCTGCGGAATCTGCATGTTGGGCAGCACCAGGTAGCCGCTGGCAGTGACCAGGTTGCCCTGGCTGTCCACCTGGAACGAGCCGTCGCGGGTGTAGGCGGTGCCGCCGTCCGGGGTCTGGATCTGGAAGAAGCCGCGCCCGTTGATGGCCACATCCAGCGCGTTGCCGGTCTGTTGCAGGTTGCCCTGCGTGAAGATGCGCTCGGTGGCCACCGGCCGCACGCCGACGCCGAGTTGAAAACCGGAGGGCAGTTGCGTCTGCTGCGACGACTGCGCCCCCGGCTGGCGGATGATCTGGTACAGCAGATCCTCGAACACCGCCCGTCCCTTCTTATAGCCATGGGTGGCGACGTTGGCCAGGTTGTTGGAGATCACGTCGAGCTGGGTCTGCTGGGCGTCCAGACCGGTGCGGGCGATGTGCAGGGAACGGATCATGGCGATGTCCTAGGCTCAGGCGGTGGGTTGCAGCACTTTGTCGCCGCTGCGGTGGTTGTCCTCGGCCGCGCGGATCACGCGCAGTTGCAATTCGAACTGGCGTGCCAGGCTGATCATGTTGACCATGGCTGCGGCGGGATTGACGTTGCTGCCCTCCAGCGCGCCGGACACCAGCGTGACCGCGGCATCGGCCGGCGCCGGCTGGCCATCGGCCAGGCGGAACAGGCCGTCCTCGCCGCGCTTGAGCGCCTCTTCCGGCGGATTGACCAGTTTGATGCGGCCGGCGATGGCGACGGCATTGAGGTTCTGCCCGACTGGCACGGTGGACACCGTGCCGTCCTTGGCAATCAGGATGTCCTGGTCCGGCGGCACCGCGATCGGCCCGGCATCGCCCAGCACGTTGAGCCCATTGGTGGTCTGCAACAGGCCGTTCTGGCTCACCTGCAGATGGCCCATGCGGGTGTAGGCCTCGCGCCCGTCCGGCGCCTGCACCGCGATCCAGCCGGCACCGCGCAGCGCCACGTCGAGCGGACGGTTGGTGATCTGGATGGCGCCGGGCGTGAAGTCGGTGCGCGGCGTGGTCTCGATGACGTAGGCGCGGGTCTTGGCACCCTCGCCCACCACCGGCAACGCGCGGAACACGTTGAGCTCCTGGCGGAAGCCGTGCGTGGCGACGTTGGCCAGGTTGTGCGCGACCGCGGCCTGCTGGCGCGTGACCTCGCGCGCGCCGGTCATGGCGATGTAGATCACGCGGTCCATGTCGTGCTCCGTCCGATCGCCACGTCAGCCATGCTCAGCGCAGGTTGATCAGCGTCTGCAGAATCTGGTCCTGCGCGCGTATGGTCTGCGCGTTGGCCTGATACATGCGCTGGGCGATGATCAGGTTGACCAGTTCCGCGGTCAGATCGACGTTCGATTCCTCGACCGCCCCGGATTGCACCAGCCCCAGCGTGCCGGTACCCGGCCCGCCGACGATGGGCTGGCCGGAATCGGCCGTCTCCGCCCACTGGTTGTTGCCCAGCGACTGCATGCCGCGCGGGTTGACGAAGTTGGCCAGTGCGATCTGCCCGAGGGTATTGGATTGGCCGTTGGTGTAGTTGCCCAGGATCAGGCCGTCCTTGGAAATGGACAGCGACGCGATGCGTCCGGACGAGAAGCCGTCCTGCGCCACCGAGTTGACGCCGAAGTTGCTGCCGAACTGGGTGGAGCTGGCCAGGTTGAAATCGAAGCTCAACGGCGATGCCGCGCCGCCGCCCACCACCACGCTGACGCCCAGCGGCATGGCGGTGGTGAGCTGGCCCTGGTTGTTGAACGCCAGCGCGGCGGGAACGCCGGCACCGCTGCCGAGATCGACGTTGGCCAGCGCGCCGCCATCGAGCTGGCCATGCATGTTCCACTGGTTGGCGCCGGTCTTGACGAAATACAGGGTCATCGCATGCGGATTGCCCAGGCTGTCATATAGCGTCACCGAAGTGGAATTGTTGTAGGTGGCGGCGTTGGCCGGATCGAACGGCGCAACCGCCGGCGGCGACTTGCCCGCGTCCAGGTTCAACACCAGGCTGGCGACCGTGGTGGATCGCGGCGGAATGTCGGCGAACGACACCTGGATGTCGGCCGGCGCCGCCTGCACGATGTTGCCGTTGGCATCGACGTTGTAACCGGTCAGACGCATGGCGGCGTTGTTCACCACATAGCCGTCCTTGTCGAGCTGGAACTGGCCGTTGCGCGTGTAGGTGATGAAGCCGCCGTTGTTCATGCGGAAGAAACCCTCGCCGTTGATGGCCACGTCCAGCGGGTTGTTGGTGATACTGGTGTTGCCCTGGGTGAACTGCTGCGCCACATCCGCGACCTGGGTGCCGATGCCGACCTGCAGACCGCCGGTGCCGGTCAGGGAGGTGGCGTAGACATCGGCGAACTGGGTCACGCTGGCCTTGAAGCCGACCGTGGTGGCATTGGCGATGTTGTTGCCGATCACGTCCAGATTGCGCGACGCACCGAACAGACCGCTCAAACCTTGCTGGAATCCCATGTCATACGCTCCTCAATAGATCTCTTTGACCTGCCCCAGGCCCCGCATGCCGAGACCGGACACCTCGACCTGAACACCATCCCCCAACAGCGCCACGCTCTGCACCGTGCCCAGCGCATAGCTCGCGGGCGTGACCGGCTGGCCCTGGCTGGTGGCGCCGATGCGGAACAGGTACTGCCCTTCGGGCAGCGCGCGGCCATGGACATCGACACCATCCCAGACGAAGCGATGGAAACCGGCCGGCAGGGCACCGAGCGAGAGCTGGCGCACCAGGTTGCCGGCATCGTTCCAGATCGACACCGTGATGCCCTCGGCCGCCTTGTCCAGCGCGACGCCGCCGGCCGCACCCGCGGCGGTCAGGCGCAGCGCATCACCTTCGGCCATGACCTGCCGCCCGACCAGCGCCGCGCCCTGCAATGCCTGCGTCGAGCGAAACTGCTCGACCAGTCCGTCGAGCGTGGCATTCATGCGGCTGATGCCCTCCACCGTGGACATCTGCGCGAGCTGCATGGTCAGCTCGGCGTTCTCCATCGGGTTCATCGGATCCTGGTTCTTGAGCTGGGTCACCAGCAGCTTCAGAAAGCGGTCGGACAACTCGGCGGTCACGCCCTTCGCGCCGCTCAGTGCGGCGCCGGCGAAATCATTGGACAAGGCAGCCACGGCCATACGGAGTCACTCCTTCGGGACGATGCGCGGGTCAGTTCTGCGCGATGGCCAGCGTGCGCTGCAACAGCGTGCGCGTGGTGGCCATCACTTCCGCGTTGGTCTGGTAGGAACGCGACGCGGAGATCATGTTGACCATCTCCTGCACCGGGTCCACGTTGGGGTAGGCGACATAGCCGCGCTCGTCCGCCAGCGGATGTTTGGGGTCGTAGACCAGACGCGGCGGCGCCGTGTCCTCCAGCACCTCGCGCATGCGCACGCCCGGCGCCCAGGGTGCGGACTTGCCCACCGGCTCGGCCTGGAACAGCACCTGCTTGGCCTTGTAGCCCTCGCCGGTCGAGGCATGCGCCGAATCGACGTTGGCCAGGTTGGAGGCAACCGCGTTCAGGCGCATCGATTGCGCGGTCAGCGCCGAAGCGGCGATGTGGAACACGTTGAGCAGCGACATGGCGACCCTCCTCGATTACTGCTGGCCCGAGCCCAACGCCTGACCGAGGGTGCGGAAGGTGCTGGCGGCACGGTCGAGCAGGAACTGGTAGTGCAAGGCGTTCTCGGCGAAGTGCGCGCGCTCCACGGCGACATCGACGGTGTTGCCGTCCAGGCTGGGCTGCACCGCGGCGCGGTACTTCACGTGCCCGGCGACATCACCCGCGCCGCGGTGCCCGGCCAGGTGCCCGGCATCGGTGCGCGCCAGCGCCAGCGCGCCGCCGCGGGCGCCCATGGCCTGACGCAGCGCGGCGGTGAAGTCGATGTCGCGTGCCTTGTAGTTGGGCGTATCGGCATTGGCCAGATTGGCGGCAAGGATTTCCTGACGCCGCGCGCGCAGGTTCAGCGCGTTGCGTACGAAAGCGGTTTCGGCGTCGATCTTGTTCAGCATGGCGGTCTCCGTGACTTGACGGAGCAACACTCATGCCAACTGACCACGGCAGGGTATCGCGCCGGCGCGGCAGGCACCGGCGCGGTGGCGGGCGATCAGGTCGGCACCGACACGGCAAGCGGCCGGCATCGGCCGGCAAGTCTTGCCGTGCGTCAGCCGCGTTCGACGCGATTGCGTCCGGCCTGTTTGGCGCGGTACATGGCCGCGTCCGCGCGCGCGATCAGCGCGGCCTCGTCCTCGTCGTCCGCCAGTTCCGCGACACCGGCGCTGAAGGTGATCAGCACGCGCTCGTTGTCGTGCAGGAAGAACTGGCGCGTCAACTCGCGCTGGATGCGGCGCAACACCTGCTCGCCCTCGTCGCCGTGGATGTTGGGCAGCAGGATCAGGAACTCCTCGCCGCCGTAGCGCGCCAGCAGATCGGTGGGACGCAGCAAGCCGCGCACCACGCCGGCCAGATGACGCAGCGCCTGGTCGCCGGCCTGATGGCCCAGGCGGTCGTTGAGCCGCTTGAAATGGTCGACGTCCAGCAACGCCAGGGTCAGCGGCGCGCCCAGGCGGCGCGAGCGCGCCAGCTCGCGCGCCATGGCCTCGTCCATGCCGCGCCGGTTGAGCGCACCGGTCAACTGGTCCTCACGCACCAGGGTCGACACCTCGGCCAACTCGCGCTCCAGTTCGCGCACGCGCTGCTCGGCCTGCTCCGCCTGCTTGCGCGCGGCCAGCAGTTCGGCGTGTTCGCGGCGCAGCACGTCACGGAACTCGCCGACGTCGGCGCTCAGGCCGCCCACCACGTCACCCAGCTCGCCGATGTCGCGCGCCTGGCGGATGCGCTGGTCGTACACGCCGATGCGCGCGTGATAGCCATCGGCGCTGCGGCTCATCTCGCCGACCCGGTCGATGAACGTGGCCACCAGGGTCTTCAGCGTGTTCTTGGCCTCGTCCAGGCTACCTTTCAACACACCCTGGCGGTAGGCCAGTTCGCGCAGGCCGCGCTCGGCTTCCAGCAGCATGTCGGGACGCACCTCGCCGCGCATCAGGTTGTGCATGGCGGCGAGCTGGCCGGCCAGCCAGGCCTCGTCGCCGACCAGTTCGCCGATATTGAGGAACAACAGGCCCATCAGGCGTTTGAGACCATCGGCCAGTTCGTGGTCGTCCTCGACACGCATCAGCAGTTCGCGCCACAACGCCGACCACGCCTCATAATGCGCCGCGTCCAACTGCGCGCGGCCGTCCACGGCCCGCGCCAGCGTGCCGGCCTGGGCAGCGACATCCGGCCAGCGCGCATCGCAGGTCTGGGCGAGCAGGTCCAGGTTGCGCGCCAGTTGCTGCACCAGCGGCCGGCAGTCGATGGCCGTCGCGTCGGCCGCCGCACCGGCTTCCACCACGCCGTCGGGCGCT
>CAYTRH010000130.1:0-8142 GCA_964440155.1 uncultured Thiobacillus sp. | reverse complement strand
CCGCCCAGACCCATAGCCACCAGGCGGCACCCATGATGCCCATGAGCCACAGCACCAGCAGGATCAGCGGGCCGCCGAGCGCCAGACCGATCAGCGCAGCCTTGAGCGTATCGGCCAGGAAACCGACGGGGCGCTGGCGATTGAAGCCGAAACGCGCCTCGACGCGAAACTGGCGATAGAAATTGAGCGGCAGTTCCACCAGACCGCTGATCAGCGCCACGCCCAGCAGCAATGCGGTGCCCGCCAGCAGCGGTGCGGCCAACCAGGCGCCGAGGCTGTCGTGCAGCCATTGCAGGCCGCCGCCGAGGGTGAAGTACAGCAGCAGGCCGGCTTCGATCGCCAGCGCCAGCACGCCGACGCGTGCCTTCGCCAGCGTGTAGTCCGCCGCCTTGCGGTGATCGGCGAGCGGGATGGTCGCCGCGAACGCCGCCGGCGGCGCGTCGCGGTGCAGCCAGACATGGCGCATCTGACGCAGCAGCAGCCACAGCCGCAGGCCGAACGACAGGATCAGTGCGGCCAGAAAAATGCTTTGAAATGAATGCATTACGCAATGTCTGGGTGACGTTTCGCGATCGATTATGCCACAATGCCGGCCCCCCACCGCGAGGCGCGCCGATGTCCCAAGACAAGACTCATCTGATCTGGATCGACATGGAGATGACCGGCCTGGATCCCGATCGCGACCGCGTGCTGGAAATCGCCGCGATCATCACCGACAAGAACCTGGAACTGGTGGCGCAAGGGCCGGTGCTGGTGGTGCACCAGCCCGATGCCGTGCTTCAGGCCATGGACAAGTGGAACCAGAGTACGCACGGCAAGTCCGGCCTGATCGACCGGGTCAGAGCCTCGACGCTGACCGAGGTCGAGGCGGCGCGTCAGATGATCTCGTTCCTGCGCAAGCACGTGCCCATCCGCACGTCGCCGATGTGCGGCAACTCGATCTGCCAGGACCGCCGTTTTCTGGCCCGCCACATGCCCGAACTGGAAGCCTATTTTCATTACCGCAACCTGGACGTGTCCACGCTCAAGGAGCTGGCCGGTCGCTGGCGTCCGGAGTTGAAGGACGGCTTCAAGAAGGCCAACAACCACACCGCCCTGGCCGACATCCTCGAGTCCATCGAGGAACTGAAGTACTACCGTGAGCATTTCATACGGTTGAGCGCGTAGCCGCGAGCGGTTAGCCTCTAGCAGCCCCAGTCCTCCCGCTCAGCGAGACGCCCATGAAGCCCGGCACGTCGTTCGTCGTCGAAGTCAATCCGCGCATTCCGCGCCGCCTCACCCGCCTGTCGGAACTGGCCGACAACCTTTGGTATGCATGGGACCGGCCGACGCGCACGCTGTTCGCGCGCCTGCATCCCGGCTTGTGGGACGCGGTCAACCACAACCCCAAGGCCTTCCTCAAGCGGGTCGACGAGGAACGCCTGACCGAGGCCGCGGAAGACCATATCTTCCTGGGCAATTACAACCGCGTGCTGTCGGCGTTCGACACCTACATGAGCGAGCCGCTGCGGCGCGACCTCAACCTGGCGCTGAAGCCGGGCGACCTGATCGCGTATTTCTGCGCGGAATTCGGTTTTCACGAGAGTTTCCCGGTGTACTCCGGCGGGCTGGGCATCCTCGCCGGCGATCACTGCAAGTCCGCCTCGGACATGCGCCTGCCGTTCATTGCGGTCGGGCTGCTGTACCGTCAGGGCTATTTCTCCCAGCGCATCGACAACGACGGCAATCAGGTTGCCACCTACACCGATTCCGATTTCGACGATCTGCCGGTGCACCCGGCCATGCGCGAGGACGGCAGCGAGGTGCACGTCAGCATCGAGCTGCCCGGACGCATGCTGGAGGTGAAGGTCTGGGAGGCGCGTATCGGCCACGTGCGCCTGTGTCTGCTGGATACCGATCTGCCGGAGAACACCGCGGAGGATCGTTACATCACGCACCAGCTCTACGGTGGCGACAAGCACACCCGTATCCAGCAGGAGATCGTGCTGGGTGTGGGCGGGGTACGCGCCCTGCAGGAACTGGGTATCAAGCCCACCGTGTATCACATCAACGAAGGTCATGCCGCCTTTCTGGTGCTGGAGCGGGTGCGGCGCAAGGTCAAGGGTGGCCTGTCGTTTCACGCCGCGCTGGAAGCCGTGGCGTGCAATACCGTGTTCACCACGCACACGCCGGTGCCTGCCGGACACGACCATTTCTCGGAGGACATGGTCTGGGACTACTTCCGTCACTGCTGCGAGGATCTGGGTGTCAGTCGTGCCGAATTCATGGCCATGGGCGGTGCGGCTCAGGGACAGGACTTCAACATGACCCGGCTGGCGTTGCAGGGCTCGCGCCACCACAACGGCGTGTCGCGCATCCATGGCGGCGTGTCGTCGCACATTCTGGCGGACATGTGGCCGCAGGTGACACCGGCCGAGTCGCCGATGGACTACATCACCCACGGCGTGCACGTGTCCACGTTCCTGGCCCAGGAATGGCAGGACCTGTTCGACAACAAGCTGGGTTATGAGTGGCGCCGCCGCCTGACCGACGCGGCGTTCTGGAACAAGCTGGAGCAGATACCCGATCATCACTTCTGGGCGGTGCACCAGGCGCTGAAGACACAGATGTTGCATTCGGTGCACCACCGCGTCACCCAGCAGCACCTGCGCAATCACGGCTCGGTGGCGCACCTCGAGCGCATGCTCAAGCACGCCAATCCGCTCGATCCCAATGTGCTGACCATCGGCTTCGCCCGCCGCTTCGCCACCTACAAGCGCGCGACGCTGATGTTCGAGAACATGGACTGGTTGCGCCAGATCATCAACGACGCCGATCGTCCGGTGCTGTTCGTGTTCGCCGGCAAGGCGCACCCCGCCGACCGGCCGGGCCAGGACCTGATCCGCCGCATCCATGAGATTTCGCGCTGGCCGGAATTCGAAGGCAAGCTGCTGATGGTCGAGGGCTATGACCTGGGCTTCGCCCGCCGCCTGGTGTCCGGCTGCGACGTCTGGCTCAACAACCCGATCTATCCGCTGGAGGCATCGGGCACCTCCGGCATGAAGGCGGCGATGAACGGCGTACTCAACCTTTCGGTGACCGATGGTTGGTGGGACGAGGGCTATGACGGCACCAACGGCTGGGCGATCAAGCCGGCACCGGAATACTTTGACGATGCGCGCCGCAACCGCGAGGACAGTCAGGCCCTGTATGAACTGTTGCAGGACCAGGTGTTGCCGATGTATTACCGGCGCAACGAGCTGGGCTTGTCCGCCGAATGGATCCGCATGGCCAAGCGCTCGATCATCTCGTTGCTGCCGCGCTTCAACTCCACGCGCATGGTCATGGAGTACGTCAGCAAGTTCTACGGCCCCGCATCGCGCCAGTGGCGTCGTTATTCCGAGGCGCAGTTCGCCGCGGCGCGCGACCTCGCTGCGTGGAAGGCCAAGGTGCGCCAGGCCTGGGGTGGGGTGTCGCTGCGCCGGCTGGAGGAGCCGCTCAAGCGCATCACCTACGGCGAGAGCATAGAGCTCAAGGTGGCCGTGCAGCTCAACGGCCTCGCGCCCGAGGACGTGCGCGTGGAAGTGCTGGTCGGGCGGGCATCGAAACAGGGACAGGATCGCGATCTGCAGGCCGTGCCCATGCATGCGCAAGGCTATGACGGCGGCGAATGCCTGTTCCATCTGGAGCTGACCCCCGAGCTGTGCGGCAAGCTGCTCTATCGCGTGCGCATCTATCCCTACCACGAGCTGCTGACGCACCCGTTCGAGACCGGGTTGATGGTCTGGTTGTGACGGTATGCGTACGGCAACGGCGGACATACCCGAGACGCCCGACCGCCCGAGCGTGAACGGACATCCATGACCGGGTTCCTCGCCGTAGGCGTCGGTGCCGTGTTGGGCGCGTGGCTGCGCTGGGGGCTGGGCACCTGGTTGAACCCCTTGTATGCCACATTGCCGGCCGGAACCCTGGCGGCCAACCTCACCGGCGGCTATCTGGTCGGCTTTGCCATCGCCTGGTTTGCGCAACATCCGGGGCTGCCGCCGGAGTGGCGGCTGTTCGCCATCACCGGTTTTCTCGGTGGTCTGACCACGTTCTCGACCTTCTCCGCCGAGTTGTTCACGTTGATCTCGCGCGGCCAGATGCTCTGGGCGTTCGTGGCCGCGGGCGCGCATCTGCTGGGTTCGCTGGCGATGACGGCGTTGGGCGTGTTGACCTACAACCTGTTGAAAGGATAGGACATGGCTACCATCTGCCTGCGCTTTTTCGTGCGTGAGGGTGATCGCCATGCCGGTCAGCTCACGCGCGATTGGCTGTTCGAAGAGGCCCGCCGGCTCGGCGTGCCCGGGGGGACGGCGTTTCGCGCCGCTGCCGGGTTCGGCCGTCATGGTATGAGTGAGGACAGCTTCTTCGAGCTGGCCGGTACCCTGCCGGAGAGCGTCGAGTTCGCGCTGGACGAGGCGCTTGCGCGGCAGTTGATCGCGCGGGTCGGCGCTGCCGGGCTGGCGTTGGTGTACGTCACGCACGTGGTGGACGTCGGCATCACCGGCAGCTGAGCGGGGCTCGTGGGCGTGGACCTGCCCGCCGCCGACCATCTGGTGCTGCTGGCCGCCTCGTTGGTGGCCAACTGGTTCTCCGCGCTGTCCGGCGGTGGTGCCGGCCTGATCCAGTTGCCGATGTTGATCTTCCTGGGGTTGCCGTTCGGCGTGGCGCTGGCGACGCACAAGGTGGCCAGCGTGTTCCTGGGCATCGGCGCCACCTTGCGCCATCTGCGCACGAACCATCTGGAGCGGCGCTTCTCGTTGATCGTGCTGGCCGCCGGGCTGCCTGGCGTGGTGCTGGGGGCTGCCACCATCCTGCGCGTGCCGCCGGGCATCGCCACATTCGCGCTGGGCGCGCTGACGCTGGGCTTGGGCGTCTATTCGGTGTTCAAACCGCGGCTGGGCATGACGCACGCGCCGCGCAACGAACACGGCCGCGGCCTGTGGATCGGCGTGGCCGGCCTGTTCGTGGTCGGTTTCCTCAACGGTTCCATCACCTCCGGTACGGGTCTGTTCCTGACCATCTGGCTGATCCGCCATTTCGGTCTCGATTATCAACGCGCCGTGGCGTATACGCTGATCCTGTGCGGCTTCTTCTGGAACGGCACCGGCGCCGTGGTCTTGGGCACGCTCGGCACGGTGGCGTGGCACTGGATGCCGGCGCTGCTGGTCGGGTCGGTCGTCGGCGGCTATCTCGGCAGTCATGTCGCCATACGGCGCGGTAACACATGGATCAAACGGGCGTTCGAGATCACCACCATACTGATCGGCCTCAAGCTGATGATCGGCACGTTCTGACGCTGCGCGACGGACGGCGCCTGGGATATGCCCGCTATGGCGCGGCTGATGGGGCGCCGCTGCTGTACTGCCACGGCTTCCCAGGCTGTCGGCTGGAGGCGGCGTTGACCGACGCCGTCGCCACCCGGCTCGGCATCGCCGTGCTGGCGCCGGATCGCCCGGGCTACGGACTGTCCGAAGCCAAACCCCAAGGGGTTATCGGTGATTGGCCGGATGACGTCGTGCAATTGTGCGCCGCGCTGGGCATCACACGTTTCGGCGTGATCGGCGTATCCGGCGGCGCTCCTTATGCCATCGCCTGCGCGCTCCGCTTGCCGGAACGCGTGAGTCGCCTGGCGCTGGTGGGCGGGCTCGGGCCGATCACCGGGCCGGAGGCACTGGCCGGCATGGCCGGGTCGGCGCGCTTGCTGTTGTCCGGGGTGCGGCGCCATCCGCGCCTGGCGCTGGCCGTTTGGCGCGTGCTGCATCGGCTGTTGCGGCATGCGCCTGCGGCCGTGTTGAGGGGTATCGCCCGCGGGCTGCCGGCGGCCGACCGGGAAACCCTGCGCAGCCGGGTGGTGTTCGATGCGCTGCTGGCGTCGTTGCGCGAGGGCGCGCGCGCAGGCAGTGCGGGCAGTTGCGCCGACCTGATCCGTTACACGCGGGACTGGGCGATCGACCCGAGTCGCGTCGCCGTTCCCTGCGCGGTCTGGCATGGCGACGTGGATGTGACCGTGCCGGTATCGATGGGCCGACATCTGGCCCGCTCGATTCCCGGCGCGCGTGGCCACTTCCTCGCCGGCGAGGGGCACTATTCCCTGCCGGTTCGTCACATGGCGCGGATACTGGCGGACTTCGCACCGTCCGGATCTGGGGCAGATTAGCCGCCGGTGCTCAACCCGCCGGCGTGGGTGTCGTGGCCGCGCGATCCAACGCCGGCGCGGCGATGGGGCCACGCAGTTGGGCGGCGAGAGCACGTACAAAGTCAGCCTGATACCCCCCGCCGCGCTGGCGATGCAGGTCCGGCAGCGCCTGCCAGGACACGCCAGGCCGGGCGTGGTGGGCGCCGTGCAGATTGAAGTGCAGGATGCAGCGCGATGCCCACGCGGGCAGGTACAGATCATGCGCGTAGCGCGTATCGTCCAGCGGCGTGCCGTAATGGAACACGTTGTCGACCAGGGAAATCAGCAGGGCGCGGCCGGCCAGCGCCAGCGCCAGCATCCAGGCGTGTTCGCCGTACAGCCACACGGCAAGGCCATAGAGCAGGATCACTGCAAGCGCATCGACTCGAACCGTGGCCAGCATGCCGGGCTGCAGCACGCGCTCGGTCAGTGGCACCACCAGATCGCGTTCGCCGCCGATGCGCCCAGCCAGACGGCGTACCATTGATCGCGGCAGCAACAGCAGCAATCCGGCCAGCACTTCGTAGACATACAGGCCGCCGAGCAGGCGAAAGTAGTAGGCGAGGGTGAACGGCATGCGCCGGTCGGCGCCGGGTTCGTAGACCTCGCTGCGTTCCCGAGCAGTGCGGTTGTAACCATGGTGCAACAGATGACCCCAGCGCAGCAATTCGAACGGCGAGCCGAACAGCACGGCTTGCAAGCGTCCGAACAGATGATCGGGACGTTTGCGGCCGGTCAACGTGCCGTGTATGGCCTCGTGCAACAGCGCCCAGCCCGTGGTGGTCAGCAGCACCGGCACCATCAGCAGCCAGCCCCAGGCGGCATCGAGCGGCAGCAGCCAGGCCGGCAACGCCAACAAGGCAAACAGATGCACGCCGGTCATGACAGCAACCAGCGTCATGTTGACGAGGCGCGGGTGCGAGGGGCTGGCGGGCATGGCTGAACTGAATCGGTCTGAAACGCCGGGTCCGCGTGGGTGACGTTCAGGTTATACCGCGATCGTCATTACCGCATCCACCCTATCCGGCTGCCGGTCGGGCCGTGGGCCGATGCGTCAAGCGAGCAGTTGCTGCGCCCGTTCGAGTCGCAGCCGTTGGCTCAATGGGCGTATGTCCGGGCAGTAGGCCAGCAGCACCGTGCGCGTTTCGGCATAGCGCTCGTGCAGTTCGGCCAGGTCCAGGCAATGTCCGCAGCCGGGCTGATCCGGGGAACGGACGATGTTCATGTCGTCCACGCACAGTCGGACGCTGCGCAGGAACAGGCAGTCTTGTGGATGCGACAGCACGGCGGCGAAGATCTCCGCCAGGTTTTCGTCCTCGCTGCAACGGGTGACCTCGCCGAGTGGACGCAGGATGTCGTCCAGCGCCCGCCGCAGCGCCGGCTTGTCCGCCGCAGGCGCGGCTCTCAGGCGCGCCAGCGCGAGCTCCTTTTCGTGGGTGAGGTGGTCCCGCTCCGCGCGTACCCGGGCGACGCCGACGGCGACACGTTCGAGGAAACGGTCGAACAGCCACCACAGCAGTTGCTGGCGCGCCTGCTCCAGTGTCGGTGCCAGCGCGGCGACGCGGGCATCGCTGAACCACACCACTTCCTGAGGTACGTCGCGGCGCAGCACGCCATCCGCTTCGTCGACGCCCAGTACCCGTTTGCCTTCCCGGCGCAGGCTCAGCAGCATGTAGCCTGAACTCGCGCCGCCGGCGACATATCGGTGGATTTCCGCACTGGAACACAGCGCTTCGCGCATCGCCTCCGCGGATGGGAACAGCGTGTGCATCAGTGGGTCGCGCGCCAACCGCTCGGCATCCATCGTCACCGGGCCGGGTACCGCTTCGGCGACGTTGCGCGCCTGCGCCAGGGCGTCGGCGATCGGCCGCCGGTAACGCCGTGGCCACCCGCGTGTGTGACGCACCCGCGGCGCCACACGGTCGGCCGCGCGCGCGAGCGCT
>CAYTRH010000129.1:0-8169 GCA_964440155.1 uncultured Thiobacillus sp. | reverse complement strand
GAGACGGTCGACCACGCCGTCGCAGTCGCTGTCGGGTTCGGCGACCGGGGCCGCCGGCCGTGGCGCCGGCTGCGCTGGCGCGGGTACCGGGCAGGGCGCGTCGAGGATGCCGCGTCCGGGGCAGCCAATGGTGCGGAACAGTTCGTGGCCGGTGGTGAGCCCGGTATTGCTGGCCGGATTGGCCGGGTTGTAGTAGGGCGTTGCCTGCGCCATGGCCAGCGGGCTGGCGATGGCGACGGTGAGCAGCGCGGCGCGGAGGATGGCGAGTGGGGACATGACGGGCTCCTTGACCGATGTCGGCGCGTTGGTCGGTGTCACTTCTTCAGGCTGTCGCGGATTTCGCGCAACAGCAGGATGTCTTCGGGCGGCGCGGCGGACGCGGGCGGCGGCGCATCCTCCTTGCGCTTGAGCGAGTTGATGGCCTTGACCGCGACGAAGATGGCAAAGGCGATGATCAGGAAATCGACTAGGCTGTTGATGAAGGCGCCGTACTTGATCAGCGGCGCGCCGGCCTTCTCCGCGGCCTCCAGCGTTTCGTAGCCGCCACCGGACAGGTCGATGTACAGGTGCTTGAAATCGACGCCGCCGAGCAGTGCGCCGATGGGTGGCATGACCACGTCCTTGACCAGCGAATCGACGATCTTGCCGAAGGCGCCGCCGATCACCACCGCGACGGCGAGATCGACCACGTTGCCACGCATGGCGAACTGTTTGAATTCCTGTATGAAGCTCACGGCGTTCTCCTCGGATCGGCGGTCAATGTAATGCCGCGGCATGCGGCTGGCTGTGAGCTACGTCACCCCACATGCGGTTGCGCTTCAGTCGCCGCTCATGCCGGCGACGGTGATGCCGGCCTGCCCGGCGAATTGCAGCATGCGGTTGATCGGCACCACGGCGCGCCGACACAAGGCCGGGTCGACCTGGATCTCGTTGGCGCCGGTTTCCAGCACGTGCGCCAGGCCGCGCAGGCCGTTCATGGCCATCCACGGACAGTGGGCACAGGATACACAGGTGGCGCCGGTGCCGCCGGTGGGCGCTTCCAGCAGTGTCTTGCCGGGCGCGGCCAGTCGCATCTTGTGGAAGATGCCGTTGTCGGTGGCGACGATCAGCACCGGGTTGGGCAGGTCGGCGGCGGCACGGATCAATTGCGTGGTGGAGCCGACCACGTCGGCCAGTGCGATGACCGCGGCCGGGGATTCCGGATGCACCAGCACCGCGGCGTCGGGATGCTGGCGTTTCAGCGCGCGGATGCCGTCCGCTTTGAAGCGCTCGTGTACCACGCAGGAACCTTGCCACAAAAGCAGGTCGGCGCCGGTGCTGCGGCGCACATAGTCGCCGAGATAGCGGTCCGGCGCCCAGATCATCTTTTCACCGCGTGCGTGCAGGTGGGCGGCCACCCTGACGGCGATGCTGGAGGTGACCACCCAGTCGGCACGCGCCTTCACGGCGGCCGAGGTGTTGGCATACACCACCACGGTGCGCTCCGGGTGCGCGTCACAGAAGCGGGTGAACTCGTCGGCCGGGCAGGACAGGTCGAGCGAGCACTCGGCATGCACATCCGGCATCAGCACGCGTTTTTCCGGATTGAGGATCTTGGCCGTCTCACCCATGAAGCGCACACCGGCGACGATCAGCGTCTGCTGCCGGGCGGCGTGGCCGAAGCGCGCCATTTCCAGCGAATCGGACACGCAGCCGCCGGTCTCCTCGGCCAGCTTCTGCAACTCCGCGTGGGTGTAGTAATGCGCCACCAGCACCGCATCGCGCTCGCGCAGGAGGTGCTTGATGCGCTCGCGCAACTGCTCGCGCTCGTCCGGCGCCAAGGTTTCCTCGATGACCGGCGGTACGTCGCGCACCGGGTGCGGCGGGGGGACGACGAGGTCGGAAGTGGGGGCGTTCATCATGCGCGTGGGCGATCGGTAGCTCGGTTGTAGTGGCGGGGTGGCACGGTGTCAAGCCGCGTGGGGCGCGCTGGTAGACTAGCCGGCATGCGGCAATTGATCCTCGACATCCGCCCGGACGCGGTGGCGTCTTTCGACAACTTCCTCGCTGGGGACAATGGCGAGGTGCTCGCCGCCGTGCGCGCGCACGCCGCCGGTGACCTGACCGAACCGGTGCTCTATCTTTGGGGCGATGCGGGCGTGGGCAAGACCCATTTGTTGCATGCCTGGGCGGGTGTCAGCGGTGCCACCGTCGGACTGCCGGTCGACGGCGACGCGCCGGTGTGCCTGGCGGTGGATGACGTGGAGCGGCTGGACGATGGCGCGCAGCGCCGGTTGTTCACCCTGGTCAATTCGGCACGTGAAGGTGCCGGCCGCCTGCTGGTGTGCGCCGGCGCGCCGCCGGCCGGCCTGGCGCTGCGTGCCGATCTCGCCACACGCCTGGCCCAGGGTCTGGTGTTCCGCGTGCGCGCGTTGAGCGAACAGGACCGGCTCGAGGCCCTGCATGCGCGCGCCCGGGCGCGCGGCCTGCCGCTACCGGACGAAGTGGCGCGCTACCTGTTGATCCATGGGCGGCGCGATCTGCCGCATCTGTTGGCCATGGTGGACCTGCTCGACCGGCATTCGCTCAGTCACAAGCGGCCGGTGACGCTGCCGCTGGCGCGTGACCTGTTGGCGCGCGGCACGTCGTGAAGCTGCTGGCGGCCATCAGCCACCACGGGCTGGGCCATCTCGCCCAGGTGGCGCCGGTGTTGCAGGTGTTGGCTGCGCGATGCCCGAATCTTGCTGTCACCATCTGGTCCGGGCTGGAGTCGGCGGCGTTGCGGCGCCGTATCGCGTTGCCGTTCACGCATCGCCGGGATGCCGCCGACGTCGGTCTGGTCATGCTCGACGCGATGCGCGTCGATCGTGCAGCCAGTCTGGCCGCCTATCGCCGATTCCATGAGGACTGGGACCGGCGCGTCGGGGAAGCCGCCGCCTGGCTGCGCGTCCAGGGCTTCGATGCGGTGCTGGCGGATGCCGCCTATCTGCCGCTGGCCGCTGCGCAACGCGCCGGCATGCGCGCGATTGGTCTGTGTTCGTTGAACTGGCACGACATCGCCACGGCCTATCTCGGCGGGCTGCCGGAAATGGACGTGGTATTGGCACAGATGGCGGCGGCCTATGGTGCGGCTGAGGTGTTCCTGCGCCCGCAACCGGCGATGCCCATGCCGTGGTTGAGCAATGCCCGGGAGATACCGCCGATCGCCGCGCTGGGGCGCCAGCGACGCGCGGAGATCGCGCGCCGGCTCGATTTGGCACCGGATGAGCGCCTGGTGTTGGCCGGTTTCGGCGGCATCGGCTACCGCGCCGCACTGGCGCGCATCGACGGCGTGCGTTGGCTGGTGCCAGAGGCGCAGCCCGGTGCTATCGACCAGACGCCGTTCCGGGTGTTGGACATGCCTTTCCTCGACCTGCTCGCGTCGTGCGACGCGCTGGTCACCAAGGTCGGCTACGGCGGTTTCGTCGAGGCGGCGGCGCACGCCGTGCCGGTCGTCTATCTCGACCGGCCGGACTGGCCGGAAACGCCGCATCTTGCGCAGTGGCTGCGGAACCAGGTGCCGGCCCGTGCAATCGACGAGCAGACGCTGGCTTCGCCGTCGTTGGCCGAGCATCTGCGCGCATTGTGGGCGGCACCGCCGCCGCGGCGCACACCGGCGCAGGGTGCCGAGGTTGCGGCGGCGTGGCTGCTCGGTCAGGGGTAAACGCCGGACATTCCGGCGCCGGTAGCGATCAGCCGGCGTCCTTGTTGGATTCGGCGGCAATCTCGGCGTGCACCTGCGCCATGTCGACCGCACGGGCGCGTGCGATCAGGTCGTCGAACGCGCTCGCCGGCATGGCGCCGGGTTGGGCGTAGATGATGACCTTCTCGCGGAAGATCATCAGGGTCGGGATGGAGCGAATCTGGAAATGCGCTGCCAGCCCTTGCTGTTCCTCGGTATTGACCTTGGCGAACACGATGCCTTCGTGCTTTTCCGCGGCCGCCTCATAGACCGGCGCGAAACCGCGGCACGGGCCGCACCACGGCGCCCAGAAGTCGATCACGACGAAATCGTTGTTGAGGATGGTGTCCTCGAAGTTCTGCTCGTTGAGCTCCAGCACGGCCATGGCATTCCCCTGTGTTCAGGCAAAAAAAAGCCGACCCGAAGTCGGCCGGCGCATGTTACCACGCTCAAGGAGACGATTACTCGACGATGTCGGGTGTTCCGTTGGACCGGGTGAGGGGGTGGTCCGTGATTTGGCGCCGTTTCAACCGACCGTCGCCAGACGGGGCCGGGACTCCCCCGGACGGCGCCAGAGGTTTGGGGATGTCTTCAGCGTCCCCTTGACTTCCGCACGGTTGACCGCGGTGATCAGTTCCGTGGCCAGCAAGCGCGCCTGCGCCGGCGTCAGCGCGAGTCGCACGTCGCAGCCATCACACAAGGTCAGCACCACTTGGTCGGTGCCGTTGGCGCTCGCGGCCAGATTGACGTTCACTGCTTTGATCTCGCTGTGCTTCATGTCCTGCTCCCTAGCTTGCGTTGATCGTGCGCTGTATCAGAAAGCAGGTTGTGTGCCAGTGGTCAATGCGCTACACGCGGTAGCTCACCGCCAATGAAAACAAGCCCTTCGCGTTGACCCCAGTTTGGCTGGCATGGCACGCCCGGCATGCGGTCGACAGGGGTGTCGGGATTTCGTCTGTCGGCGGCGGTGTCATGCACAGCCGTGCCAGCCGTCGGCAGCGTGTCAGGGCAGCGTGGATTCCAGGGCGTACAACGATTCGACCGGTTCGCGCGCGCGTATCAGCTGCGTGTGATCGCCATCGACCATGACCTCGGCGGCGCGTGGGCGGGTGTTGTAGTTGGAGCTCATGCTCATGCCGTAGGCGCCGGCGGAGCACACCACGAGCAGGTCGCCCTGTTCCAAGGCCAGCGAGCGGTCGTTGCCGAGGAAGTCGCCGCTCTCGCACACCGGGCCGACCACCGCGTAATTGCGCGGCACGGCGTCGCGCGCATGCACGGGCAGGATGTCGTGCCAAGCGTCATACAGCGATGGCCGCATCAGGTCGTTCATGGCTGCGTCGACGATGGCGAAATCCTTGTGTGCGCCGTGCTTGAGGTATTCCACGCGCGTCAGCAGCCAGCCGGCATTGCCGACCAGGGAACGGCCGGGCTCGACGATCAGGGTCTCGTGCCGGCCATGCAGACGTTGCAGCAGGGCCTGGGCATAGTCCTCGACGGCGGGCGGCGTCTCGTCCCGGTAACGGATGCCGACGCCGCCGCCGACGTCGATGTGGACGAGTTCGATGCCGTCGACGCGCAGTTGTTCGACCAGCTCCAACACGCGCTCGAGCGCGGCGGCGAACGGTGCGGTGTCGGTGAGCTGCGAGCCGATGTGGCAGTCGATGCCGACCACGCGCACATGCGCCAGGGCGGCGGCCTGCCGATACACCGCACGCGCTCGATCATGCGCGATGCCGAACTTGTTGTCCTTGAGCCCGGTGGAGATGTATGGATGGGTGCGCGCATCGACATCGGGATTGACGCGCAGGCTGACCGGCGCGATGGCGCCCATGGCCGCCGCCACGCGCTCGAGGCGGTGCAGTTCGGCCTCGGACTCGACGTTGAAGCACTGGATGCCTGCTTCGAGCGCGGCGCGCATCTCCGCTTCGCTCTTGCCGACACCGGAGAACACCACCTTGTGCGCATCGCCGCCGGCCGCCAGCACGCGCGCCAGCTCGCCGCCGGAAACGATGTCGAAGCCGGCGCCCAGGCGCGCGAACAGGTTGAGGATGGCCAGGCTGGGGTTGGCCTTGACCGCATAGCAGATCAGGTGCGGGTGTCCGGCCAGGGCCGTGTCATAGGCGCGGTAGGCCGCTTCCAGCGCAGCGCGTGAATAGACGTAGCAGGGCGTACCGTGGGCGGCGGCGATGTCGGTCAGTGCCACGTCTTCGACGTACAGCGCGCCGTCACGGCGGGTACAGGCGTTCATCGCGACTCCGGCTGGCTGGACACCGGCGGCGCGGGATCGGGTAGGTAGAGTGCGCCCTTCTTGCCGCAGCCAGCTAGCAGCAGGACGGTGCAGATCAGCAGTATCAAACGCATGAGCAATATGGGTCTCGGGGTAGCCGCGCGGCCGGCGAAGCCACGTGGGCATCGACCGGCGAGCACGCCGTTTTCACGGCCGTCCGTCCGCTGACGCCGTTAGAATGGGCGCGACATTCTATCAGCGCGGAGCGTGACATGACCGAAAGCGAATTCAGCCGGCTGGCCGACGATACCCTGCGGCGCATCGAACACGCGGTGGAGGCGGTGGATGCCGACTTCGACTGTGCCCTGACCGCCGGCGGCGTGCTGGAGATCGAATTCGAGGATGGCTCGGTCATCGTCGTCAACAAGCAGGCGGCGGCACAGGAACTCTGGGTGGCGGCGAAGAGCGGTGGTTTCCATTACCGCTGGGATGGCGCCGGCTGGCGCGATACGCGTAGCGGCGAAGAACTGTTCGCGGCCTTGTCGCGGCTGGTGTCCAGCCAGGCCGGTCGGGCCGTGGTGCTCGCTGCGGCGGCGCGCGACTGATCTACACTGGGGGCAGGACGGATGAATCATGGATGAACATGTCCTGTTTGAGCATCTGCCCGAGCTGGTCGATCAGCTCGGTGCCGATCATGTCAAACCGTTGCTGGATCGCATCACGCTGTGCGAGGTGACCAAGGGCGAAGTGCTGGTGCATGACCAGCAGCCGATCGACGCCTTCCATCTGGTGCTGCGTGGGCGCCTGCACCTGGCCATCGAGCTGTCCGGCCACACGCTGCAACTGGGCGAACTGCTTCCCGGCAACTGGTGCGGCGAACTGGGCTATTTCAGTGGCGTGCGTCGCGCCTCCAGCACCGTCAGTGCCAGCGAGGACACCTTGCTGGCGCGCTTGTCGTATGACGATTTCGACGCGCTGCTGGCCGAGGATGCGGTGGCGGTGTGCCGCCTGACCCATGCGTTCGTGAAGATGCTGATCCGCCGCCTCAACGCCACCGCCAACAATCCGGTGATCGATCCGCACGGCGAGCTGCTGCTGCTGGGCGATCTCAGCGTGCCGATGGAAGAGTTGCGGCGCAAGCCGCACGGCGTGGTCGATTTCATCAAGAGCCTGCTGGGGGCGCGCTCATGATCCTGAAGCATTTCCTGCGCGGCCTGCCCGGCTTCCAATACCTGTCCGATACGGATATCGAGCACGTCGCCGCCGCGATGCGTGTCGACGATTACGACGACCAGCACGTGTTCATCTATCAGGACCGTCTGAATCAGGAGCTGTTCCTGCTGCTCGACGGCAAGGTCAATGTCACCCACTACGGCAATACCGGCCGCTACTACACGCTGAAAAGCCTGAAACCGGGCGAGTTCTTCGGCCTGCCGTCGCTGGCCGAGGGTAAGCCGGCGGTGGCCAGTTGCGTGGCCAGCGGCCCGGTGAAAGTGGCGAGCCTGCCGTTCTCCGCCTTTCTGCTGCTATACCAGCCGGATTCCGAGATCGGCTGCCGCTTCCAGTTCGTCATTGCCACCCAGTTGGCGCGCGACCTGCACGATCGGCACGATGCATTGCGCCTGCTGTTGGCGCAGATCTACGGCGCGCCGGCGGCCTGAGGCACCGGCAGTCGTTCAGCCGCCTTGCGCGGCCAGTCGTTGCCGTGCCCGCGCCGCCGCGGCACGCACTTGGCGCGGGGCGGTGCCGCCGATGTGGTCACGTGCGGCGAGCGAGCCTTCCAGAGTCAGCACGGCGTAGACATCGTCCTCGATCAAGGCGCTGAACGCGCGCAATTGCGCGAGCGGCAGCTCGGCCAGTTCCGCACATTGTTCTTCCGCCGCGCGCACGGCGCGCGCCACCGCCTCGTGCGCCTCGCGGAACGGCAGGCCCTTCTTCACCAGATAATCGGCCAGATCGGTGGCGGTGGCGTAGCCTTCCACCGCCGCCTGGCGCATGCGTTCGGCGCGCACCCGGATGCCAGGCACCAGCTCGGCGAAGATGGCCAGGCTGTCGAGCAACGTGTCGACCGCATCGAACAGCGGCTCCTTGTCCTCCTGGTTGTCCTTGTTGTAGGCCAGCGGCTGGCCCTTCATCAGCGTCAGCAAGGCGACCAGATGGCCGTTCATGCGCCCGGTCTTGCCACGGATCAGTTCCGGCACGTCCGGGTTCTTCTTCTGCGGCATGATGCTGGCGCCGGTGC
>CAYTRH010000128.1:0-8350 GCA_964440155.1 uncultured Thiobacillus sp. | reverse complement strand
CGAGGTGGGCGACACCGCGCGCGCCATCGCCGCCGGCGACACCGCGCGGCGCGTGCCGGTGGGCGCCGAGGACGAGATCGGCGAACTGGCCCGCGCCTTCAATGACATGACCGACAAGCTGCAGGATGCCTCACGGCGCCTGAGCGACAAGGAAACCCTGCTGCGCGAGGTGCTGGAATCGTTGCCGGTGGGTGTGTGGGTCGTGGATGCGGCCGGCGTGATCCGCCAGGGCAATGCCGAGGGCCGGCGCATCTGGGCCGGGGAACAGCTCGTCGGCCCGGAGCAGTACGGTGTGTACAAGGGTTGGTGGCTGGATACGGGCAAACCCATCGCCGCCGACGAGTGGGCGGCCGCGCGCGCGATCCGCGACGGTGTCAGCATCCTCGGCGAGGAAATCGAGATCGAGTGCTTCGACGGCAGCCGCAAGATCATCCTCAACTCGGCGCTGCCGCTGCGCGATGCCGCCAGCGGCGCGATCACCGGCGCGATCATCGTCAATCAGGACATCACCGAGCGCAAGCGTGCCGAGGCGGAGTGGAACTACGCCATGGACTTCTTCGACGAGGCCATCTATCTGCTCGACCTCGAACGCCGCGTCGTGCGCGCCAACCGCGCCTTCCTGCGCATGACCGGCCTGCGCGCCGACCAGGTGATCGGCCGCCCCATCGTCGACATCGTGCATCCGGGCGGTGAGGCGGAGCCCTGTCCGGTGTGCCGGGCGCAGATCGAACGGCGCGACGCGATCATCACGCTGGAGGCCGATCACCCCAGCAACCCGTTGGGCGCGCCGATCGAGGTGGTGGCGCGGGTGATCCGCGCCGTTGGCGGTGAGGTCACCGGCATACTGATGAGCATCCGCGACCTGTCGCGCACGCGGCGCACCGAAGAGCGCCTGCGTCAGGCGATCACGGTGTTCAACAATACCCAGGAGGGCATCATGGTGGTGGACGCGGAGCGGCGCATCGTCGCGGTCAACCCCGCGTTCAGCGAGATCACCGGCTACGGCGAGGACGAGGTGCGCGGCCGCAATCCCAGCCTGCTCGCTTCCGGTCGCCATGGGCGCGATTTCTATCGGGCGTTGTGGAGCGCGCTGGAAACCGGCGGGCGTTGGCAGGGCGAGATCTGGAATCGGCGCAAGAACGGCGAGATCTATCCGCAATGGCTGACCATCAGCGTGGTTGCCGACGATGATGCGCGCGTGACCGGCTACGTCGGCGTGTTCACCGACATTTCCGAGGCCAAGCGCTCGCAGGCGCAACTGGAGTTCCTGGCGCATCACGATCCGCTCACCGGCCTGCCCAATCGGCTGTTGCTGCGTGCACGGCTGGAACACGGCATGGACAAGGCCGCGCGCGAGGGCCGTGAGTTGGCCGTGCTGTTCCTCGATCTGGACCGCTTCAAGCACGTCAACGACAGCCTAGGCCATTCCGCCGGCGACGAACTGCTGCGCGAAGTGGCACGTCGACTGCGCGAGGTGGTGCGGCGCGAGGATACCGTGGCGCGACTGGGGGGCGACGAGTTCACGGTGCTGCTGGAGCACCTGCGCGACGGCGAGGACGCCGCCCGCCTGGCGCGCAAACTGCTGGACAGCCTGATCCAGCCCTACCTGATGGGCGAGCGCACCTTGTACCTCGGCGCCAGCATCGGTATCAGCCTGTACCCGCGCGATGGCGAGGACGTCGAGTCGTTGCTGCGCAACGCCGATGCCGCGATGTATCGGGCCAAGGAATCGGGGCGCAACACCTACCAGTTCTATGCGCGTGACATGACGCGCCATGCGCTGGAACGGGTGGAGATGGAGGCGCGGCTGCGCGAGGGCATCGGTGGCGGCCAACTGCTGGCCTACTACCAGCCGCAGGTGCGTCTGGCCGATGGCGCCATCACCGGCATCGAGGTGCTGGCGCGCTGGCACCATCCGCAACTGGGCATGGTGGCGCCGGACCGTTTCATCCCGTTGGCGGAAGACAGCGGCCTGATTCTGCCGCTGGGCGCCTGGATGTTGCGCGCCGCCTGCGCCCAGGCCGCCGCCTGGCACGCCGACGGGTTGCCATTCGGCCGGGTCGCGGTCAACGTCGCCGCGCGCCAGGTACGCCATGGCGATCTCGGCACGCTGCTGCGCGAGGTGCTGCAGGAGACCGGTCTGCCGGCACGCTGCCTGGAACTGGAGATCACCGAGAGTTCCCTGACCGAGCTGAGCGACGCGACCGTGTCGCTGCTGGAGGACATCCGCGCCCTGGGCGTGACACTGGCCATCGACGACTTCGGCACCGGCTTTTCCTCGCTGTCCTACCTCAAGCGCCTGCCGGTGCAGAAGCTGAAGATCGACAAGAGCTTCGTCACCGGCCTGCCGCAGGACGACAACGACGCCGCCATCGCGCGCGCGGTGCTGGCGCTCGGCCACAGCCTGCGCTTCACGGTGATCGCGGAAGGCGTGGAGACACCGGCGCAGCGCGATTTCCTGCACGCCGCGGGATGTCAGGAGGCGCAGGGCTATCTGTTCGGCCGCCCGGTGCCGGCGGCGGAAATGGCATTGCTGCTGCGACGCGGCACGCTGGTTGCGTCGGCGGCATCGCCCGATTCGGCGGCCACCGTTCCGGCCGATGGGTCAGGCTGAGGCGCAGGAGCGGGCGACGCTGCGACCGCGGCGCATGCACGTCCGGTGCGAGCGCGCCTGCATGGATTCCGCCATAATCCGCGGCAGACGCGGCGCCGGTACCGACCAGAGTGGTTGCCAATCTGGCCGCGTCGAACCGGAGACTGCATGCGAGCCTGGATCGATCTTTGGGATGCCGCGCGCCGGCAGCGTATCGAGCAGTTGCGTCCGCGCCTGTTCCGGCTGGCCCATGCCTGGTGTCACGATGCCGTGCTGGCCGATGACCTGGCTCAGGAAGCGCTGGTCAAGGGGCTGGCGCACGCATCGCAGTTGCGCGACGCGCAGGCGCTGGACGGCTGGCTGTTCTCCATACTGAACAACTGCTGGCGTGATCACCTGCGTGCGCGGCGCAACGATCTCGGCGACGAGGCGCTGGACGAACTGGTGGTCGACGACGCGGAGGGCCCGGAGCAGCGCTATGCCTGTCGCCAGACGGTGCAGCGGGTGCGCGATGCCATCGCCGCGCTGCCTTTGGGGCAACGCCAGGTGTTGACCCTGGTGGACCTCGAGGAATGCAGTTACGCCCAGGTTGCCCAGGTGCTGGGCGTGCCGGTGGGCACGGTGATGAGCCGTCTGGCGCGTGCGCGTGTCGCCTTGCGGCGGCTGCTCGCGCCGGGCGCGCTCGATCAGGCACGGCAGCCGGCGGTGATCAGGAGGGTGAAGTGAGCGGGAATCCAACACAGCCGGCCAGTCCGGAATACGTGCATGCCTTCGTCGATGGCGAACTCGCCGGCGAGGAACTGCACGCAGCGCTGGCGCGCATGCACGACGACCCGGCTTTCCGCGCCGCCGTCGGTGAGGCGCGCGCACTCAAGCACGCGGTACGTGCGGCCTATCCGGTCGCGCCGGCGAATCCCCGCAGTGCACTCGCGGCCGGCGGCTGGCGCCACGCGCTGGCCGCCGGTTTGTTGCTGGCGGTGGGCATGGGGGGCGGCTGGTGGCTCAATGACCTGACGTCCGCAGACGCCGCCTTGCAGCGTCGCGTCGGCCTACCAGAGGGCTACCACGCGCTGGCCGCCGGCGCCCGTGTCGACGCCGGTCGTGTGCTGCTGCACGTCGATGCTGGCGAGCCGGAGCGGCTGATCCGCGCGCTGGATCTGGCCGAGACGCTGCTTGCGCGCCACGGCGAACGGGCACGCATCCACATCGTGTTCAATGGTGCCGGTCTGGACTTGGTGCGTGCCGACCGGGCGTTGGCCGACCCGGCGATGGCCCGGCGCGTGCAGGCATTGGCCGCGCGCCACGCCAACCTCGGCTTGGTCGCCTGTGGCCAGACGGTGGCCCGTCTGCAGCGCGAGGGCGAACGGGTGGAACTGATGCCGGTCGCGCGCACCGCCGCTTCGGCGATCCACGAGATCACCACGCGCATGAGCGAGGGCTGGGTCTACGTCAAAGTCTAGCGACCGGCGGTTCGCCGTGCGCTCGAGGGCAGTTTGAACTGGGGAGCAGTCATGATGGAAATCGGCCTCTACGGGCTCGGCCGCATGGGCGGCAACATGGCGCGCCGGCTGGCGCGCGGCGGTGTGCGCGTGCATGTGCACAATCGCAATCACCAGGTGGCGCTGGATTTGGCCGGCGAGGAAGCCAACGTCGTCGCGCATGCCCAACTGGCCGCGCTGGTCGCCGCACTGCCGGCGCCGCGGGTGCTGTGGCTGATGCTGCCGGCTGGTGCGGCGACGGAGGCGGCCATCGCCGCTGCGACGCCGCTGCTGGCGCCCGGCGATCTGCTGGTGGACGGCGCCAACGGCTATTACCGGGAGGCCATGCGTCGTGCCGAGGCGTTGGCCGCGCAGGGCATCGCCTTCGCCGACGTCGGCGTCTCCGGTGGCGTCTGGGGCCTGGTCAACGGCTATTGTCTGATGGCGGGGGGCGAGCCGGCGGACATCGCGCGTCTGGTGCCGTTTCTGCAGGTGCTGGCGCCGACTGCGGATACCGGCTGGTTGCATGCCGGCCCGGTCGGTGCCGGGCATTTCACCAAGATGGTACACAACGGCATCGAGTACGGCATGATGCAGGCGCTGGCCGAGGGGTTCGCGCTGATGGGCGCCAAACGGGAGTTCGAGCTCGACCTGGCGGCGGTGGCCGAACTGTGGCGCCACGGCTCGGTGGTGCGTTCCTGGCTGCTGGATCTGACCGCCGGCTTCCTCCACGACGATGCGGCGCTGAACGCCATCGCGCCGGTGGTGGCGGACTCGGGCGAGGGACGCTGGACCGCGCTGGAATCGGTGGAACTGGGGGTGCCCACGCCGGTGATGACGCTGGCCTTGATGAACCGCTTCGCCAGCCAGGGGCAGGGCGATTACGCCAACCGGCTGCTGGCCATGATGCGTAAGGGCTTCGGCGGGCACGCGGTGCAAGGGGGCGAGCCGACCGCTCGCTGACGGCGCGGACGAAGCCCGTTTCGCTCTCTTTCGAGGACGCCCATGTTCGATCAGGAAACCCCGCTGCCCCCGTGCAACTTCGTGATCTTCGGCGCCACCGGCAACCTGGCGTCGAACAAACTGTTGCCGGCCTTGTACCGTCTGGAATTGGCGGGCAAGTTGCCGGAGAGCCTGAACTTCATCGCCTTCGCCCGGCGCGACTGGGATGACGCCGTGTGGCGTGACAACGTGCGCGCGCTGCTGACCGACAAGCTGAAGGCCGAAGGTGCACCCTTGGAGCGTTTCGTCGCGCGTTTCGACTACCTGCGTGGCGAACTGGAGAATCCGGCCGCCTATGTCGCGCTCAAGGAATTGCTGGCCAAGCCCAAGCTCGGCGCCTGTTCCAACGTGGTGTTCTACCTTGCCATCAAGCCCGGCGATTTTTCCGCGGTGATCAAGAACCTGGATGGTGTCGGGTTGGCCAAACCGCGCGGTCTGCACCGCATCGTCGTGGAGAAGCCATTCGGTGTGGACATCGAATCGGCGCAGATGCTGAACCAGTTGTTGCATCGATATTTCGACGAATCGCAGGTGTTCCGCATCGATCACTACCTGGGCAAGGAAACGGTGCAGAACCTGCTGGTGTTCCGCTTCGCCAACACGCTGATCGAGCCGCTGTGGAACCGCAATTTCATCGACCACGTGCAGATCACCGTGGCGGAACGTGTCGGTATCGACAAGCGCGCCGATTACTATGACAAGGCCGGCGCGCTGCGCGACATGTTGCAGAATCACCTGATGCAGCTGCTCACGCTGGTGGCCATGGAGCCGCCGCCGGCGTTGGAAGCAGACGCGCTGCGCGACGAGAAGGTCAAGGTGCTGCGCTCCATCCGGCCGATTTCGCGGCGGTCGGTGCATGCGCACGCGTTTCGCGCGCAGTACAAGGCGGGCATGGTGGCCGGTCAGCAGGTGCATGGCTATCAGGACGAGCCGGACGTCGAGCCGGATTCGGTCACCGAGACCTATGCCGCCGCCAAGTTCTACATCGACAACTGGCGTTGGCGCGGCGTGCCGTTCTACCTGCGCACCGGCAAGCGCCTGAAGCAGAACCTGTCGATGATCGCGTTGCGCCTGCGTCATCCGCCGCAGCAACTGTTCCGCGAGACGCCGCTGGAGACGCTGGAGCCGAACTGGATCGTGCTGTCCATCCAGCCGGAGGAGAGCATGCACGTGGAAATCCATGCCAAGCAGCCCGGGCTGGACATGGACACGCGCGTGGTCAAACTCAACGCCAGCTTTCGCCACCCGGACGAGAACCCGCTGGACGCCTATGAAGCCCTGCTGCTCGACGTGATCGAGGGCGACCGCACGCTGTTCATCCGCTTCGACGAGGTGGAATGGGCCTGGCGCGTGGTCGATCCCATCCTCAAGTACTGGGCGCAGGAGCGCGATTTCATCCACACCTACCCGGCCGGTAGCTGGGGTCCGCTGGAGGCCAACCGGCTGTTCGACGGCGAGGACACCGAGTGGCGCAATGGCGTGTGAACCCGATGCGCGTTAGCCGCGTTATGCATGTCATGCCGCCCGATCACCTCTGTTCGCAACGACCATGACCACACCGCGCCTGACCGCCACGCTGCTGGCCCTGCTGTTGATGCACACCGCGACCGCCCACGCCAACTGGTGGGAGTCCCTGCTGAAGAAGGCGCAGGACATGCAGGGCAAGCCCGTGGCCGAGGCGGTCGGCGGCGCGCTCAGCGATGACGAGATCGTGCGCGGACTGAAAGAGGCGCTCAGCAAGGGTGCTGACCGGGCCATTGCCCGGCTGGGACGGCCGGGTGGTTATCTGGACAACGTCGAGGTCAGGATTCCGCTGCCGGAGGAACTGCACCGCGTCGAGAAACTGTTGCGTACGTTCCGGCAGGACCGTTATGCCGACGAGTTCGTCGCCACCATGAACCGCGCCGCCGAACGCGCCGTGGCGGAGGCCGCCGCGCTGCTCAGGGACAGCGTCGCGGCCATGAGCCTGGACGACGCGCGCGCCATCCTCAAGGGTGCGGATGATGCCGCCACGCAGTATTTCCGCAGAACCAGCGAAGACAAGCTCAGGCAGCGCTTCCTGCCCATCGTGCGGCAGGCCACCGAGGCGGCCGGCGTCACCGCCGCCTACAAGGCCATGCTGCAAAGGGCCGGTCCGGCAGCCAGGCTGCTGGGTGAACAGGCACGCGATGTCGACGGCTATGTCACCGCCAAGGCCGTGGATGGCCTGTTCCGCATGATGGCGCTGGAGGAGAAGGCGATACGCGAGAATCCGGCGGAACGCACCACGGAGCTGCTCAAGCGGGTGTTCGGCGCCGGCAGATGAGGATGGCGCTGCCCGCATGGCGCAGCGGTTATTGGGCCTGCTGGCAATGAACGGCAAACTGCCGTTGACCATGGACTCGATGAGAGGAGTGAACGACATGCAACCTGCACCGACCCTGCTGGCCAGCCTGCTGGCCGTCTCGCTGGCCCTTTCGACTTCGGTCCTCGCCGACCGCGACCGGCGCGATGACCGTCATGGCGTCCAGCGCGTCAGCGAGTACAAGGAGGAGTTCCGCGACGGCCCCTGTCTGGTGAAACGTGAGCTGAAGCGCGACGGCAGTTGGAAGGAGCAGCGTGAATGCAGGGGCCGGCTGGCCGGCCCGCATGCGCATCCGCGCGGCGACTACAAGGAAAAGTACACGGATGGCCCGTGCAAGGTCGAGCGCGAATGGAAGCGCGGCGAGTTCAAGGAGAAGATCGAGTGCAGGACCTATGCCAAGGGGCCGCGCGGCAAGGAGAAGTACCGCGTGGTGATCGCGCAGCCGCCCTGGATCGTCTACGAGCCGACCGGACCCAGCTATCGTCCGGGCTGGGAACCGCCGGCAGTGCCCCGCGTGCCGGCGGAAAGGACCATACAGTGCAACCGTGAACTGATCGGTGGCGTGCTCGGCGGTGTCATCGGCGGTGCGCTGGGCAGCCAGATCGGTCAGGGCAGCGGCCGCACGGTGGCGACCATCGGCGGCGCCATCGCCGGCGTGCTGATCGGCGGCGCGATCGGCCGTGATATGGATGCGCAGGACCAGGCCTGTATCGGCCGTGCGCTGGAACTGGGCCAGACCGGCCAGCGCGTGAGCTGGCAGGCAGGGTCGGGCGGCGCGCGCTACGCCGTGACCCCGGGCGAGATCGTGCAGCGCGACGATGGGCGTTATTGCCGCGACTACGACACCGAGATCGACGTCGGCGGCCGGCGCGAGACCCTGCGTGGCGTGGCCTGTCGCGGCGACGACGGCGTGTGGATCCCGGCGCAGTGACG
>CAYTRH010000127.1:0-8722 GCA_964440155.1 uncultured Thiobacillus sp. | reverse complement strand
TGGGGCCAGATGTCCTACTGGGGCGCGCAGGTCATCGTCAACCTGTTCGCCACCGTGCCCATCATCGGCGAAGACCTGTCGGTATGGATCCGCGGCGACTATGTGATCGGTGATGCCACGCTCAACCGCTTCTTCGCCTTCCACGTCATCGCCCTGCCGTTGGTGCTGCTGGGGCTGGTGGTGGCGCACCTGATCGCACTGCACGAAGTCGGTTCGAACAACCCGGACGGCGTCGAGATCAAGAAGCTCAAGGACGAGAACGGCCGACCGCTGGATGGCATCCCCTTCCATCCGTATTACACGGTCAAGGACATCCTCGGCGTGGTGGTGTTCCTGATGGTGTTCGCCGCCATCGTGTTCTTCGCGCCGGAAATGGGCGGTTACTTCCTGGAACACAACAATTTCGTTCCTGCCGACCCGCTGAAGACCCCCGAGCACATCGCGCCGGTGTGGTACTTCACGCCCTACTACGCCATTTTGCGTGCGGTGCCGCCCATCCTCGGCTCACAGTTCCCGGGTGTGCTGGCCATGGGCGTGGCGGTGCTGATCTTCTTCGCGCTGCCCTGGCTGGACCGCTCGCCGGTCAAGTCCATCCGCTATCGCGGTCCCAAGTTCAAGATCGCGCTGACTCTGTTCGTGATCGCCTTCATCGGCCTGGGCATCCTCGGCATCCTGCCGGCGACGCCGCTGTACACCGTGTTGTCGCAAATCCTGTCGGTGGTCTATTTCGCGTTCTTCCTGCTGATGCCGTGGTACACCAAGAACGACACCTGCAAGCCGGTTCCGGAAAGGGTCACGACCAAATGAAAAAACTGCTCCTGCTGCTGGCACTGCCCGCCCTGGTCCTGGTCAACCCCTTGCGTGCCGCCGGCCCGGCGGTGCCGCTCGACCGCGCGCCGATCAATCTCAAGGACGACGCCTCGCTGCAACGCGGCGCGCGCGTGTTCGTCAACTACTGCCTCAACTGCCACAGTGCCAACTACATGCGCTACAACCGCATGGTGGACATCGGCCTGACCGAGGAGCAGATCAAGGACAACCTGCTGTTCGCCGCCGAGAAGCCGGGCGAGACCATGTACATCGCCATGCGCACCAGCGAGGCCAAGCAGTGGTTCGGCGCGGCGCCGCCGGATCTGTCGGTGATCACCCGCTCACGCGGACCCGACTGGGTGTACACCTACCTGCGCGGTTTCTACCGTGATCCCAGCCGCGCGACCGGCTGGAACAACACCGTGTTCGACAAGGTCGGCATGCCCCATGTGATGCACGACCTGCAAGGCCACATCGAGCCGGTCTACCGTGTCGAGACCGACCTGAGCGGCGCGGAACACACGGTGATCGACCGCATGCAACTGGTCAAGCCGGGCAGCCTGACGTTGGCGGAGTACGACGCGCTGGTCGGCGATCTGGTCAACTACCTGACCTGGATGGGTGAGCCGGCGCGGGTACAGCGCATGAACATCGGTCTGGCCGTGCTGCTGTTCCTGGGCGTGTTCTATGTCATCGCCTACTATCTGAAGAAGGAATTCTGGAAGGACGTGCACTGAGCCCGCGCGGCCACTGCCTGGTATTGCCATCATGATGATTCTCTACTCCGGTACCTCCTGTCCGTTCAGCCAGCGTTGCCGCATCGTGCTGTACGAGAAGGGCATGGATTTCGAAATCCGCGACATCGATCCGCGCGAGAAGCCGGACGAGATCGCCGCGATGAATCCATACAACCAGTTGCCCATCCTGGTGGAGCGCGATCTGACGCTGTATGAGTCGAACATCATCAACGAATACATCGACGAGCGTTTCCCGCATCCGCAGCTGATGCCGGCGGATCCGGTGATGCGTGGACGCGCGCGCCTGTTCCTGTTCAACTTCGAACGCGACCTGTTCTCGCATCTGAGCGACGTGGTCAATGGCGCGCCCAAGGTGGCCGACAAGGCACGCGCGATCATCCGTGACAACCTGACGCAGATCGCGCCGATCTTCAACAGGCAGAAATACATGTTGGGCGACGATTACTCCATGCTCGACGTGGCTATCGCGCCACTGCTATGGCGTCTGGATCACCTCGGCATCCAGTTGCCCAAGCAGGGTACGCCGATCCTGAAATATGCCGAGCGCCTGTTCGCGCGTCCGGCGTTCATCGAAGCGCTGACGCCGGTCGAGAAGGCGATGCGCAAGTAATACGTCATGGCCAGCAGCGAATCCGGACCGCCGCCGCAACAGCCCTATTTTCTGCGGGCGATGTACGAGTGGTGCGTCGATAGCGGCTACACGCCCTATCTCACGGTCAATGTCGACGCGCGTACCAGCGTGCCCAAGGCGTACGTGCGGGATGGACGCATCGTCCTCAACGTCGGTCCGAATGCGGTGCGCAATCTGCACATGGACAACGACTGGGTCACCTTCTCCGCGCGCTTCGGCGGCACGCCGCATGTGATCGAGGTGCCCGTCGCCAACGTTGTGGCCATCCACGCCAAGGAAACCGGCGAGGGCATGGCGTTCGTGACGCCGCCGGCCGTTCACGACGAAGCCGAACAGTCCGGTCAGCCCGACCTGCGCGTGATGACCAACCATGACGAAGGTGACGAGGGGGGCGCGCCGCCATCGCCGCGCGGCGGCGGCAAGCCGCAACTGCGCGTGGTCAAATAAAGGGGCCATCAGCAGGGCGAGGCATATGCGCCGCGCCACCGACAATGCCGGCATAGCTCAGTTGGTAGAGCAACCGCCTTGTAAGCGGTAGGTCGTCTGTTCGAGTCAGACTGTCGGCACCATCACACATGCGGTTTCCGGGGCGGGGGCCGCCGATCACGGCTGAACAACGACACGCGGCGTGTCGGGCGATGCTGCCGACGCTCGTGCAAAGCGGCCGCGTTGGCGGCGCTCAGTCGGCCACTTGTTGCAGCAGTTGATCGTAAGCCGTGGCGAACAGCCGCAAACCCTCTTCCTGCAAGGTTTCACCTGCCAGGTCGAGGTCGATGCCGAGGGAAGCCAGGCGTTCGATGTGCGCGACCGCTTCTTCCATGCCGATCTCCAGCGTATGCGCGGCGCGTCCATGCGCGCGCAGCGCGTCCAGGGTCTTGTCTGGCAGCGTGTTGATGGTCTCCGGACCGATCAGCGGCTCGACGTACAGCAGGTCGCTGTAGGCCGGGTTCTTGGTGCCGGTGCTGGCCCACAGCAGCCATTGGGGGCGACCGCCGGCCGCGGCCAGCGGGGCGAAGCGCTGGTCGCGGAACATCTGCTGGTACAGACGCCAGGCCTGCTTGGCCAGGGCCATGGCGGCATTGCCGCGCAGCGCCAGCGCCTGTGGCGTGGCGATCTGTTCCAGTTGCCGGTCGACCAGCGTATCGACCCGCGACAGGAACAGGCTGGCCACCGCCTTCACGGCGGTGAGGTCGGTGCCGGCCTCGCGGCGCGCACCCAGCCCGCGCTGGTATGCCGCGAACACGCGTTCGACCTGGCGCAGCGAGAACAACAGGGTGACGTTGACGTTCACGCCCTCGCGCGTCAGCGTCTCGAATGCCGCGACCCCGGCGGGCGTGCCCGGCACCTTGATCATCAGGTTGGCGCGGTCCACCAGGGCGCGCAGGCGCAACGCCTCGCTGACGGTGCCGGCTTCGTCGTGTGCCCAGCGCGGCGCCACTTCCAGACTGACGTAGCCGTCTTCGCCGGCGCTTTGCAGGTAAATCGGGCGCAACACGTCGCAGGCGGCCTGGATGTCGGCGACCAGCAGTGCCTCCAGCCGACGCTCCGGATCCGGCTGGACCCGCTTCAGGCGGGCGAGGTCATCGGCGTAATAGGGGCTTTCGCGCAGCGCATTGAGGAAGATGGCGGGATTGGAAGTGACGCCGCTGATGCCATCCTCGCGCACGCGGCGCAACAGGATGCCTTCGCGCAGCAGCGTGCGCGACAGGTTGTCCAGCCACAGACGCTGGCCGATCTCGGTGATTTCACGTGCGGGGTTCATCGGTTTCCGGGTGCGAGGTTGGGGTAGCTCCGTTATAGCAGGCGTATGTTGCGATGGCCCGTGCCCATGCCGGGTGCAACGTCATGTAAGCATGCCAGTCCGTCCAGTGTGCGCGTCCGTGCGCGGCCCATCGCCGCTGCATGGTGGCTCAGTAGTCGCTCATCGCATGCTCTTCGTTCATGCCTTCCGGCGCTGGCTGGTGCGCTTGCAGTCTGAGCAGCAGGCGGGCGGCCTTGAGCGCCTGTTCACAGGCGCGGCGGGTCAGGCTGGCGGCGCGCAGCAGCGCTTCCATGCTGTCCATGTCCAGTTCGCCGTTGGCACCGGCGCGCAGCAGCGCGGCCTTGAGTGCCTGGTAACGGTCGCTGAGCACGTCCAGGCTGGCGTCTTCCGCCAGGGTCGGTTCGGGGCCGTGCGCGGGGTCGGCGCGGCGCAGCAGGTCACGCGCGAGCGCGAGGAAATCCTGCCACGGGGCCACCGGCATGCCGCTCACCGGTGCACGTGCCTGCGCCTCCGCCAGTTCCGCCAGGGCGACGTAGTAGCGGGCGAGGCGCAGCAGGTCGGGCAGGCGCACGGCGCTGTCGCGGGTCATGGCGGCGCGTTGCAGACGGGTGACGAATTCGCTCATCGCGCGGTGCAGGCGTTGAACCACCAGAGCATCGCGCGCCACCTCGCGTGGCGGTGTGGCCAGCGCGTTCCCGCTCATGCGCACGCTGATGGCGCCCATGCGCCGGATCTCCTGGGTCAGCGCGGCCAGCGCCAGCGCCGGCACAGCCACGGCGTTGTCGTCCAGATGGCGCGGGCGCGCTTCGTCCTCCTCGGCGCTGCGGAAGCGTCGCCCGAGGAAATCCGCCAGCCGGTCGGCCAGCGGCCACATCAGCAGCACGCCGAGCACGTTGAATACGCTGTGGAACAACGCCAGCGTGGCGGCCGGCGCGGTATCCAGATGCAAGGCCGCGCCCAGCGCGACGATGCCGGCCACCAGCCAGGGCAGCAGCAGCAGCGCGACGATGGCGGTGAGCAGGTTGAAGGCGACGTGGGCCATGGCCGCGCGCTTGGCATTGGCGGTGGCGCCCAGCGCGGCGAGCAGAGCCTTCACCGTGGTGCCCAGGTTGGCGCCGATCACCACGGCGGCGGCGGCGGTGAGCGGCAGCGCACCGCTCTGCGCGGCGGTGAGTGCCACTGCCAGCGCCGCGCTCGACGATTGCATCAGCACGGTCAGCACCATACCGGCGGCCACGTGGGCGAGCACCGACAAGACGGGATTGTCGATACTCGGCAGGCCCATCTCGCTGCCCAGGCCGGAGAACGTGGCGCGCAGCACGTCGATGCCGAAGAACAGCGTGCCGAAGCCGGCCAGCGCCATGCCGATCGGCCCGCGCCGGGTGTGCTGCCCGGTGAGCTGCAGCAGCATGCCGACGCTGATCAGCGGCAGCGCCAGCGCATCGATCTTGAAGTCCAGGCCGGCGATCGCCACCAGCCAGCCGGTCATGGTGGTGCCGACGTTGGCACCGAACAGCACCCACAGCGCCTGGCCGAGGGTGAGCAGGCCGGCGTTGACGAAGCCGATGGTGGCGACGATCACCGCGCTGGACGACTGCACCACAGAGGTGACCAGCGCACCGGAAGCCAAACCGCGCAGGCGGGTGCCGGTGGAACGGGCGAGGATGCGTTCCAGGGCCGGGCCGGCGGCCAGTTTCAGGCCCTCGGTCATCAGCCACATGCCCAGCAGGAACAGGCCGATGCCGCCGGCGAAGCCGGTCACCAGGTTCATGGTCGGTGTCCGCTCACACGTGCCGCACACCCGCGCGTCGGCGCAGCCACTTCTCCGTCTCCACCACGGCCAGCACGCTGACTGCGATCAGCGTCAGGTTGGCCCAGGTCTGCGCGCTCAGGCCGACGGTGTCGAACAACAACTGCATGAACGGCGCGTAGGTGAACACCAGTTGCAGTGCCAGCACCAGCGCAATGGCCATCGGCACGCGCCGGTTGCTGACCAGGTCGCGCAGCGACAGCGAGGAGTCGAGCAGGTGGCGCGCGGTGATCAGATAGAAGATCTCGAACATGACCAGAGTGTTCACTGCGGCAGTGCGTGCGTACTCGATGTCCACGCCGCTGTGCTGCAGGTACAGGAAGTGACCGAAGATGCCGGTGGTGAAGATGGCTGCGACCAGCGCCAACCGCCACACCAGGAAACGCGACAGCAACGGTTCGGCGGGATCGCGTGGTGGCCGTTTCATGACGTTGTGCTCGGCCGGTTCGAACGCCAGCACCAACGCCAGTGCCACTGAACTGACCATGTTCACCCATAGGATCTGCAACGGCGTCACCGGCAGTTCCAGACCGGCCAGGATGGCGATGATCAGCGTGAACGATTCGCCGGCATTGACCGGCAGCAGGAACAGGATGGCCTTCTTCAGGTTGTCGTAGACGCGCCGGCCTTCCTCCACGGCGTTGGCAATGGAGGCGAAGTTGTCGTCCGCCAGTACCATTTCCGATGCTTCCTTGGCCGCTTCCGTGCCCTTGACGCCCATGGCGATGCCGACGTTGGCGCGCTTCAGCGCCGGGGCGTCGTTGACGCCGTCGCCGGTCATGGCGATCACCCGGCCGCGGCGCTGCAACGCCTCCACCAGCCGCAGCTTGTGTTCCGGGCTGGTGCGTGCATACACGTTGACGTCGTCCACACGGGCGGTCAGCGCGTCGTCGTCCATGCCATCCAGATCCTTGCCGGTCAGCACCTCGTCCGCCTGGCGCAGGCCGAGCTGCGCGGCGATGGCGCCGGCGGTCACGGCATGGTCGCCGGTGATCATCTTGATGGCGATGCCGGCGCTGTGGCAGGCCGCCACGGCTTCGATGGCTTCCGGCCGCGGCGGGTCGATCAGACCGGTCAGGCCCAGCAGCACCAGGTCGTGCTCGACGTCGGCGAAGCGCAGTTCACGCTTGTCCGATGCGCACGCCTTGCTCGCCAGCGCCAGCACGCGCTGACCGCGTCGCGCCAGCTCCTCGATGCGCGCCTGCCAATACGCCAGGTCCAGGGGCGCCACGCCCTCGGCGGTACGCTGGTGTCGGCACATCTCCAGCACGCGCTCCGGCGCGCCCTTGAGCCAGACCACGCCGTTGCCTTCGTGGTCATGGTGCAGCGTGGCCATGAAGCGATGCTCGGACTCGAACGGGATCAGGTCGGTGCGGGGGCGTGCCGTCTGTTCGTCGGCGATGTCCAAACCCGCCTTGACGCCGAGCGTCAGCAGCGCGCCCTCGGTGGGGTCGCCCTCCAGCCGCCAGTCGCCGCTCTTCTTCTGGCGCAGTTGCGCGTCGTTGCACAGCACGCCGGCACGTGCCAGTTCGATCAGGCGGGGTTCCTCGCCGGGTTCCAGGCGCGCGCCGTCGCGGTTGAATTCGCCATGCGGGTTGTAGCCCGCGCCCGATACCTCGATCAGCCCGTCGGCGAGAGCGATGGACTGCACGGTCATTTCGTTGCGGGTCAGCGTGCCGGTCTTGTCCGAACAGATCACGCTGACCGAGCCCAGCGTCTCCACCGCCGGCAGCCGCCGGATGATGGCGTGCCGCCGCGCCATCTCCATGACGCCGATGGCCAGGGCCACGGTCATGATCGCCGGCAGTCCCTCCGGGATGGCGGCCACGGCCAGACTGACCGCGGCCATGAACATGTCGGCCATGGAGTAGCCGCGCACGCTGATACCGAACACGAAGGTGGCGGCGGCGAGCAGCACGATGGCGATGGACAGGTGGCGCGAGAACCGGTCCATCTGCTGCAACAGCGGCGTGGTGAGCTGTTCGACATTGGCCAACATGCCGCTGATGCGGCCCAACTCGGTGTTACCGGCGGTCTCCACCACCAGCCCGTAGCCCTGGCCATGCGTGACCAGGGTGCCGGAGTAGGCCATGCAGAAGCGGTCGCCCAGCGCGCTGTCGGCACCGACTTGGTCGGTGCGCTTCTCGATCGGCTGCGATTCGCCGGTGAGCGCGGCTTCCTGGGTGTGCAGGTTCTTGAGCTCGAGCAGACGCAGGTCGGCCGGCACGCGGTCGCCGGACTGCACGAACACCACGTCCCCGGGCACTAACTGGTCGGCCGCGACGGTCTGACGGTGGCCGTCGCGCAGCACCAGGGCGTGCGGCGACAGCATCTGGCGGATGGCGTCCAGCGCCTTTTCCGCCTTGCCTTCCTGGATGAAGCCGATGATGGAGTTGACCACCACCACGGCCAGGATCACCGCGGTCTCCACCCATTCGCCGATCACCGCGGTGAGTATGGCCGCCGCCAGCAGGATGTAGATCAGCAGGTTGTTGAACTGCGCCAGGAAACGCATCAAGGCGCTGCGCCGCGGCGGTTCCGGCAGCCGGTTGGGGCCGTAGCGGACCAGGCGCTGCGCGGCCTCTTCGCCGCTCAATCCTTCGCGCCGGCTGTCCAGACGTCGCAGCGCTTCGTCCTGTGCCAGGCTGTGCCAGGCCGTGGTTTCCTTGGGTGCGGTCGCGCTCATCGCGGGTTTCCTCCTTTATGCGGCTCGTTGGTTGCGGGGATTGTACGTCCGGCCCAGGTTGCGGCTGGTGGATGGGCCGTCGCCACCGCCATGAAGTTCCGCGGCGGTCGCGATGGCGAGGTGATCGGTTAGAATCCGGGCCGCCCGCCGCTTCGTCGTCCGCCTCCCCCGCATGAACCTGTTGCTCGTCGTACTGCTGCCGTTTGCCGGCGCCGCGCTGGTCGCCTGGGCGGCCCGTTGGCACCGCCATGCCGCGGCCTGGGCC
>CAYTRH010000126.1:0-8758 GCA_964440155.1 uncultured Thiobacillus sp. | reverse complement strand
AAGAGCACGCATCTGCACCGGCCCCGGCAGCAGGCTCATCGGCGCGCCGCCCTGGGTCAGCAAGGTCATGGCATGGTCCTGAAAGGCGTCGAGCGTCAGCGCCATGGGCTGATACACCGCGTCGCCGCTGCCGACCCGCGGCCCGAACGGACGGAAGCCCAGATGGTGGTACAGGCGCAGTTGCCGCAGCGTGCCGGAGATGATGGCCAGATCGCAGCCCTGGGCGCGGAAATGACGCGCCAAGAGGCCGGCCAGACGGGTGAACACCGGCAGCTTGCGATAGCGCAGGGCCACCGCCAGCAGACGCACCTCCACCACCTTGCGATGGGGCGGCAGGTGGCGGTCCAGGTCCGGCAGTTTCTGATCGAGCGAGAACGGCCGCTGGCAACGGCCGGCGATCATGCCCACCAGCTCACCGTCGGCCAGACAGATGGCATAGGTATTCTCGGCATGAAAGCGGTCCACCAGGCGGTGCTCCGCATTGGGCGGATGCTGGGGGATCTCCTCGACGAAGGTGCGGTAGTTGAGACGATGGATGGCCTCGAACTCCTCGGGCCGATCCGCCAGCTTGTAGATCAGTCGGGTTTGCATGGAGACCTCCGCATGGATGGACGCGCCGCGCCGGCTCACGCCCCCGCCTCCGCCATGCGTCGCAAGGCGACGTGGTCGATCTTGCCGGTGCCGAGCAGGGGCAGGGCGTCGAGGGTCACCACCTGACGCGGCACCGCCAGCTCGGCCAGCCCCAGCTCGCGCGCGCGACGGGCCAGGGCCTCGCGGCTCAGGGTGGCATCGGTGGTGAACAGCACGATGGCCTCGCCCTTCTGGGTGTCGGCGCGGCTGGTCGCGGCGTGCTGGGCGTCCGGCGATACCGCGGCGGCCAGCTTCTCCACGGCCTCCAGGCTGACCATCTCGCCCGCCACCTTGGCGAAGCGCTTGACCCGGCCGACGATGCGCACGAAGCCGGCTTCGTCCACCTCGACCACGTCGCCGGTCTCGTACCAGCCCTCGCCCAGACTGGAACGCGGCGGTTGCAGCACGCCGGGCGCCTCCACGCGCAGGTAGCCCGCCATCAGGTTGGGACCGCGCACGTGCAGCATGCCACCCCGCTCGATGCCGGGCACCGGCACCAATGTCGTCTCCAGACCCGGCAGGAACTGACCGACCGTGCCGGTGCGGTAGGCCATGGGCGTATTCACCGCCAGCACCGGCGCGGTCTCGGTGGCGCCGTAGCCTTCCAGGATGCGCAGGCCGAACTTCTCGAACCACAATTGGCGCACCGGCTCGGCCAGCTTCTCGGCGCCGGCGATGACATAGCGCAGGCGGAAGAAATCGTAAGGGTGGGCGAACTTGCCGTAGTTGGCCAGGAAGGTGCTGGTGCCGAACAGCACCGTGCAGCCCCGGTCGTAGGCCAGCTCCGGGATGATGCGGTAGTGCAGCGGCGAGGGATACAGGAACACTGCGGCGCCGCTCAGCAGCGGCAGCAGCGCGCCGCCGGTCAGACCGAAGGAGTGGAAGATGGGCAGGGCATTGAGCACTTTGTCGTTGGCCGAGATGTCGATCACCGCCCGCACCTGGGCGACGTTGGCCAGCAACGCGCGGTGCGGCAGCACCACCCCCTTGGGACTACCCTCCGAGCCCGAGGTGAACAACACCACTGCCGGCGCCTCGGGTGTGACCGGCAGTTCGAACGCGCGCGGCAGGCGCAAGGCCCACAGCACCAGCCACAGCTTGTCGCCGAGCGTGATGGCGTCCTTCAGGTCTTCCAGATACAGCAGGCGCACGCCCCGCAGAGCGGCCAGCCGCTCGGTCAGCCGCGCCTGGGTCACGAACGCGCGGCTGGTCACCACCACCCGCAGCGTGGCGGCATCGCAGGCGGCCTGCAGGCCATCGCTGCCGGCGGTGTAGTTGAGCATGGCCGGCACGCGGCGACGCGCCGACAGGCCGAACAACAGGGCCAGGGTCGGCGCCATGTTGGGCAGCAGCAGGCCGATGCGGTCGCCGGGCATGACCTCCGGCGCGGCGCGTTCCACCAGGCGCGCCAGCATCAACGCCATCTTCAGCAGATCGCCATAGCTGTATTCCACCTGCCTGATGTCCTCCAGCAGGCGGTGATCGCGGCCATGGGTCTCCATGGCGTCGCACAACGCCGCGTACAAGGTCTGTCGCGGACGGGAGGCGAACAGCATGTCCTGCATCAACCGGCGCATGGCCTCGCCGGCCAGCCGGCGCCGCTCCTTGGGCAGGTCCGCCGCCGGCATGGGGATGGCGGTGGCCGGCAGCACATGCAGGCTGATGCGCGGAAACCAGCGGCGCGGCGCCTTGCCCGACACGCGCGCGAACAGCGAGCGCGCGGTGCCGTCCAGGCGCACCGGCACGATGCGGGCGCCGGTGCGGGCAGCGACGAAGGCCGGGCCGTCATAGACCTTCATCAGGCTGCCGGTGACGGTGATGCGTCCCTCCGGAAAGATCACCACCGGCCGGCCGCTCTCCACCAGGCGGATGACCTGCTTCATGGCCATGGGGCTGGTGGGATCGACCGCGAGATAATCCACCAGGGACAGGATGCGCCGGAACAGGCCGTGCCGCGCCACGTAGGAATGCACCACGAACACCGGATCGACCGGCAGGAACAGGCCCAGCAACACGCCGTCGAGAAAGGATTCGTGGTTGGCGACGATCAGCAGGCGCGGCGTCGAGAGCGCACCGGTATCGCCATGCACGCGCACACCGAACAGCAGTCTGGCCAGTTGACGCAGCAGTGCACGCAACAGCGCTCTCATGGTCGTTTCCCCTTCCCGGTACCGTAGGCAATCAAGATCAAATGACTAGATGTTTCGATATGTATGACGAAAAAAACTATGTCGTCCGGCGGATGTGGTCGGCCACGTTGGCGAACACCGTCAGGATCCAGTCGCGATCGATCCAGAACCACACCTCCTTGCCGATCTTTTCCGAACGCAACACCCCCGCGTCGCGCAGGATCTTCAGGTGATGCGAAACGGTGGAACGGGTCAGCGTGGAGACCTCCGCGATCTGGCCGACGTTGAGCCGCTCCCCCGGCTCGAACAACAGCAGGATGCGCTGGCGATGCTCGTCGCCCAGGGCGGTGAACACCCGGGAAACGGCCTGCCACTCCGGTGGGATGACGTCGCGGTAATTGGCTTTCATATCGATATTCTTGAACACATGATCATGTTCGTCAAGAAAACGTGTGGCGCAGTTCGCCAAACGTACAGACCTGCCCCTCCCCGGAATGGAGAGGCGCGCAGCGCCGCGGCAATCTTGCAAGTCACCGCCGCACCGGCACACCCCTGGATCGCCGCCCCGCGCTCGCGATGACGCCGCCCGCTCTTCCACCGTCATTGCGAGGCGGCGCAGCCGCCGCGGCAATCCAGCAAGTCACCGCCGCACCGGCACACCCCTGGATCGCCACGCCAAGTTCACGACGATGCGGCCCTTCACCACCGTCTGGCCTACACTTGGGCCATGTCATCGACTCACCCGCCCTTCCAGGACCATTTCGCGCCCGTTGCAGCCACTTATGCCGAGTTTCGCCCGCGCTATCCGGAGGCGCTGTTCGACTGGCTGGCGGCGCGGGTGCCGGCGCGCGAACTGGCTTGGGACTGTGCCTGCGGCAGCGGCCAGGCCACGCTGGGCATCGCCCGCCGGTTCGCGCGCGTGGTCGCCACCGATGCCAGTGCCGACCAGTTGGCCGGCGCGCCGGCACACCAGCGGGTGAGCTATCAGGTGGCGCCGGCGGAGGCGAGCGGGCTGGCTGACGCCTCGGTGGACCTCATCGCGGTCGCCCAGGCGCTGCACTGGTTCGATCTCTCACGGTTCCACGCCGAGGCGCGCCGCGTGCTGAAACCGGGCGGGCTGCTGGCGGCGTGGAGCTACGGCGTGCTGACGCTGGGCGACCCTGACCTCGACGCACTGGCGCGCCGGTTCCATGACGTGACCCTCGGCCCTTACTGGCCGGCGCAGCGCCGCCTGGTGGAACGCAGTTATCGCGATCTGGACTTTCCGTTCGACGAGCTGGCCGTGCCGGCTTTCGAGCTGGTCGCGCATTGGCCGCTGGCGCACCTGCTCGGTTATTTCCGCAGTTGGTCCGCCACCGCCCGTTACCGCGCGGCGCATGGTGCGGACCCGGTGGCCGCGCTGGCGCAGGAACTGGCGCCGCGTTGGGGTGACCCGACAGCGTCACGCCGCATCGTCTGGCCGCTGGCGCTGCGCGCCGGCCACGCGTGATGACGCCACTGGCCACGCCCGCCACGATGCCGCGCCTGCCCGCCAGCCTGCGCGCCTGGGGTAGCGACGCCTTTGCCGTCACGCTGAAGCGCGAGCTGGAAAGCCTGCCGACCGATGCCCTGCCCCTGCGCGACGCCCTGCGCATCGGCAGCCATGTAATCGCCGGCAGTCACAGCGCGCGTCTGCTGTCGGCCGGCGAACAGGCTGGCGTGCTGCGCCTGCGCGTCGGCCTGTTCTTTTCCAGCGTGATCGCCGGCTGCAGTTGCGCGGACGATCCCACGCCCATCGAGCCCATCGCTGAATACTGCGAATGCCTGGTGGAGATCGATCGCGCCGACGCGCGTGCCAGCATGACCCTGTTGGACGACTGACCCGCCGGCATCACAGGGCCTGACGCGCATCCTCGCCGAAGTAGCGCAGCCGGTACAGCCGCCAGGGCGCCTCCGCCGATGCCCGGCACACGCCTTGACGGAACGGTGGCGGCAGCCGGGGTAGCGCATGGCGCAGATCGGCGAACCACACGCAGGTGCCGCGCGCATCGTCGTCGAGCCGATAGACGACCGGGAACACGGCGAACGCGCGAAACGCCGCCAGCTCGGGCAGCGACCAGGTTGCCCGCGACCATGCGTCGGTCCCCGGGCCGGGATGTGCGCGCCAGATCAGATCGTCGCGTGCGCGGTAACCCGTGATCGACGCACCGGGCGCGCCGGGCAACAGATCGAGGTAAGCAGCGCGATAACCGTCGCCGTCGGCCAATATCAGGTGCCAGTGGAACGGCGACAACGGCTGCGGCAACGCCCATGCATCGGTGGCCTGAGCCGTCTGCGCCCGCGCCAAGGCCAACGCCTGCTGACGCAAGCCGGCCTGCGCCAGCAGGGCCACCCCCGCCGCCAGCAAGGCCGCGCGCGCACTCCACGCGGCGCGCTCGTGCCAGCGCCATCCGGCCAGCGCGCCGGCCAGCAGCAACGACGCGATCCAGACGTTGACGTCCCAGCTCCACGCCAGCGCGTAGGCAGTGGTGTCCACGGGATAGAACAGGCGCGTGCCATAGATGGTCACCCAATCGCCGGCGATGTGCGCCGCCAAGCCGAGCGCGCACAGCGACCACACCGCCATGAACCGACGCCATCCCGCCGCATACCCATCGCCCCGCCACAGCCGGACCAGCAGCAGCGTCAACAGCGCGGCCCACAGCGGCAACAGCACGAGCGAGTGGGTCGGGCCGCGATGCAGGTTGAGGAACACCGATGGCGCCAGCGCCATCAGTACGAAATCGACATCCGGAAACGCCGCACCCAGGCCGCAGGCCCATTCCCGTCGTGCTTGCGTCAGCGACGCGCCCGGACGGCGGGCGACGCGCGCCAGCAACACCCCGCTCAACGCGTGGGTGACGGTATCCACGTTCAGGCTCCCGGCACGCTCCGCGGGGCGCTGGCCCGCGCCTCGGTCACCGGTGCCTCGCTTCGGAACAAGGGGCAAGCCAGCGCGACACGCTCGGCACCACACAGGAGATCATCGAGCAGCCGTCGGGTGTTGGGCACGGCATCATCCGCCTCGGTCAACCAGCAGGTGAACGCAGCCAGATAGATCGCCGTACACCCCGTCTCCGCCACCGCCCGGGCCAGGCCGTGATCCTCCAGCCCCGCCGCCTCGCGCAACCATTGTACGGTGCGGCTGATACGCGTGATGGCGGGGAACTGGATGTGAACGTGCCCCGGCTCCAGCTTGGCCAGGATCATCTCCCGTGTCACCCGACGGTGCGGCGCCAGCGCCCCCAGCCAGGCCATGATCAGCCGGTACAGCCGCTGACGCGGTGTCAGTCCGGACAATTCGCCGCTCGCCGCCAGGGCCAGCGCGGCACCGTCGGCGCGGTCGAACCACGCGTCGATCAGCGCATCCTTCTCACGGTAATGACGGCGGATGTCATCCAGCGTCACCCCGGCGGCGGCAGCCACGGCATGCAGGCGTACCGCCTCCCAGCCGTGACGCTCCGCCAGCGCCAGCGCGGTATCCAACAATCTGTCGGCATCCTGCATCGCACCCTCCTCCTTCGTCATGACCGCACTGGACGATGATCCCCCACGGCCACGTTCACTGCTTGGCCGAGTAGGTCGGCAAAGTGATGCGCCAGGCCATGGCCGCCAGCCGCAGCACCAGTATCACGGCCATGCCCACCCAGGCGGCGAGCACTGCATCCACCTCCAGCGTCTGCAGGCCGATCATGGCCAGTGCGCCGCACCACGCCGCCGAGGCGTACAGTTCGCCGCGCACGAAGATCAGCGGTACCTCGTTGCACAGCACGTCGCGCAACACGCCGCCCACCACCCCCGTGGTCACGCCCAGCAGGCTGGCCACCAGCCAGGGCGCCTGCCAGGCCAGCGCGATCTGCGTGCCGACGATGGTGAACAATGCCAAGCCGACGGCGTCGGGGATCAGGAACAGCCGGGGCGGCAGCTTCATGCCGCGCACCGCGAAGAACACCAGCAAGGCGGTGAGCAAGGCCACCACCAGATAAGCCTGATCGGCGATCCAGAACACCTGGCGATCGAGCAGGATGTCGCGCACCGTTCCCCCGCCCAGCGCAGTGGCGGCGCCCACCAGCACCGCGCCGATCAGATCCATCTGCTTGCGCCCGGCATCCAGCACGCCGGTCAGCGCGTTGACGGCGACCGCGGCCATGCCGATCCAGTAAAGCAGCGTGTCCATATCCGTGGCAGGCGACGGGCGTCCTCTACGGTCTGCGGGGGCTCATCTTACGCCGTATGCGCCGTCGCGAAAGCGCCTTCCGCCGCAACGTGACGCACGCCACGCCCGCTTGGCGGTTTCCCGGTTTGCGGATATGAGGAATGTCGAAGGGATCACGTCCCTGGACATGGTATCTGTGTCGATCCTGGTCAGTCCGCACATACAGTCGAACCGACATCCGCCGGTGCCCGGAACAGCAGCCAATCGATCCTGCGATCCTGGACGCTCCGCTCACCCGGCAGCAACAACCCACGCCGAACCGTCCAGGGTGCGAACAGGTAGTCACCCGTCCACTCCATCACCCGAGGACGGCCATCGAGCTTGAACCGGGCGCGCACGGTCCAGGCATAGAAAGCGCAAGGTGTCAGCGGTGTCTCGATGCGGTGTTCCGCCGCGGGCAATCCGTCCCGACGATAGACTTCCGGTCCCAGGATGAAGAGAGGCCTGCTGTCGCAGCCCGGACCCAGGCCGGAGGAAAGATAGCAGCGCAGAACGTTGCCGAAACGCTCCTGGCGGCGGTGGACAGCGAAGATGCGCAGATCGTATTGGACGTCGGAAAAACGCTCGCCGTGTCCGCCGACCGTAGCAAGATCGATGGTGCGGGGAAACGCCTGCCAGCGGAAACGCGGCATCAGATCTCCGGCAAGCGGCGTCGGGCGCGGCACTCCGGGCACCCAGCCACGGGTCCATTCCGGGTACACCGGTGCAAGCGTGTAATAGGGCGTTGCAGCGGACTGGCTGCTTGGCACGTCCGGGGCCTTCGGGTAATAGACGTCAAACATTTCGAACACGACACGCTCCGCCGCCTCATCCAACGCCCGATCCAACGCGGCCTCGAACGGCGACTGCCGGTCATCGAGCCATGTCTCGCGCGAATGTGCTGGGCTGCGAAGCTCGAAACTCATATCGTCCAGCACGCTCTTGCCGTCTGCGTCGATGAGTTTGGCCTGCGCTTTGAGGTAAAGCGCATAGGCGGACCGGTCTTCCTTGTTTTCGGCAACCGTGAAGCCGATCTCGCGTAGCCCGACCTGCAACGTCATTTCGGCCATCGGCTCCGTGGGCACGGCGGTTTGGCTATGCTGGCCGACAGACTGTGTAGAGACCGACCGCGCCACTTTCCTCTGAGCCACGATATGTTCGACCCGATCGCGTAGCTCACCCTGAAGGTCGGACTTTTGCGCGGTCGGCAACAACGTAACCGCCGAAATCTCGGCTTGATGCCGCGCGGCGGTCGATCCGCCGGCCGCGCTGGCGATGGCGGCCACAGGCATGAGCGGCAGGGCAGCGATGGCCAGGAAAGGCTCCGCCGGCAGCATCAAGATCCCCAACACGGCGCCGCTGGTCCCACCCTCCACCACCGAAGGTATCGACGCCGTTGTGGAAATGCCTTTGGGCAGCGTCGGCGCCGGAACCACAGCCAAACGATCAAGCGACACCGATCTACGCTCCCCAGGGTCCGGTGCGTGCGGTGCCACGGCGCAACCTTGGACCACTAGCAAGACGCAACACCCGAGCACCTTGATCGAGCCCATCAAACCCGATCGGCACCGACGAAGCAGGGAGCCCGTCACGACAAGAACACCCGAGAAATCCAGCTTGCCGCAGAGGAAATAGGCCATGTTGATAAAGTGCTTGATGTTTCAGTATTGGGAACGCAGCGCTTTCGGCGTTGGATTTTGTCGCCTTGCACTACTACGAATCGTGGTCTGTCCCCAATGCTGTTCACTTTACAACCTCCACTGCCCAATCGTATCGCCGGTTGAGT
>CAYTRH010000125.1:0-8773 GCA_964440155.1 uncultured Thiobacillus sp. | reverse complement strand
GCCATCTTCGGCGGCAAGAACCCGCACCCCAACTTCGTGGTCGGCGGCGTGCCCTCGGCCATCTCGGTGCAGACCGGCGGCGGCCAGGGCAGGGGGCCGATGTTCCGCGGCGGTCAGGACGCCACCTCGCTGAACATGGTCGGCTTGCAGATCGTGCAGAACGTGATCAAGCAGATGCGTGATTTCGTCGATCAGGTGTACGTGCCGGACACGCTAGCCATCGCCTCGTTCTACAAGGAATGGGGCGGCATGGGCGAGGGCCTGGGCAACTTCCTGACCTTCGGCGAGTTCCCGGCCAAGAGCATTTGGGACACGGAGTCGTTCATGATCCCGCGCGGCGCGATCCTGAATCGCGACCTGTCCACGGTCCACCCGGTCGATCTGTACGCCGACAACGAGGTGCAGGAGTTCGTCAACCACTCCTGGTACAGGTATAGCGCTGGCGACGACGTCGGCCTGCACCCGCACAAGGGCGAGACCGAGTTCAACTACACCGGGCCAAAGCCGCCCTATGACCTGCTCGACGTCGAGCAGAAATATTCCTGGCTTAAGTCGCCGCGCTGGAAGGGCAACTCCATGGAGGTGGGGCCGCTGGCGCGCGTGCTGATGCTGTATGGCACCGGCCACAAGCAGACCCGGGAGCTGGTGGACTTCACCCTCAAGCACCTGGACGTGCCGGTCGGCGCGCTGTTCTCCACGCTCGGGCGCACCGCCGCGCGCACGCTGGAGACCAAGATCATCGCCGACGCCATGCAGGGCTGGTACGACGACCTGATCGCCAACATCCGCGCCGGCGACCTGCGCACCTTCAACGAAAAGCAGTGGGATCCGTCCACCTGGCCGAAGCGCGCGCTGGGTGTCGGTTTCATGGAGGCGCCGCGTGGCGCGCTGTCGCATTACATCGTCATCGAGAACGGCCGCATCGCCAACTATCAGGCGGTGGTGCCCAGCACCTGGAACGCCGGTCCGCGCGATCCCAAGGGCGTGCCCGGCGCCTATGAAGCGGCGTTGCAGCACAACCACGTGATGCACGACCCGCACAAGCCGATCGAGATCCTGCGCACCATCCACAGTTTCGACCCCTGCATCGCCTGTGCGGTGCACGTGACCGACCCGGATGGCGAGGAACTGGTGCAAGTGAAGGTCAAGTAGAAGGGAACGGGGCGACGGGGCGGCAGGTTTTCACCTTTCCCTCGCCTCGCCCGCACTGCCATGGACGATCCACTCAAACGTCTGCTCGAAGCCGAGGCGCGGGCACGTGCCATCATCGACGCGGCGAGCCAGGAACGGCAGCGCCAGATCGAGGAGGCACTGGCCAATGCGCGCGAGGCCGAGGCGCGTTTCGAAGCCGGGCGTGCGGCCTTGCGCGCGCCGTTCCTCAGCGAGGCGCACAGCCGCGCCGAGCAGGCCGTGGCCGAGCTGGCGCGCAAGTACGAGGAGCGCCAGCGCAGCCTGCGCGATCTGGCTGCGCGCCACGAGCGGGAGGCGGTGGACGCCGCGTTGCATCTGCTGCTCGATCCCGCGCTGTGATCGCCGACGCCGGCCGAGGACGTCATGTCCGCCTATCTCAATACCCGAGTCAGCCTGTTCAGCGGCCGGCTGTGGCATGCCGAGGATTACGATGCGCTGATGCGGGTGGCCGACACGGACATCGGCGATGCCCTGAACCGGCGCGGCCTGCCGCAACTGGCGCGAGGGTTCGACAACCGTGATCCGCTGTCGCTGGAGCAGCGCATCATCGCCCAAGTGCTGGACGAGACCCGTGTGCTGTTGCGGCCGCTGCATGGCGCCGAGCGGGCGTTCCTGATCTACTGGACCGAGCGTTTCGAGGTCACCAACCTGAAGACGCTGCTGCGCGGCAAGATGACCGGCGAACGGCCGGCGGCGCTGCTCGCGCGACTGACGCCGATGGGCGCGTTCGGCCGTCTCGACACGCAGACGCTGGCCCATGCCGAGGATGTCATCGAACTGCTGCGCCGTCTGGAGGCGGGGCCGTATGCCGGCATCGTGCGTCAAGCGCGGCGTGCGTTCGAGGACAGCCGCGATCCGTTCCTGCTCGACGCCGCGCTCGACCGACATTATTACGAGGGCCTGGTGCGGCGCGCGCAGCCGCTGGAGGACGCGCTGGGCGCGCCGATGCGCAAGCTGATGGGATCCTTGATCGACCGCATCAACCTGGTCTGGCTGCTGCGCTACCGCTTCAATTACAACCTGCCGCCGGCGCAGGTGTACTTCCTGCTGGTGGCCTCGCGCTACACCCTGCCGTCCGCGACGCTGCGCGAGCTGGCGGCGCTGGACAGCTTCGCGGCGGTGCTGGCGGCGTTGCCGCAGCCGCTGCGCGCACGTCTGGCCGATGCCGCCGACATCCCCGCGCTGTTCGCGCGTATGGACGGCGCGGCCGCGGAGCAAGCCGGGCGTATCCTGCATTCCGGCGCGCCACCGCTGGCGCGCGCCTTCGCCTATCTGCTGCTGCGTGAGCGCGACCTGCGCGCCGTGCGCGCCATCCTGCGCGGACGTCATCTGGGGCTGCCGGCGGACGACATCCGCCTGGCGATCGCCCATGATTCCGGAGGCAACGCCTGATGTTCCGTGCCGAACCCCTGTATCGCGTGCAGATCATGGTGCTGGCCAGCGAGGTCCAGGACATGGCGGTGGAACTGGCGCGCTTCGGCGTGTTCAGTCCGGCGCGTTTCGACGATCCGGCGCTGCCGGAGAATCCCGCCGATGCCTATCGCGAGGCCTGGCTGGAGGCGGAGTCGAGGCTGGCCAAGCTGGCCGAGCGGTGCGGCCTCACCGAGCCACCGGACGTGCCGGCAGATGCGGTGCCGCCCTCGCTCACCGATCTGATCGGCCTGAACAACTGGCTCAGCAACGTGTGGAGTACCTGTCTGTCCGCGGCCGAGAGGGAAACCCGCATCCAGGAAGAGCTGCGCCATCTCGATGCGCTCGAGGAGACCCTGGACAAGCTGGCCCGGCTGGATGTCGATCTGGCGCATCTGCTGCGCGCCGACGGCCTGCTGGCGGTGCACATCGGCAGCCTGCCCAGCGCCGCGGTGAAGCGCGTGACCGAGGCGTTGGCCATGACCGGCTCGCTGGTGTCGGTGTTCGACCACGTCGGCGATCAGACCTACGCAGTGATCGCCGGGCCGCGTGAGCGCGAGACCGAAGTGCGCGGTGTGCTGGCGCAGGCCGGCTGGCGGGAACTGCCGGTGCCGGCGGAACTGCGTACCCATCCGGATGCCGCGCGCGCCTGGCTGGCACAGATGCGGCGCGAGGTGGAGGCGCGCTCGGGTGCGGAGTGCGCGGCGATCGACGCCCTGCGCGCCCAGTACCGGCCGCGTCTGGAGGGCGCTCGGTTGAGCCTGATCCTGGCACGCCCGCTGGCCGAGGCCGCGCTGGTGGGCGTGCGTGGCCGCGGCGGGCTGGCCTGCCTGACCGGCTGGATACCACGCCGCCGCCTGGAGGCGCTGCGCACGGCGCTGGATGCCCGCTTTCATGGCCGCTACTGGCTGGAAACCGCGGAGCCGGCCCGGCATGAGGCGAGCAAGGTGCCCTCCCTGGTTCGGCATCCCACCTGGCTGCGGCCGTTCGCGCCGCTGGTCAAAGCCTACGGTGTGCCGCGCTACGGCGAGTTCGATCCGACCCTGCCGTTCGCCTTCACCTACTTGCTGCTGTTCGGCGCCATGTTCGGTGACATCGGCCACGGCGGCGTCATCCTGTTGCTGGCGCTGGCGTTGCGGCGTTTGCTCGGCCGCTTCGTCTGGGTGGGCGTCAGCGCCGGTGCGGTGTCCATGCTGTTCGGCCTGTTGTATGGCAGTGTGTTCGGCTACGAGGAGCTGTTCGAACCACTGTGGTTGTCACCGCTGCATCATCCCACCCATGTGTTGACGCTGGCGGTGACGTTCGGCGTCGGCTTCATCAGCCTGACCCTGTTGATCAACGCGCGCAACCGCCTGGTCGCGGGCCAGGCGGCGCATGCCCTGTTCGACTCCGCCGGCCTGGCCGGGCTGGTGTTCTACCTTGGTGCGGTGGCCGGTCTGGCCAGTCTGGCCGGCGCAGTTGACCTGGCCACTCCGGCGTGGATCGTGGCCGCGATCGGGCTGGCCACGGTGGCGGTCTACAAGTGGGCGGAGTCCCATGCCGGGCTGGGCGAACGCATATTGGTGACGCTGATCGAGACGCTGGAGACCGGCATCAACCTGTTTGCCAACACGCTGTCGTTCATGCGCGTGGCGGCGTTCAGCCTCAACCACGTGGCATTGGCGCTGGCCGTGTTCACGCTGGCCCATGGGCTGTCGTTCGCCGGGCACTGGATCACCATCGTGCTCGGCAACGTCGTCATCATCGTGCTGGAGGGCGCCATCGTTGCCATTCAGGCACTGCGTCTGATGTATTACGAGGGTTTCTCGCGCTTCTACAGCGGCGACGGCCGAGAATTCGTGCCGTTGCGGTTGGTCGGGGCCAAATGATCCGGGTGATCGCGGTTTGAGTGTGTCTTACAGGAGAAGAACATGAGTGGGCTCATTGCATTGTTGGGTTTGTCGGTCGTCGCCACCATCGCCGCCGGTGTGTGGCTGGAACTGCGGCCGCGCCGTCTGCCCTCGCCGGCATGGCTGAAGGGCGGCCTGCTGGCCAATCTGCTGCTGTTCGGCCTGGCCTTGGCCGGCACCCTGTTGCTGGGTGTGCAGGAAGTGCTGGCGGCGGCACCCGAGGCGGGCGGCGCCGTGGAGCTATCCATCGGCACCGGTCTGGCGCTGATCGGCGTCGGCCTGCCCACCGCGCTGGCCGCCATCGGCGCGGGTATCGCGCTGGGGCCGGTGGGTTCGGCGGCGCTGGCGGTGATCGCGGAAAAGCCGGAGATGTTCGGCCGCACGCTGATCTATATGGGCCTGGCCGAAGGCATTGCGATCTACGGTCTGGTCATGTCCATCCTGCTGTTGGGCAAGGTCTGATGACGGGCCGTGGCACTCGCGAGCACCGATCATGACACGCGAGACCCGCGCACCCGGCGCCGGCGCGCGCCTGGTGGTTCTGGGCAGTGCCGGATTGACCGAGGGCTTCAGCCTGATCGGTGCGGAGGTGCATACCGACGCCGATGCCGCCAAAGTCGAGGAAGTGCTGGCGCACCTGGTCAAGGAAGGCGCCGAGGCGCTGGTGTTGCTGGAATCACATCTGGCCCATGCCGGTGGCGCCACGCTCGACCGCCTGCGCAATGAGGGCGGCCGTATCGTCGTCACCGAGTTGCCGCCCTTGGCCGCGCCGCGCGACTACAGCCCGGCGGTGGACGACGTGGTGCGCGCGGTGCTGGGGCCGGAGGCCATGAAGTGAGCGGTGGTCCGGTGGCCCGTTTCCCGGTGGTGACGCTCGCTTGACGCGGTTTTGGAGAAGCACATGGATGCGGAAGCACAAGTCAGCCAACTGGAGCAGGCGCTGCTGCGTCAGGCCGAGACCCTGGCGCGCGAACATGCGCACAATGCGGAATCGGCGCGCTTGCGCATCGCCAACGAGACCGCGGAACGTCTGAAACTGCTGGAAGAGCGTGAGATCCTCGCCGCCAAGGCGGAAGCCGAGCGCATGGTGCGGCGCCATACGCAGGCGGCCGAGACCCGCCTGGCCGGTGAGCTGGACCGCATGCGCTGGGCGCTGACCGAAGCCACGCTGGCCCAGGTGCGTCTGGCGTTCCAGGCGTTGGTCAGGGATCACGGGCGCTATCTGGCGGTGCTGGAGGACTGGCTGGCCGCCGCCGCCGCTGCCTTGCCCGAGGGTGACCTGGTCGTGGAAGTGCGCGCCGAGGATCAGCCGTCGTTGCGGCCGGTCTGGGACGAACTGTGCCGGCGGGCGGCGCCCGGCCGCAGCGTGAGCTTGCAGGTATTGGAACAGGTCAGCGAGGGTGGTCTGCGCGTGTGCACCGCCGATGGTCGGGCACGTCTGGATCAGACCTTCGAGGCGCGCAGCGCGCGCCTGGCCGAAGAACTGGCGCGCGTGGCCCTGGAACGACTGTTCGCCAGCGCGCCCGATCTGGGCACGCTGGTGTATGGGTGATGGATGGGGCATCGGCAACCGGGGCTCGTGGTCCGGGAACGCAGGAAACGCAAATGGGCAAAATACTTGAGATCAACGGCCCGCTGGTGAAGCTGGAACTGCCGGAGAGCGTGCTGGGCGAACAGGTGCGGGTGGGTGCGATCGGCCTGGTGGGCGAGGTGATCGGGCGCGAGGGCGACTCCGCGCTGGCGCAGCTGTACGAGGACACCGCCGGTCTGAGGCCGGGCGAGGCGGCGCAGGGCCTGGGCTGGCCACTGTCCGTGGAACTCGGCCCGGGGTTGCTGGGCGCCATTTTCGATGGTGTGCAGCGCCCGCTGCATGCAGTGTGGGCGCGCAGCGGTGATCGCATCGCGCGCGGTGTCGCCGTTCCGGCGCTGCCGCGCGACCGGCGCTGGCATTTCGTGCCGTCGCCGGCGTGGCGCGAGGCGCGCGCGCTGCATGGGGGTGACGTGCTCGGCACGGTGCAGGAAACGGAATCGATCCAGCACCGCATCCTGACGCCACCTCTGCTGCGCGGCGAGCTGATCGAACTGGCGCCGGAAGGCGACTATTCCGTCGACGACGTGATCGGCCGCGCCCGGCTGGCCGATGGCCGCATCGACAAGCTGCACCTGTTCCATCGCTGGCCGGTGCGCACGCCGCGACCGTTCCGCCGGCGCGACCACGCGGTACAGCCGCTGCTCACCGGGCAGCGCATCCTGGACACCTTCTACCCGCTGCTCAAGGGCGGCAAGGCCGCCATTCCGGGACCGTTCGGCGCCGGCAAGACCATGCTGCAACAGCAGATCGCACGCTGGTGCAATGCCGAGATCGTGATCTACGTCGGCTGCGGCGAGCGCGGCAACGAGCTCACCGACGTGCTGGAGTTCATGCCGGAACTGACGGACCCGCATACCGGCCGGCCGCTGATGGAACGCACGCTGCTGGTGGCCAACACCTCCAACATGCCGGTAGTGGCGCGCGAGGCCTCGGTGTACGTCGGCATCACGCTGGCCGAGTACTTCCGCGACCAGGGCTACGACGTGGTCATGGTGGCGGATTCCACCAGCCGCTGGGCCGAGGCGCTGCGCGAGGTGGCCGGGCGGTTGGGGCAGATGCCGGTGGAGGAGGGCTACCCGGCCTATCTGGGCTCGCGCCTGGCGGCGTTCTACGAACGCGCCGGCCGGGTCGAGACGCTGGCCGGCGGTCACGGCTCGGTGACGCTGATCGGTGCCGTGTCGCCACCCGGCGGCGACTTCTCCGAGCCGGTCACCAGCCACACCAAGGAGATCATCCAGACCTTCTGGGCGCTGTCCAAGGAACTCGCCGATGCCCGCCACTACCCGTCGGTGGACTGGCTGGAGAGCTTCTCCGGCTATGTGCCGTCCGCCGCCAGGTGGTGGGCGGAGCACATCGACCCCGGCTGGGAGGCGGCGCGTGCCGAGGCGCTGGACCTGCTGGCGGCGTCGGAGGAGTTGCAGCGCATCGTCAACCTGGTGGGGGTGGAGGCGCTATCGTCCGAGCAGCGCTGGACGCTGGAAGCCGCCGGCCTGATCAAGGAGGGGCTGCTGCAACAGTCTGCCATCGACGAGGTCGACAGCTTCGCCTCGCCGCAGAAGCAATATGCGCTGCTGGCAGCGTTGCTTGACATCCATCGCCATGGTCTCAAGCTGGTGCGGCTGGGCGCGCCGGCGCGCCGACTGATCCAGTTGCCGCTGCTGGCGCAAGCCCGGCGCTGGAAAAGCCAGTTCGCGTCCGACCAGGTGGACGAGCTGAGGGCGCGCATCGCCGGCATACCCGCGGTGTTCGAGACGCTGGCCGAGGAATACGAATCCGGCGGCGGCGGACGTGCCGGCGTCGAGGGGGTGCCGTCATGAAGAACATCGAATTCCGTACCGCAGCCTCCGCCCAGGGCGGTCTGGTGGTGATGGCTGGCGTGCCCGGCGTCTCGGCTGGTTCGCGGGTGTCGCTGCGTGACCACATGGGCCGTTTGCGCAACGGCCTGGTGATCCGTTCGGCGGACGACGCCGTGCTGGTGGAAGTGTTCGAAGGCACGGATGAACTGGACCTGGAACGCACCTGGGTGCGTTTCCTCGACGAGCCGTTCCGGCTGCCGCTGTCGCGCGACATCATGGGCCGCGTGTTCAATGGCGCCGGCCAGCCGCGCGACGGCCGGCCACCGATCATTTCCGCCGACCGTCGCGACGTCAACGGCGAGCCGCTCAATCCGGCGGCGCGCGCCTACCCGCGCGAATTCATCCAGACCGGCATTTCCGCCATCGACGGCATGAATGCGCTGACGCGCGGCCAAAAGCTGCCGGTGTTCTCCGGCGGCGGCCTGCCGCACAACCGTGTCGCCGCACAGATCGTGCGTCAGGCCAAGCTGTTGGGCGAGGACGCCGCCGAGTTCGTCGTGGTGTTCGCGGCATTCGGCGCCTCGCATGCCGACGCCCGCTTCTTCCAGGAGAGCTTCGAGGACAGCGGCGTGCTCAACAAGGTGGTGATGTTCCTGAACCTGGCCGACGAGCCGGTGATCGAGCGTCTGCTGACGCCACGCGCCGCACTCACCGCCGCGGAGTACCTGGCCTTCGATCTGGATTACCACGTGCTGGTGGTGATGACCGACATGACCGCCTACGCCGAGGCTTTGCGCGAAGTGGCGGTGCTGCGCGGCGACGTGCCGGCGCGCAAGGGCTATCCCGGCTATCTGTATTCCGACCTGGCGGAAATCTACGAGCGCGCCGGCCGCGTC
>CAYTRH010000124.1:7176-8833 GCA_964440155.1 uncultured Thiobacillus sp. | reverse complement strand
CAAGATGAGTAAACTGGGCATCGATGCCCGCCAGTATCGATAGACTGGATGGCATCGGGCGGTTGCGACTCGTAGACAAGAAGCCGGCAGGCTCGTCTGGTGAGACTCCGGGGTGGTTCAATCGATCCACGAGCCAGGCAAGCGCGCATTCATGCGCCGCCCGTGACCGGCGCGCTGGTTCGGCAGGGTGGCTCGGCAAGCTCGCACGATCATGGCAACGCGCTGACGGACGACTACCGTGGACGAGGAACACCTGAAACCCGCTTTGGAGCAACGTGGCGCAACGCCAGCGACCACGCACCTCTTCTCACCGAATCCTGACATTTATCCAAGCACAGGAGCAAAGCCATGAGCGACATGAAATCCTTGACGCTGGAAGACCTGAAAGCGGCTGTCTTCGGCCACGCCGCCGCCTTCCGCTGTGTGACCGCATACCAGCCCGCCGGCGGTAAAGGTGACAAGGTGTTCCCACCCACCTATGAAGGCGGCAAGTACGCGGTGGAGAAGCGGGTGGCGGCGGATGGCGAGGTGGTGGACTGCGTGTTGCTGGATTCGGTGCAATCCCAGGCCAACCGCATGGAGCTTGCCCTGCTGGAGGCCTGCCGGGCCGGGCGTATTCGGCTGCCACTACTGACCGCGCGTTTCGATGACGAGCGATTGCGCAAGAAGTTCTCCGTCACCAGCCTCGAAGCGCCGCACCGCGTGGCCGATGCCACCTCTCGCGACAGCTGGCTCGACGGGGTCATCTTCCGCAAATCGGCCAGGGGCCGGCTGCTGGACACGGCGGATGTGAAGAACGCCACCGGCCTGTTCGGCCTCAACCCCACTGCCCTGGTGTTCGGCCTGTGGGACTCCACCGGGCCGCGCGGCGGTTTGGGCGCGAAGTTCCAGCGGGCGCTGGTGTCGGAGATGGTGGGATATCAGGCGCAGGATGGCGTGAGGACGAGCAGCCGGATCGATCCGCTGGCCATCATGAAGGAATCCGCGGTTCTTTATCAGCGGGCCGAGAAGGGCGAAGGGGCGCCCGACTGGACCTTGAGCGTGGATGCAGCGGTCAGGGAAAAGAAAGAGCCCAAAAAACTGGGCAAGGACGGCAAGCCCTCCGAATCGAACCACGGCAACGTTACACCCAGCATCGCTACCGGCGGCTTCACCCTCTCCCACGCCAAGCAAACCACCGTCCTCTCCCTCACCACCCTGCGCCGCCTGCGTTTTCCGCTGAACGGCGGTCCGGATTCCGATCCGGACGTGGATCGCGCCGCCCGCGTGGTGCTGGCCGCGTTGGGCCTGCTGGGCGCCGTACTGGCGCGGGAGGAAGGGGCCGACCTGCGCTCGCGCTGCCAGTTGTTCCCCAGTCAGGATTTCGTCTGGGAATTGCTCGACACCCCCGGCGAGGCCGAGCACACGCAGTACCGCCTGAGCGGCGACCAAGCCGTGGCCCTGTTCAACGCCGCCGTGGAACAGGCCAGGGCCAGAGGGCTGCCCTGGGAGGGTGAAATCCTTCTGCAACCTTCCGACGATCTCATCCAGCTCGTGGCGCGCAGTCAGGAACTGGCCCAGCACCAGGCCGAAGGGGGCGATTGATGTTCAGCCTCGGCATCCGCTACCTCATGGGGCGGGCGATGGCGGCGGCGGACGGCGCGAACCAGGAGGTGGC
>CAYTRH010000124.1:6117-7067 GCA_964440155.1 uncultured Thiobacillus sp. | reverse complement strand
CCCGCCGGCACCGCGCCTGGCGGCACCCGGGGCCAGCCCGCGGGAGGTCGTCACGCACTACGTGCCGGTCAACGATGCGCGTCTGGCCACGGCGAAAACCATCCATGGCCTGGCAGGCAATCCCAGGAGCGAACTCTCCAGCCTGAAAGACGCAGGGCTCTCCCAGCTGCCGGACCTCCGTGTCCGCCAGCCCCGCGCCTTCCCCGTGGCCATCCCCCACAGCCCGGACGTCCACCTGATCTGGCCGGAAGACGTGCCGGATGTCCACCGCGCCGCCCTGGCCTCCCTATGCCGCAAGGCCAATGCCGTGGGACATTCCGCCTCCCTGGTGCAGATGTGGCTGGAACCCGAGCCGCCACCCGCCACCCTGGTGCCAGTCTCCGGTTTGGCCGATCGGCGCATGCGGGTCTTCGGGCCGGGCCGGCTCGATGCTCTCGCGGCACGGCACAACCGCGACGCGTTCATCGCCTATGCAGAGTTGGAGGAGCGCATCAACGCGAGCAAAGGCAAAGAGAAGAACATGCTGCAAGCACAAATGGCGGATCGCTTCCCCGGAGGCAAACCCGTCAGCCTGCGCCCCGAGCCCGGCATCTGGCAAGGCTATGCGCCGCCCAGACCGCAACCGGAGCCGGCGCCGCCCGGCAGTGTCTTCGATCCCAGGCTGGTGGTCCTGGCGCTCCAGGGCAAGCGCCTATCCCTGCCCGCCAGCCTCAGGCTCACCGAGGCCCTGCGCGGCGCGCTGCTGGCCGCCTGTCCCGAGCCGATCCCCGAATGGGTGTGCGGCCACCAGGCCGGCGGCGCCCCCAGCCGCGCGCCGCATATCGCCTGCCTGCCCCTGCCCTTCGTCGGCGACGAACACGCCGACGGCCGTATCCTGGGCGTGGCCCTGGCCCTGCCGCGGACGGTGTCGCGGGAGGAAGCCGGCCGGGTGCTGGGGCCGTGGTTGTATG
>CAYTRH010000124.1:0-6107 GCA_964440155.1 uncultured Thiobacillus sp. | reverse complement strand
CGATGGCCTGCCGCGCGAAATCCGTTTGTTCGCCGGCCAGTGGCTGGAGTGCCGCGCCCAACTGGAAAGCCGCGACCCGCCGCCGGTCAACCTGCGCGGCGAAACCTGGACCGGCCCGGCCCGCGCCTGGGCGAGCGTGACCCCGGTGGTGCTGGACCGTCACTTCGATGGCGCGGACAAGTGGGACAGGGCTGCCGAAACGGTCAAGGACGCCTGCGAACGCATTGGTCTGCCGCGCCCGCTGGAGGCGCTGCTGCACCCGGTCTCCCTGCACGAAGGCGCCCCGAGGAGCAACGAATTCCCGTGGATCAGGCGCCGAGGCGACGGCGGGCGCATGCATCATGCCCATGCTCTGATCATGTTTCCGGAGGACGTGAGCGGCCCGGTCCTGGTGGGGGCAGGGCGTTTTCGCGGCTATGGTCTGTGCCGGCCGCTGCGCCAGGGAGGGGGAGCGCATGGATGAACTGCACGCCGAAGACTTCTCGGCTTTTTTCCGGGAACTCTGGGGGCACGCACCCTTCGCCTGGCAAACGGCCCTGGCGCGGCAGGTGCTGGCAACCGGCCGCTGGCCCCAGGCCATCGCCCTGCCCACCGCCGCCGGCAAGACCGCCTGCATGGACATCGCCGTCTATGCCCTGGCGGCATCTCCTTTGCCGGCGGCCCCCCGGCGCATCTTCTTCGTGGTGGACCGTCGGGTCATCGTCGATGAAGCCTTCGAGCGCGCCCGCTCACTGGCCCACAAGCTGCGCGAGGCCCGGGGCGGCCTGCGCCAACGTGTGGCCGACCGCCTGCGCCGGATTTCCGGCGGCAGCCTCCCCCTGGCCGCCCATTCTTTACGTGGCGGCATGGCCCGATCCGATGCCTGGGCGCGTTCCCCCGTGCAGCCCATGATCGTCGCCAGCACCGTGGACCAGATCGGTTCCCGCCTGCTGTTCCGCGCCTATGGGGTGAGCGCGGGCAGCCGTCCCATCCATGCCGGGCTGACTGGCAACGACAGCCTGATCCTGCTGGATGAAGCCCATTGCGCCCAACCCTTCCTGGAGACGCTGCAAGGCGTGGCCCGCTACCGGCAATGGGCGCAATCCCCGCTGCCGGTCTCCTTCCAGGTCAGCGTGATGAGCGCCACGCCACCGGCCGGCATCACGAAGGTATTCCGCGATGAATCCGGGGAGCCGCGCGACCCGGCACACCCCCTGGGCCAGCGGCAACAGGCCGCCAAGCCGGCGCGCCTAGTCGTCGCGGACAAGGTCAAAGGCAAGGACGCGGCGGCCGAGCGGAAAGCGCTGGTGACGAAACTCGTCGAAGCCGCGCAAGCCCTGGTCCAGGAATGGCCCGCATGCGACCGGCAACACCCGGACGGCGGCCACCCTGCCGTGGTCATCTTCTGCAACCGGGTGGATACCGCCCGCCGCGTCCACGCGCGGTTGGGGGAGGGCACCCTGCTGCTCACCGGCCGCATGCGCCCCCTGGACAAGGACGACCCGCTCGAACACGAGTTGGCGGAGTTCTCCGTGGACCGGGCACGGCAACGCCGTCTCGACGCGCCCCGCTTCGTGGTCGTAACCCAGACCCTGGAAGTGGGCGCCAATCTGGACTTCGATCTGCTGGTCAGCGAATGCGCCAGCCTGGATGCCCTGCGCCAGCGTTTCGGCCGCCTCAACCGCCTTGGCCGGGACATTCCCGCACGGGCGGCCATCGTCGCCGCCGCGGACATGCCGGAGGACGACCCGGTCTACGGCGCCGGCCTGCGCAACACCTGGAACTGGCTGCAACAGCAGGCCGGCGAGGTCGGGGCCGTCGATTTCGGCATTGCCGCCCTGGCCGAGCGTCTGCCGGAAAGCGCGGCCCTGGCCGAACTCAACGCTCCCGCCCGCCACGCCCCCGTTTTGCTCCCTGCCCACGTGGATGCCCTGGCGCAGACTGCGCCGGAGCCCTGGCCCTCACCCGAGGTGGCCCTGTTCCTGCACGGCCCCGATAGCGGCCCGGCGGACGTGACCGTGTGCTGGCGCGGCGATCTCGTCGGCGATGCGGCCGCCTGGCCGGACCTGCTGCGTCTGTGTCCGCCGGCAGCGCTGGAATGCGTTGCCGTCCCCTTCCTCCAGGTGCGCCGCTGGCTGGCGGGGAAAACCGTTCCGGCCGGGGCCGACGTGGAAGGAGTGGGCGCGGATGAACCGGCGGATGAGGCGCCGCAGGCCCCGCCCAGACAGGTCGTGCGTTGGCGCGGTACGCGGGAAGTCGGCCTGCTCGAAGCTCCGGAAGCCCTGCGCCCCGGCGATGTACTGGTCATCCCCGCGCGTGTCGGCGGCTGGGAGGAGCTGGCCACCCTAGGGGCTGCGTCGCTGCCGGACCTGGGCGACCGCGCCCAGGTGCAACTGCGGGGCCGCGTGCGCCTGCGCCTGCATCCGGATCTCATCGCCCAGTGGCCAGACAACGACGCCCGCGCCGTGCTGCTCGAACGGGTGCAAAGCGGGCAGGAGGCGGATGAGCCGGAGGCACTGGCAGAGCACCTGCATGCCGCCCTCAGCGATTACGCGGCAACGGATTTCCCGCTCCGCTGGACATGGCTGAAAGAGGCGCTCACGGCCCTGCCCCGCGCGTCGAGGCTGGCGCGGCATATCAGCCCCCATCCCACCGGTGGCCTGGTGCTCACCCGGTATCTTGCGGCGGCGGCGGAGGAATTCGCGTTCAGCGACGAAGACGACGAATCCTCCAGCGGCAACTTCCGATCGCTGCTGCCGGAGCACCTGCGCGGTGTGGCCGACTACGCCGCCCGGCATGCGCGGTTGTGCGGCCTGCCGGAAGGGCTGGTTTCCGTCCTCCACGATGCCGCCCTGGGGCATGACCTGGGCAAGGCCGATCCGCGTTTCCAGGCCTGGATCAAGGGCGGCAACCCCTGGATCGGCGGGCCCCTGCTGGCCAAGGCCGAGACCATGAAACAGACCCGGGAAGAAAGCCGCAAGGCGCGCATCCGTGCCGGCTACCCGGAAGGCGGGCGGCATGAGCTGCTCTCCGTGCGTCTGCTGGAATCCGTACCGCAAGCCCTGCCGCCAGACCCGGACCTGCGCGACCTCCTGCTGCATCTGGTGGAAAGCCACCACGGCCACTGCCGGCCCTTCGCGCCGGTGGTGGTGGATGAGAATCCACGGGTAGTCGAATGGGAACTGGAAGGGAAGACCTATCGCGCCCACACCGCCACCGGCCTGGAACGCCTGGATGCCGGCCCCGCCGAGCGCTACTGGCATCTCACCCGCCTGTACGGTTGGTGGGGGCTGGCCTGGCTGGAAACGCTGCTGCGGCTGGCGGATCACCGGCGCAGTGCTTGGGAGGAACGCAATGTCCAGGAGAACGAAACATGAGCACTCCCTTGCACCTCGGCGGTCTGCATGGTGGCAATCCGCTGGCATTTCTGGCTTTCTTGGGTTGTGTCTCGCTTGCCTGCCGCTTCCGGCCGGAAGCACGGTTTTCCTGGGTTCGTGCGGAAGGTGGCTGGCAACCCCGGGTGCATGGCTTTGAGGACGGCGCAGCCGCGTTCGCCGAGAAGCTGCACCAGGCCATGCGGCAGACCCCGCCCACGGTCCTGGAAATCGACAAGAAGATGCCATTCCCCCGCGAGAAACTGCGCGAGGCGATGCGACGAGCCGCGCCGATCTCGACCTGGAATGAACGACGTGATGTCGATCTGCTGGCGGGGATGGGCAGCGACGCCCATGCCGACAAGGACCTGTTTCTCGATACCAGCCTGCGCATGGTCAGGAGCGGAGACTCCAACGGCCAGGGTTTCCCCTTCTATGCGCGGGCCATACAGGATGCCGTGACGCCGGGTGACCTCGAGACCGCGCTTTTTTCACCCTGGCGGTACGAGGACGATGGCTATAGCCTGCGCTGGGATCCCGTCGAAGACCAGCGCTATGCCTTGCGCTGGTATGACCCCAGCCCGCAAGCCAACAAGAAATACGCGCTGCGCAGCGTGCGCGGTGCCAATGCCCTGGCCGTCGAGGCGCTGACGTTATTGCCGGTGCAAGCGCAAGCCGGCGGCGTCGCCACCACCGGTTTCCCCCGGCTTGAGAAACACAGGGACTTCTTTACCTGGCCGATCTGGGAGACGCCGGTGTCGCGGGATGTGATCCGCTCCCTGCTCGCCCTGTCGGAAGTCACGCTGCTATGGCCGCCGCGCGACGTTTTGCATGCACGCGGCATCGTCGAGGTATACCGGTGCGAGCGCATTGCACCCAACCAGTATTACAAGAACTTCACGCCCGCCCAACCCGCCTGACATGCCCTCACAGCATCCCCAGCACCGCCCGCAGGCTCTTCTCCACCGTCGCCATCTCCTCGGCGGTGAGGGTGGTCAGCGGGCCTTCGCCGAAGCGGGCGCGGTCAGCAACCCGAACCTGTTCGACCATCACGTAACTGTCTTTGACGAGGCGGTCCCGGGCATGGAGCTTGACCCGCATAGGCGCGAAGGCCGGACGGAACTGCGTGGTAAGAGGCAGGACCAAGAGGGTTTGCAGCCCGGCCTGGTTCAGTCGGTCATCCTGAACGACGAGCACGGGGCGGATTTTTCCGATTTCGGCGCCCTTGTTTGGGTTGAGGTTGGCGGTCCAGACCTCGCCGCGCCGCATCAGCGCCACCATTTCTCGTCGGGGTGGATGCCAGCGGCGATTTCCGCGGCGATGATGCCGTCCAGACCCTCATCGGCGAGGTCATTGGCCATTTCCAAGGCTTCGCGCCGGGCGTCCGGGTCGGCGGCCAAAGCCTGGGCGGCGGCTACCATTTCCGCCATGAAGCGTTCCTTCTCCCGCCGCTCCAGGAACTCGGCAATGGCCTGGCGGGCAATCTCCGAACGGGTCTTGCCCTCCAGTCGGGCTTCGTTTTCCAGCCGGGTGTCGAAGTCGTCGGGCAGACGAAGGCTCAATGCGCCCATGTGTTCTCCTTTGTGATGCGTTATGTAACTTGATATTAGTTACGCAATGACAGACGGGCAAGACGCCTCTCCCCCGGAAATCCAGCGCGAACTGCCGTTGGAATTTCCCGAAGTGGCCCCGGATGCGCCGCTGATCCCGGTGCGCATGGTCAACGAATACGTCTACTGCCCGCGCCTGGCCTATCTGATGTGGGTGCAGGCGGAATGGGCGGATACGGCCGACACGGTGGAAGGGCGCGCCGGACACAGGCGCGTGGATGCGGGTGGCGGCACGCTGCCGGAGGCACCGGCGGAAGACGAACACATCCATGCCCGGTCCGTCGCCCTGTCCTCGCTCAAGCTGGGCATCACCGCCAGGCTGGACCTGGTGGAAGGGGAGGGCAATCACGTTTCACCGGTGGACTACAAACGCGGCAAGCGGCCCCACGTGGACAAGGGCGCCTACGACCCAGAACGCGTACAACTGTGCGCGCAGGGTCTGTTGCTGCGCGAGCATGGTTACGCCTGCACTGCCGGCATGCTGTATTTCGTCGAATCGCGCGAGCGCGTGCACGTGCCGTTCGACGAGGCGCTCATCGACCAGACCCTGGCCGCCATCAACGGCCTGCGCGGCGTGGCCAACCTCGGGCGCATGGACGAGGCGGCCGCCGCCACCGCCACCGGGCGCATCCCGCCGCCGCTGGTGGACAGCCCCAAGTGTCCACGCTGTTCGCTCGCCGGCATCTGTCTGCCGGACGAAGTGCGCTTTCTCAACGAGGCGCAGGTGTCGCCCCGGCCGCTGTTCGCGCGCGAGGATCACGCCTTGCCGCTGTACGTGCAGTCACCACGCGCCTGGCTGCGCAAGGATGAGGAGCGCATTGCCGTCGAGATCGACAAAGTCAAGGTGGGCGAGGTGCGCCTCGCCGACGTGTCGCAGGTCGTACTGTTCGGCAATAGCGGCTTGTCCACGCCGCTATTGCACGAGCTGATGCGGCGCGAGATTCCCGTCACCTACCATACTTACGGCGGTTGGTTCGTCGGCCACGTGGTGGGATTGGGGCAGCGCAACGCGGAGACGCGCATGCACCAGTATCGCCACAGTTTCGACGCGGCCGCCTGCCTGGCGCTGGCGCGCGGCTGGATCGCCGCTAAGATCGCCAACGGCCGCACGCTGCTGCGGCGCAACTGGCGCGACGCGGCGGAG
>CAYTRH010000123.1:0-8984 GCA_964440155.1 uncultured Thiobacillus sp. | reverse complement strand
AGACGCCGGCATCGCGGGCGATCGCGTCACCGTCGAGATCGAGGCCGAACGCGACGGGATCAAAAGCTGGCAGGCGCAGGTGCGCATGGTCGAGCGCACGGGCTACGGCTTGCGCTGGGGGCAGCACTGGGGCGGTGTGTGATGAGCGCGCACATCGACGTGCACCTATTGACGCTCGATGAGCCGACCGAATGGCGCGAGGCCTGCATCGCCAGCCTCGCCGGCGCGCCGATCCGCCTGCACCTGCTACCCGGCCTCCCGGGGCATGTCGGGAGGGCCCGCGCGGCGGGCTTCGCGCGAGGGAGCTTGCCGCTCGTGTCCTTCGTCGATCCCGACGACCGCTACGAGGCCCACGCCTTCGCGCACCTGGCCGATGCGCTCGATGCCTGTCCCTCGGCGGTGCTGGCCTACTCCTGCGAGACGCTGATGGACGAGCAAGGCCGCGACACCAGCGTGCGGCGACTGGCCTACAGCGCCTTCCAGCACGCCCACTCGGCCAGCCACGTCCACGGCCTGATCGTGATGCGCCGAAGCGCCGTCGAGCCGGTGCTTCCTCGCATCGCCGACCTCGACGCCGGCGCCGAATGGCGGCTCACCCGCCTCGTGGCCAGGCAGGGCGGCGTGCTGCACCTGCCCCTCGTCGGCCGTCACTGGCGCCAGCACCCGAACCAGCACCACCGCCGCGCGCGCAGCACGGCTTTGGGGCCACTGCCTGGTCTTTCTACACCTTGAGGAGATGAACCGATGCCACTGAGCGACCCGAACCTTGGGCTCAACTACGGCTGGACGCTGGGCGAGTCCGGCTGGCACACGCAGATGGACGCGAACATCAAGCGACTGGGCGCCCTCGTGGGCCTGTCGGTGACGAGCCGCACCGTGACCACGCCACCCGCAAGCCCCATGGACGGCGAACGCTACATCGTGCCGGCCGCCGCCACCGGCGTGTGGGCCGGCAAGGCCGACCAGATCGCGCTTTGGATCGACGGCGCCTGGGAGTACCACGCCCCGAAGGTCGGCTGGCTGGCCTTTATTGCCGCCGAGGACAGGCTCGCCGTCTACAAGACCGGCGGGTGGAGCGCCGGCGTTTCCGTCTGACCCCGCACCCCGATCCGTCACCCCCGAACCCGCCCAGATGTTCACGCACTGGGCGGGTTCGTCGTTTGGCTGCGGCGTCACGTGGCTGCGCCACATGAGCCTACGCCGCAACTTCGTTGTCTGGAGACCCGCCGTGACCGAACCGACCCAAGCCCCCGCCCTCGTCGAGAACATGCTGCTCCTGCGCCGCGAGGACTTCGAAGACCTGCTCGACCGCGCCGCCGAGCGCGGGGCCGAGCGTTGCCTCGCCCACCTTGGCCTGGAGAACGGCAGTGCCGCGAGGGACATACGCGAACTGCGCGACCTGCTGGAAGCGTGGCGCGACGCGCGCCGTACCGCGTGGCAGACCACCATCAAGGTGGTCACGACCGCCATCCTCGCCGCACTGCTGGTCGGGGCCGCGATCAAGCTGAAGCTGGTGGGAGGTGGCCAGTGATCGAGACCTTGCTCGGCGGCCTCCTTGGTGGGGCCTTCCGTCTCGCGCCGGAGATCCTGAAGTGGCTCGACCGCAAGGGCGAGCGCAGCCATGAACTCGCCATGCAGGACCGGCTGCTTGCGTTCGAGAAGCTGCGCGGTGCGCAGCGCATGGCCGAGATCGGCGCCGGGGCCGATGCCGCCTGGAACGTGGGCGCCCTCGAGACCTTGCGCGAGGCGGTGGCGGCGCAGGGACAGCGATCGGGCGCCCGCTGGGCCGACGCGCTCTCCAGCAGCGTCCGCCCCGTGATCACCTACTGGTTCATGGCCCTCTACTGCGCCGCCAAGACCGCCGCCTTCGTGGGCGCCGTCGATGCGGGTGCCGAGTGGATTCCGGCCATCCAGGCGGCCTGGACCGATGCCGACCAGGCGCTGTGGGCAGGCGTCCTGAACTTCTGGTTCCTGGGGCGTGTGTTCGACCGAGTGCGGCCGTGATCGAGGTACCCCAGGCGGCCATCGACCTGGCCAAGCGCTTCGAGGGCTTCCACCGCGTCCCCAAGCACGATCCAAACCGAGCCTATCCATACATCTGTCCGGCCGGCTATCCAACGATCGGCTACGGTCACCTTTGCAGGCCGGACCATCCGCCCATCACCGAGGAAGAAGCCGAGGCCTACCTCGTCCAGGATCTGAAGGTGGCGCTGGCCGCCACGCTTCGCTACTGCCCGGTGTTGGCCGCGGAGCCCGAGAACCGGCTCGCGGCCATCGTGGACTTCACATTCAACCTGGGAGCGGGGCGGCTGCAGACCTCGACGTTGCGGCGGCGGGTCAACCAGCGGGATTGGATTGCAGCAGCAACGGAACTGCGCCGATGGATCTACGGCGGCGGGAAAGTGTTGCCGGGACTCGTTACTCGGCGAGAAGCCGAAATTCGGCTACTGGGTTTGCGCTGACGCTTGCGGCAAGGCGTGTTTGCAGACCTCTGCCAGGTGCCGCGCAAAATCCGCCGACCGCTCCCGAATTCGCCGACCCCGTGCTTCCAGATCTGTAGCAGGTCGATGTCGCCCAGCCCTTTGAGCAGCCCATGGCGCTCGAAGGTATTGAGATCGGCCAAGGGCCTCGGACAGTCGGCCACGGCCGATGGGGGCTGGGCCATGGCCCTGGCATTGTTCGATGATGTGCTGCTCGATGCGCACCGAAAGCACGAAGCGCACGTACCGCGGATCGAAGCAGCGCAGAATCGCGCCGTCGTCGAGTCCATGCAAAGCGGTGCGCAGCCGATCCGCTAGCCGCTGGTATTTCATGTCTGTCATGCGCTCGTCCCGGCGTCCTGGATCGAGGAGATGAACTCCTCGAACTTGCCGCTGGCCGACAAGGGCAAGGGCGCATCGCTCACCTGCCATGTCCAGCGGTAGGCGTGACCGAGCATCTGCTCCAGCGTTGCCTGCAATGTCCGCAGTTGTTCGGGGCTTGGTGCGGGCGCGCACACCAGGTGTGCCGTGATGGCGTTCTCTGCGGTCTGCTCGAACTGGTACTGGCGCAAGTGCGGAATAGCCTCCAGCATCCGCCGGGTTTCCAGCACCGGCCAGAACAGCTTGCCCTCGGGATTCATGGCCATGTTGCGGGTACGGCCCACGACCCGGCGCAGGGTAGGGAGCCCCCGGCCGCAGGAACAGGCGGGGCCGACTTCGGCCCAGTCACGCAGTGCATAGCGGATCAGGGGCATGGCGAAGTTGTGCAGATCGGTCACCGCCACCTGACCGATCTCGCCTTCCCGGCAGGGCTGACCCTGTTCATCGAGCACTTCCACCAGCACGTGTTCGGATTGCACGTGCAGCAGGCCGCTGTCCGGACATTGCAGGGCGATGACGCCGACCTCCTGGGTGCTGTAGAGATCGGTCAGGGGTGCTCCCAAGACTTGCCGGCAGCGCTCGCGCAGGGCCGCCGTGACCGCGCCGCTGACGGTGCGCACCTCGCGCAGGCGCGCCAGGGCGATGCCTTCGTGGCGCATTTGCGTCAGCAAGGCGTCCAGGTTGGCCGGATAGGTGAGCAGGATGTGCGGATCGACCTTTTGCAACCAGCGCAACTGGGTTTCCACATCGGTCGAAATCGGCAGGTGCCAGGCCGGGCCGCTCCTTAAGACGCCGCCCCATCGCCCCGGCCGAGTTTCATCCATCAGCGCTGGAAACTGGCGGATGATGGCCATGGTCGCGGAGAGATCGCGCCGGTGCCAGAGATGGTCGCGCAACGTGGTCGCCTGCCAGAAGAGCTGGGTGAGGGCCGTGCGTCGCACCGTGACGGGTTCAGCGGTGGAGCCGCCCGTCGCGATGTCGAAGGTCTTGCCGTGGGCGCGCGGATAGGCGCTGGCTCGTATGGCGTCGGCCTGTGTTTGCAGATTCGCGCGGGTCAGCAGCGGAATGTCGTGCCAGCGGGCCAGGTCGTTGGGAAGACGCTCGCGATAGAAGGGGCAGTGGCAACGCGCGTGGTCGAGCAGCGCACCCAGCTGCCGTTCCTGTCGCTCCCGCAGCGCCTCGGCTGACAACCACTGCGTACTCTCCATCTGAAACAGCAAGGCGAGTACGGCAGCATCGCGCGTACTGACCACAGCGGGCCAGCGGATACCCGGTATATGGCTGGGTAGCGCGTCGGTCAGCTTCGATTGCGGTGGGGCACCATTCATCGCTCCCGGCCTGCCTCGTGCCAGGCCTTTTTCACGGGCGACAGCAGGTATTCCGCCACCGTGCGGTCGCCCAGCAGGATCTCCGCCGTGGTGTGCATACCGACTGACAGTGGGTATTTCACACCATCCACCTCCAGCGCATTCGCATGGAGCGCGACCAGTGCCTTGTAGCGCAGCGGGCGCTGCCCCACGCCCTGTAGTCCCTTGTCGCGGGCTTCTTCTTCGCTCTGGGCATCGGCGCTCACGTGTTCGACGGTGCCTTGTCCCATGCCGTACTTCTGGAAAGGGTAGGCGGCGAACTTGAGCTTGACCGGCTGCCCCGGCCGCACGAAGCCGATGTCCTCGTTTGAGATCCAGACCTCGGCTTTGAGTTTTTCGTCTTGCGGCACGAGGCTGGCCAGCACGGTGCCAGGTTGTACGACGGTGCCGGGGGTATGGGTGGCCAGATCCTTGATCACGCCGTCCTGGGGGGCTTTCAGTTCCAGCAGTTCGCGCCGGTGCTGCTGTTTCTCCAGTTCCTTGCCGAGTTTGTCGATCTGTGCCTGCGCCTCGTTGCGCTCGGCGTGCAACTGACGTATGTAGTCGGCCTCGATCTGCTTGAGCTTTTTGAGCGACTGGTCGATGCTGGCCTGGGCGGAGGCGATCAAGTGCCCTTGCGTGGCCAATTCCTGTTCCTTCTCGATGCGCTCGCGGCGCTTGTCCGAGCCCATCAGGCCACCGGCGAAGCCTTCCTTGACCAGTTTTTCGTATGCCTTGTCCTGTTCGCGGTAATGCGGCAATACCGCTTCCAGCCGCTCTCTCTGCTGGCGGGCGGCGGCCAATTCCTGCTGCGCCTTGGTGAGGCGGCTGCGTTCTTCGGCGAGCGCCGCCGCCAGGGCATCGCGGTTGGCCTGGTACTGGGCGGCGGCCTCGCGCACCAGTGCCGCCGGAGCTTGCACGTCCGGCTGGAAAGGCTCGCCGGTCAGATCCGCATCGATGCGGGCAAGCGCAAGCCGCTTGCGGGCGTATTCGGTGGTGATGGCGGAAAGATCCGCTTCGGTGATCAGCGCATCCATGCGCATCAGGACTTGCCCGGCGCGCACCGTCTCGCCCTCGCGCACCAGGATTTCCTTGACGATGCCCGCCTCCGAGGGTTGCACGATCTTGAGGTAGCTGGCGGGCACCAGCTTGCCGTCGGCCACCGCCACGATATCCAGCCGCCCGAGCAGCGCCCAGACGATGAGAAAGGCGACCAACGCCAGGATAGCCCACAGCACCCGCCGCCCCTGCGGGTGCGGCGCGCTGTGCTGCAAACGAATCAGCGGCGGATGGAAATCCTGATGATCGCTGTGGGCGTGTTGGATGAGGGACTTCAATGAAGGCATGCCGGGGGGCTCTCTTGGGGTTCTTGGGTCTTCCGGGTGCTGTCAGTGTTCCAGCCATCGAGAAACGTGCGTTCGATGAGGAACAGGCTTTGTTCGATGGCCTGGCTGGGCGAGTAATCGGCGTGGCGACTCCGGAACGAACGGGCAGCCTGCCGATACGCGGGGTTGCCGAGCAGTTCTTGCAGTGACGCGGTGACGCTGGCCGCATCGATCCGGCCACCGAGCAATTTGCCTGCCCCCAGAGCCTCCACCCGATGGGCAAAAAGCGCCTGCTCGACATGCCGGGGCCGCATCGCCAAGGGCACACCAGCCAGCAAGGCCTGAGTCGTGAAGCCGCTGTTGCCATAGCTGACGGCCAACTGTGCATCAGGCAGCAGCGAGGGCAGATCGACCGGTGCCAGCGCAATGCGCAAACGCCGCGTGGCGCAACGCTTCGCCATCTCGGGCTTCATGCCGGGCGCGATGCACAGCACCTCGGCATCCAGCCGGGCGAGCGCCTGCATGATCAATTCGAAGCCCGGTACGGCGGGTCGCAGGTAGGCCAGCACGCGTGAGCTTTCCTTGCTTTGCCAGCCAACACGCAAGGCTTGGGGCACCGAGACGATGGGCCCGACATAGCGCCCATCCGGACGCGCTCCGTAGTGGTCAAGCTCGCCAAAGGTGTCCAGGATGTCGTGCGCGCCAAACAAGTCGCGCACACGCACCGTCTTGGTGTGGCCCAACGCCTTCTGCGCAGAGTCCAGTACATGGTCAAGCCTGGTCTCAGCCGCGGTGAGCGCCTGATCGGCTACCGCATCCCAAGGCCGAATCGAGGGCCAAGGGGACACGGAGGGTGGAATTGCAAAGCCATTGCCGATGGACAGATACGGGATTTCGGCGAGCCGTGCCGCCAGCAAGGCCGTCGGCGCATGGTCGGCGACCAGCACATCCGGGCGTACCAACGAAAACACCCCCTGCCAGGCGTTCAGCCGAGCAGCCACATCCCGCGCATCCGCAAACCCGCTGACACGCAGCACATCGGCGTAATTCAGCGGTGGGCTGCTGCCCGCTCCTGCCTGCGGAGTCAGAGGCGCGGGCAACACGGTGATGCCGGATGCAGGAGCCTTTCCGGCCGGTAGCCGAATGTCCTTGAGCGCCAGCGTCACACCGTGCCCGCGGGCCACGAGTCCTTCCGCCAGCCGCAGGCACCGGGCGAGGTGACCGAAGGCCTCGCCCAGTTCCCACGCGATCAGGACGCGCGCCATCGGCAGGGGTGACGGCTTACCATGACAGTTTGCCCACCCCTTCCTTGATGCCGGAGAAGCCCTTGAGCTGGGTGCCCGTACCGCAGGCCAGCGATACGGCATCGACACCGCCGCGTGCGCCGTGCCCACCGCCCTGCATCCAGCCTGCCAGACCGGAGAGATCGGCCCCCTGGTTGGCGTGGTTCCAGCCGGGCGCGCTCTGGCGTTCGGCATCAAGCCGGTTCAGCGCATGGGTCAATTCGGCCCAGTGGCGCTCCACATCGTGGTTGGCCTGACCCGGACCGGCCTGCCCGGAGGCCTGCTGTTGATCGCCCCATTGCTCGAACCAGCGACGATCCAGCGTAGGCAAGGCCGAATGGTGCGGCTGGTCGGACTTGTCGTCGCGTTTGAATCCGTCGAGGAAACGCCCCAAGGGGTCATCATCACGGTCGCCTCCGTGCTTGCGGCCCGGCTGCCCCGGCGAGGTGCCAGCGCCGTCGTTGATGTTGCCGCTGTGTCCCGGTGGCGGCGCATCCGCGCCATTGCCCACGCCTTCGTTACCTTTCTGATCAGCGGGAACGACCGTCTTGCTGCCAAAGCTCACTGTGAAGTCGTCCGAGGCGGTCGAGCACTCGCCATGGCCATCGCTGGCGGTGACGCGCACGTCGATGCTTCCCTTGGCATTGGCTGGCGCGGTGCCACTGAAGGTCTGCGTGGCGGCATCGAACTTGAGCCAGCTCGGCAGCGGCTTGCCGTTGGACAGGGTGGCCGTGTAGCTGAGCGTGTCGTTGCGGTCGGCGTCAACAAAGCTGCCTGCGGGCACCTTCCACGAGAAGTCCTTGCCCTTGGCCAGTCGCACGTCGGCGAGGGGCTTGGCCAGCATCGGCGCATCGTTGGCGCCCTGCACGGTCACGGTCAAGGCGCCGTTGCTGCGCTGCGCGCCGTCGCTGGCGAGGTAAGCAAAGGTCTCGGTGACCGTCTCGCCCGCGCCCAGGCCCTGCACCCTGGTGGAGCAATCGTCGAGCACATAGGCGTAGGTGCCGTTGGACAACAGGGTCAGCACGCCGTACTCGCCGCGCCGGATGCCCGGATCGGCCACGCGAAGACGCTCGCCTTCCGGATCGCGGTCGTTGGCGAGCACATTGCCCCAGGTGAAGAGCTTGCGATCCTCGATCAAGCTGGCCGCATCCGGCGCGGTGACCGGTGCCTGGTTGCCGCCGGTTTCGACCGCCAAGGTGAAGGTCTGGCTGGCCTGAGCCCCCGCCTGGTCGGTTGCGGTGACCCGTAGGGCGTAGTTACCCGCCGTGGCCGGGGTACCGCTGAAGGTGCCGGTGGCCGCGTCGAAGGCGAGCCACGTGGGTAGCGCGCTGCCGTCGGCCAAGGTGGCCGAGTAGGCCAGCACATCCCCCGCATCGACATCGACGAAGGCCGTGCCGGGCAGTTGCCAGCTCAGCGCCGTGCCCGCCCGTCCGGTCTGGTTCGTCAGCACCGTGCCCACCTCGGGGGCATCGTTGACGTTGGTCACGCCGATGGCGAAGGTTTGGCTGGCCGAAGCACCCGCCACGTCAGAGGCCGTCAAGCGTACGGAGACGCTGCCCACATCGCCATTGGCCGGGGTGCCGCTGAAGGTGCGCGTTGCTGCATCGAACTGGAGCCAGGTCGGCAGCGCCGAGCCGTCCGCGCGGGTAGCCGAGAGCGTGAGCGTATCGCCCGCATCCACGTCGCGGAATGCATCTTGCGGCACGGTGAAGGCAAATGGCGCGTCCTCGGCCGCTTGCTGGTCGGCCAGTGCGATGGCGACTTCCGGCGCATCGTTGGTGTTGGCCACAGTGAGGCTGAAAGACTGGCTGGCGCTGGCACCCACCAGATCGCTGGCCGTCACCCGAATTTCCAGCGCACCGACATGCTCGTTGCCCGGCGTACCGCTGAATGTGCCGGTCGCCGCATCCAGTTGCAGCCAGGCGGGCAACGCGGAGCCATCGGCCAGGGTTGCCGAGTAGCTCAGGCGGTCACCCACATCCGCATCGGCGAAGGCGTCCGTCGGCACGGTGAACGTAAACGCGGTGTCTTCGGTTGCGGTCTGCGCGCCCAGTGCGGCGCCGACGGTCGGGGCGTCGTTGGTGTTGGTCACTTCCAGCTCGAAGGTCTGGCTAGCCGATGCGCCTGCCAGATCGGTGGCAGTCACAGTGAGTTGCAGCTCACCCACAT
>CAYTRH010000122.1:0-9030 GCA_964440155.1 uncultured Thiobacillus sp. | reverse complement strand
CAGGCGCGCCGCATCGGCCGCCGCGCGCGCCCGCTCGGCCTCGGCGCGCGCCAGCTCCGCCTCGGCCTTGTCGAGCGCGGCGCGGAATGGCGCCGGGTCGATCTCGAACAGCAACTGCCCCGCCTTGACCGCCGCGCCCTCCTGATAGTGGCGTTTCAACAGGATGCCGGTGACGCGCGCGCGCACCTCGACCTCGCGGAAGCCCGCGGCGCGGCCGGTATATTCGAATTCCACCGGCAGATCGCGCGGTGCCACCGTGACCACGCCGATCTGCGCCGGCGGCATGCCGCCGGCCGGCTGCGCGCCGTTCGGTCCGCAGCCGGCGAGCGCGAACAGGGAGAGGCTGACGAGCAGCAAAGGGATGCGGGTGCGTGGCACGGTGGACTCCCGTCGGTTGGAAGCTGCCATATTACATACATGCATGAATGTATGTAATATGGCAGCGTGAATTTTTTTTTGCGTGCGTGCGGTTACAGTGGTCCAAGGCCTCGTCGAGGTTGGCCGCCTCGCATGCCCGCATACAGGAGCCTTACAACATGGTCCGACGCACCAAAGAGGAAGCCCAGGAGACCCGCAGCCACCTGCTCGACACCGCCGAGCATCTGTTCCGTGAGCGCGGCGTGTCGCGCACCTCGCTGGCCGACATCGCCAGCGCCGCCGGCGTCACTCGCGGTGCCATCTACTGGCATTTCCAGAACAAGGCCGACCTGTTCGTCGCCATGTGCGACCGCGCCACGCTGCCCCTGGAAAGTCTGTTCGACGGCATCGCCGATCCGACGCTGGCTGATCCGCTGGGCAAGCTGCGCGAGGGTTGCATCGAGGTGTTGCGCCTGACCGAGGAAGACCAGCGCTGCCGGCGGGTATTCGAAATCCTCAGTTTCAAGTGCGAGTTCGTCGACGAGATCGCGCCCACCATGCAACGCCGCCAGCAGTGTCGCATCGACGCGCGCGACATCATCGAACGCAACCTCGGTCTGGCGAAGGCGCGCGGCCAGGTGCGCGCCGATCTGGACGTGCGCCGCGTGGCCATCGGCCTGTTCGCCTACATCGACGGCCTGATCATCAACTGGAGCATGGAGCCGGAACTGTATTCGCTGTCCGCCGAGGCGGGTGCGTTGATCGATCTCTACCTCGATGGTCTGCGCGCCGACGCTGGCCAACGCTGATCCATGCCGGCCGACCCAGGGTCGGCGCAGTCACGCGGACACCCGCGCCTCCCAGCCCAGCGCGCGCACGCGCTGCGCTAGCCGTTCCAGCCATGCCGCCGGCAGTGTGCCGAGGCGGGCTGCCTCGCGCTGCATGGACGGTCGCGCCAGGCCGTATAGCAGCACGCCGCGCAGCGGCAGCCGGTCGTCCCGCGCGCGCGCCAGCACGGCCAACCAGGCATCGAGCTCGGCTTCGTCGGGCGGCGCGCCGTCGAGCGCGAACATGCACGTCTGTATCCAGGTCGGGCACAGCATCGCCACGGTCTTCAGCCGCTGGTAATGCCGTTCGGGATCGGTTGCGGTGTCGTTGACCAGGCGCATGCCGGCGGGCGTCGCGCGGTCGAACTTGAACCAGACTTCGCCGTTCATCGCCGTCATGGCGCGCAGGCCGTCGCGCACGTCGGCCCGGTGCGTCAGGCTGCCGTTGGTGATCAGCACCAGCTTGATGCGGCCAAGCAGGTCGAACGCCTCGAGCACCCGGCCGATCAGCGTCACCACCGAGGCAAACTCGGGTGCGCTGGTCGGCTCGCCGTTGCCGGACAGGGCCACGTCATTGAGCCGGCGCATGCCTTCCGGCACGGCGCGCGCCAGGAAGTCGCCCTGCACGATGTCCGCCAGCATGCGCCGCAACTCGCCTTCCAGCGTCGTCAGGTCCAATGGCGGTGGCCCGCCGCGCCTCAGGTTGGGCACCTGGCAGTAGATGCAGCGCCAGTTGCAGGCATTGTTGGGGTTCAGGTTGACGCCGACCGATACGCCGCCGGCGCGGCGTGACACCACCGGATAGACGTAGGTCATGCCGGCGCTGTTGCGGTCATGGTCGCGGGTGGTGAGGGGCATGCGCCGATTCTGGCACACTTGGCCGATGCAGCCCGACTTCGCCACCCGTCTCGTCGCCTGGCAGCAGGCGCACGGCCGCCATGACCTGCCCTGGCAGGGCGGCAGCGACCCTTATCCCATCTGGCTGTCGGAGATCATGCTGCAACAAACGCAGGTGGACACGGTGCTGCCCTACTACCGGCGGTTTCTCGCGCGTTTCCCCGATCTGGCCGCGCTGGCCGACGCCGACCTGGACGCGGTGTTGGCGCTGTGGGCGGGGCTCGGCTACTACAGCCGTGCGCGTAACCTGCATGCCGCCGCGCGGCTGGTGCGCGACCGCCATGGCGGCGTGTTCCCGCGCGACATCGAGCACATCGCCGAGTTGCCCGGCGTCGGCCGTTCCACCGCCGCCGCCATCGCGGTGTTCGCCTACGGCCAGCGCCACGCCATCCTGGACGGCAACGTCAAGCGTGTGCTGGCGCGGGTGTTCGGCATCGACGGCTGGCCCGGCGAGGCCAAGGTGCAGCGCGAGCTGTGGGCCTTGGCCGAGCGTCTGTTGCCGGCGCGCGCGGTGCGCGCCTACACGCAGGGCCTGATGGACCTGGGTGCGACGTTGTGCACCCGCGCGCGGCCACGTTGCCAGTACTGCCCGTTCGACGATGTGTGCGTTGCCCGGCGCACCGGCCGGCAACGCGAGTTGCCGGCGCCACGGCCGCGCAAGGCGCTGCCGGAGCGGTCCGTGGGCATGCTGGTGCTGCTCGCGGCCGGTGAGGTGTTGCTGGAAAGGCGCCCGCCCAGCGGCATCTGGGGCGGCTTGTGGAGCCTGCCGGAATGCCCGCCGGACGCGGACCCGGTGGCGGCGGCGCAAACCTTGGGCTATCGCGCCGAGGCGGGCGGAGTCGCCGCACTACCGCCGCTGCTGCACACGTTCACCCATTTCCGCCTGCGCATCGTGCCGTGGCTGTTGGCGGTGCGCGCGCGCGCTGCGGTCAACGAAGCGGGTCGGGTGTGGCTGGGGCTGGACGACCTCGACGGCGCCGCGCTGCCGACGCCAGTGCGGCGCCTGTTGGCGGAGTTGCGCCCACCGGCGGTGTGACCGCGCTATCGGGCGGCGGGCGGCTTGGTGCCGGCGACCTCCCACGCCGGCTCGCCGGCCAGGCGCGCGGCGACGAAATCGATGAACGTGCGCACCCGGCTGGACAGGTGCCGTGTTGGCGGGTAGACCGCGTAGGCGTTCAACGCCGGCCAGGTGTGATCGCTGAGCACCGGCACCAGTGTGCCGTCGCGCAGTGCCTCGCCGAGGTAGAAGGTGGGCGCCATGAACAGGCCGTGTCCCGCCAATGCCGCGCGCAGCAGGTGATCGCCGCTGTTGGCGCGCTGCGCCACGCGCACCTGCACGCTGCCGGCGCGGCCGTCCGGCGTGCGGTAGCGCCACAGGCCGGGTTGCGCCAGGTTGCTGTAGACCAGGCAGACATGGGTTCGTAGGTCATCGATGGTCAACGGCGTGCCGTGCCGCGCGAGATAGTCGGGGCTGGCGCACACCAGGTGACGCACCGGCGCCAGACGACGCGCGATCAGGCTGGAATCGGGCAGGTTGGCGATGCGGATGGCCAGATCGAAGCCTTCCTGCATCAGGTCGATCTGCCGGTCGTTGAAGTCCAGATCGAACTCCACGCCGGGATGCAGCGTGCCGAATTCCAGGATCAACGGTGTCAGGTGCAGCAGACCGAAGGACAGCGGCAGGGCCACCTTAAGACGGCCGCGCACCGCTGCATGCGCGCTACCGACCGCTCGCTCCGCTTCGTCCAGGTCGGCGAGGATGCGCTGTGCCCGCTGCAGGTAGGCGCGGCCGCTGTCGGTGAGCGACAGACGCCGTGTGGTGCGATGCAGCAGGGTGACGCCCAGACGGCTCTCCAGCTCCGCCAGGCGGCGGCTGACCGCGGATTTGGCTACCTCCAGGCGCTCGGCCGCGCCGCTGATGCTGCCGGCCTCCACCACGTGCACGAAGAGGTTCATTTCTGCGAACCGGTCCATTGTTGCCGATGCAAGAACAATATGTTGAGACAATCATTGTTTATCCGTATTTGGATTACAACCACAATGTCCATCCAGGCGTACATGCATACGCCGGTAACCATCCCACCCAGGAGTCCATGCCATGCCGACCGATACCCGCAAGCCGTCAGCCATCAACATCCTGCGCGTCGATTCCAGCGCGCGGCGCCATGCGTCCGTCACCCGCCGGCTCGCCGATCAACTGGTCGCGCGCTTGCTGGCGGACCAGCCCGGGCAGGTCGTGGTGCGCGACTTGGCTGCCGGCCTGCCGTTCATCGATGCCGACTGGGTCGCCGCCAACTTCACCGAGGCGGATGCGCGTGATGCCGACATGCGTGCCGCGCTGGCCTTGTCCGACCGGCTGGTCGGCGAGGTCATGGCGGCGGACGTGCTGGTCATCGGCGTGCCGCTGTACAACTTTGCCGCACCTGCCAGCCTGAAGGCGTGGATCGACCAGATCGCGCGTGCACGCGTCACCTTCCGCTATACCGAGCACGGCCCGCGCGGCCTGCTGGCCGGCAAGACCGCATTCCTGCTGGTCGCCAGCGGCGGCACCGAAGTGGGCGGAGCCATCGACTTCGCCACGCCCTGGCTGCGACACATGCTGGCCTTCCTGGGCATCGCTGATGTGCGCGTGATCGCCGCCGAGCGGCTCAACCTGCGCGGCGACGAAGCGTATGCCGAGGCGCTTGCGCGCCTGGACGCGGCGCTGGAACCGCACCCCGGCGCGCTGGCCCAAGTGGCATGAGCCCCCGTCGGACGTGCTGCATCGCTCGACCGATCAACGACAGGAGACGCATATGAACCCCCGTCCCATCCGCCAGATCGTCCAGGCCCACGCCGTTGCCGAGGGTGCCGGCGTCACCGTGCATCGCACGCTGGGCACGCCCGCGCTGCGCCAGCTCGATCCCTTCCTGATGCTGGATCACTTCGGCAGCGACGATCCGGAGCAGTACATCGCCGGCTTCCCCGATCATCCCCATCGCGGCTTCGTCACCTTCACCTACATGCTCGACGGTCACATGGAACACCGCGACAGCATGGGCAACCGCGGCGATCTGGTGGCTGGCGGCGCGCAATGGATGAAGGCGGCCAGCGGCGTCATCCATTCGGAGATGCCGCGCCAGAGCGACGGGCTGATGCGCGGTTTCCAGTTGTGGATCAACCTGCCCGCGCGCGAGAAGATGAGCGAGCCGGCCTATCAGGAGTTCGGCCCCGGCGCGATCCCCGAAGTCACCACCGGCGACGCGCGCGTGCGCGTGCTGGCCGGCGAGTATGGCGGTGTGCGCGGCGTCGTCGATGACCCGCATACCGGTTTGTCGTATCTGGACGTGTCGCTGGCCGCCGGTGCCGGGATCGATCTGCCGATACCGTCTGGCCATGCCGCCTTCGCCTACGTCTTCGAGGGTGATGCCGAGTCGGTCGGCCGGGCCCTGCCGCGCCACAGTCTCACGGTGTTCGGCGACGGCGACGGTGTGCGCCTGGTCGCCGGACCTGCCGGCGCCCGCGCCATCGTCGTCGCCGGCCGGCCGCTGCTCGAGCCGGTGGTGCAGTACGGCCCGTTCGTCATGAACACACGCGAGGAGATCGAACAGGCGTTCGCCGATTACCGCAACGGCACCCTGGTGCGGGCGAAGGCGGCGATGCGTATGGCGTAGCGCGGCGATGGTCGGGGCAGCGGGCGGAAGTCGTCATCGCGAGCGCGGCGTGGCGATCCAGGGTTTTGCACCGGCGCGGGCACGACGTCATCGCGAGCGCAGCGTGGCGATCCAGGGGTTTGCACCGGCGCAGGCACGACGTCATCGCGAGCGCAGCGCGGCGATCCAGGGGTTTGCTCCAGCGCGGCGGTGGCTGCTGGATTGCCGCGGCGCTGCGCGCCTCGCAATGACGGCGACGGGGCGACGGCGTGCGGATGACCATCGTGCCCGCCGTAGGCACGGCGTCATCGCGAGCGCAGCGTGGCGATCCAGGGGTTTGCTCCGGCGCGGCGGTGGTTGCTGGATTGCCGCGGCGCTGCGCGCCTCGCAATGACGGAGAGGGGCGTCGCCATGACTCCCTCACGCCGGAATCGGCTACCCTTGCCGGCCGACGCCGAGCCGACCCGCCCCGGCCGCCACGCAAATTTCGCAGGACACGCCATGAACCTCTGGGACAACCGATACGCCGCCGAGCACTACGTCTACGGCACCGAACCCAACGCCTTTCTCGCCGACGCCGTGCGCGACCTGCCGTTGGGCCGCGCGCTGTGCCTGGGGGAAGGCGAAGGCCGCAACGCCGTGCACTTGGCGGCATTGGGCCACGAGGTACTGGCGGTGGACGCTTCCGCCGTGGGGTTGGCCAAGGCGGAACGGCTGGCGCGCGAGCGTGGCGTGCGCATCCGTACCCGGGTGGGCGACCTCGCACATCTGGACATCGAACCGGCTGCCTGGGATCTGATCGTCTCCATTTTCTGCCACGTGGCGCCGGACCTGCGCCGCGCGCTGCATCGGCGCGTGGTGGCCGGTCTGCGGCCGGGCGGCCGGCTGATCCTGGAAGCCTATACCCCGCGCCAGCTAGAACTCGGCACCGGCGGGCCGCCGACGGTCGAAATGATGATGACGCTCGCGGAACTGCGCAGGGAGCTGACCGGCGTGACGTTGGTACACGGCGTCGAACTGGAGCGCGATGTCCTCGAAGGTACGCTGCACACCGGCCGCGGCGCGGTGGTGCAGGTGGTGGCGGTCAAGCCGGCATAGGGGCCACCTGTCAAGTCTTGCCGAACGCGCGGCGATTGCGCATCCTGCCCCGCCTTCGGCAACCCACCGTATCGCCCCGCCCATGCTGCCAGCCATCGAAGTCCGCATCGCCCAGGAACTGAACGTCCCGCCACGCCAGGTCGCCGCCGCCGTCGCGTTGCTCGATGACGGCGCCAGCGTGCCGTTCATCGCGCGCTACCGCAAGGAGGCCACCGGTGGTCTGGACGATACCCAGTTGCGCCACCTGGCCGAGCGCCTCGGCTACCTGCGCGAACTGGAGGAACGGCGGACGGCGGTGCTGGCCAGCATCGACGAACAGGGCAAACTGACGCCGGAACTGCGCGCCGAGATCGACGTGGCGGAGACCAAGCAGCGTCTGGAAGACCTGTATCTGCCGTACAAGCCCAAGCGTCGCAGCAAGGCGCAGATCGCGCGCGAGGCCGGCCTGCAACCGCTGGCCGATGCGTTGTTCGGCGATCCAACGCTGCATCCGGAGGACACCGCAGCCGCCTACGTCGATGTCGACAAGGGCGTCGCCGACGTCAAGGCGGCGCTGGATGGCGCACGCCAGATCCTGATGGAACGCTTCGCCGAGGACGCCGCACTGTTGCAATCCCTGCGCCAGCATCTGAGTGACCACGCGCTGATAGTCTCCCGGGTGATCGAAGGCAAGGAAGCGGAAGGACAGAAGTTCCGTGACTGGTTCGCCTTCGAGGAGCCTTGGCGGCAGATGCCCTCGCACCGGGCGCTGGCGCTGTTCCGCGGGCGCAGCGAAGGTGTGTTGGCGGTGACCCTGAAGCTGCCCGAAGAACTCGCCGCCCCGGTCGATGAGGTGAGGAGTCCTTGCGAGGCCATGGTCGCCGCCCACTTCGGGCTGGCCGAGCGTGGCCGTGCCGCCGACCGCTGGTTGCTCGACTGCGCGCGCTGGGCGTGGAAGGTCAAGCTCTCGCTGCACCTGGAGGTGGAGCTGATGAACGCGTTGTTCGAACGCGCCGAGTCCGAGGCCATCCGCGTCTTCGCCGGCAACCTCAAGGATCTGCTGCTGGCCGCGCCGGCCGGAGCGAAGACGGTGATCGGCCTCGATCCCGGCATCCGTACCGGGGTCAAGGTGGCGCTGGTGGACCGTACCGGCAAGCTGCTGGATACCGCCACCATCTACCCGCACGAGCCGCGCCGCGACTGGGATGGCGCCATCGCCACGCTGGCCGCGCTGGCGGCCAGGCACGGCGCCGAACTGATCGCCATCGGCAATGGCACCGCCAGCCGCGAGACCGACCGGCTGGCGGCCGACCTGATGCGCCGCCATCCGCAACTGAAGCTGTCCAAGGTCACGGTCAGCGAAGCCGGCGCCTCGGTCTATTCGGCGTCGGAGGCCGCCGCGCGCGAGTTGCCCGAACTGGACGTATCGTTGCGCGGTGCGGTATCCATCGCCCGCCGCCTGCAGGATCCGCTGGCCGAGCTGGTCAAGATCGAGCCCAAGGCCATCGGCGTCGGCCAGTATCAGCACGACCTCGGCCAGGCCAGGCTGAGCCAGGCGCTGGAAGCCGTGGTGGAGGACTGCGTCAACGCCGTCGGCGTCGACGTCAATACCGCCTCCGCCGCCTTGCTCACCCGCGTATCCGGGCTCAACGCCAGTCTCGCCAACCAGATCGTCGCGTATCGCGACGCACACGGTCCATTCCCCAGCCGCGAGGCGCTGAAACGGGTGCCGCGTCTGGGGCCGAAAACCTTCGAGCAGGCCGCCGGCTTCTTGCGCGTGCCGGGCGGTGACGACCCGCTGGACGCTTCCGCGGTGCACCCGGAGAGCTATCCGCTGGTGCGGCGCATGCTCGATGACCTGGGCACCGACATCAAGGCGCTGATCGGCAACGTCGACGTGCTCAAACGTCTGGATCCGGCCCGCTACGTGGATGACCGTTTCGGTTTGCCCACCGTGCGCGACATCCTGCGCGAACTGGAAAAGCCCGGCCGCGACCCGCGCCCGGCGTTCAAGACCGCCGTCTTTCAGGATGGCGTCAACGAACTCAAGGATCTGCGTGCGGGCATGACGCTGGAGGGCGTGGTCACCAACGTCACCAATTTCGGCGCCTTCGTCGATGTCGGCGTGCATCAGGACGGCCTGGTGCACATCTCGGCACTGGCGGAACGATTCGTCAAGGATCCGCGCGACGTGGTCAAGGCCGGCGACATCGTCAAGGTCAAGGTGCTGGAAGTCGACG